>JAXIPG010000142.1:0-4215 GCA_045403045.1 Terrimicrobiaceae bacterium
GGCGCTGGCGCTGGTTCAGTCAAGGCGTTTGCCAGCACTTCATCGACATTTTCCACCGGGATGAATCGCAGATTTTCCCTTGCCTCGGCGGGTACGTCCGGGAGGTCTTTTTCGTTTAATTTCGGAATGATCACGGTCTCCAATCCCGCCCGCATCGCAGCCAGGCTCTTTTCCTTCAAACCGCCGATCGGCAGCACTAAACCGCGCAAGGTGATTTCGCCCGTCATACCGACATCGGCGCGGGCACGCCGGTTGGTGAAAAGCGAGGCAAGGGCGGTAAACATCGCCACACCGGCGGATGGCCCGTCCTTAGGAATTGCTCCCGCCGGTACGTGCACGTGAATATCTGTATCTTTGAAGGCATCCGCGTCGATCCCCAGCGCTTCGGCACGACCTCGTAAAAGGCTCAACGCGGCCTGAACCGACTCTTTCATCACGTTGCCTATCTGTCCGGTTAGCGTAATTCCGCCCTTTCCTGGATACTTTATGGCCTCAATATGAAGGACTTCGCCGCCTGCAGGGGTATAGGCCAGCCCGGTGACGACGCCCGGCACATCCGTTTTCAAGCGCTCCTCGCGCACATAGCGAGGAGGACCCAGCAAGACCGTCACCACGTCTGGTGTGACGAGGACGGATTGCTGTTCGCCACGGGCGATTTCCGCGGCTACGCCGCGACAGACCGCGCCGATTTGGCGTTCGAGTTCGCGTACACCTGCCTCATGCGTGTAGTCGCTGATGATCCGCTTGAGCGAAAGGTCATCCCATCGGCATTGATCGGGCTTCAAGCCGTTCTCAGAAAGCTGGCGCGGCAGGAGATACCGGCGCGCAATCTCAAGTTTCTCCCTCTCCGTATAACCGGGAATCTCGATTACTTCCATCCGGTCGCGCAGCGCCGGCGGCACGGGATCCATGTAGTTCGCCGTTGCAATGAAAATGACCTGCGAGAGATCGAAAGGCACGTCGAGGTAGTGATCCACGAACGCATGGTTCTGCCTCGGATCGAGCACCTCGAGCAGAGCGCTGGAAGGGTCACCGCGAAAGTCGGCGCCGATTTTGTCGATTTCATCGAGCATGAGCACAGGATTGCGTGTGCCGGCGCGCCGGAGCTCCTGGATAAGGCGGCCAGGCATGGAACCGATGTAGGTGCGGCGATGACCGCGAATTTCGGCTTCGTCGCGGATTCCCCCCAGGCTCATGCGTGAGAACTTGCGACCGAGCGCATCCGCAATCGACTGGCCGAGGCTGGTCTTACCCACCCCCGGCGGGCCAAGAAAGCACAGGATTGCCCCCCGGCCTTGAGGGTTTAATTTTCGAACAGCAAGGTATTCGATCAATCGGCGTTTGACTTTTTCGAGTCCGTAATGATCGCGGTCGAGGATCTTTTGAGCCTCGTCAAGATCGAGGTTGTCCTCGCTCATCTTTTGCCAAGGCAGATCGGCAAGCGTTTCAATGTAGCTGACGATGACAGAAAACTCGGGACTTGCGGGCGGTATGAGATCCAGGCGCTTCAATTCTCGCTCGGCCTGTGCCATGACTTCCGCCGGGGGATGCGCTGCCTCGAGCCGCGTTCGCAATTGAACAGCTTCCGCCCCCGTGTCGTCTTCGCCAAGTTCACGTTTAATGGCCTTCAGTTGCTCGCGAAGATACGTGCGGCGCTGTGCGTCCGAAAACTGCGACGCCAAATCCTTCTGCAACTTCTGCTGGATCTGCGCGATCTCAAGTTGCCCGGCGATATGCGTCTGCACGGCCTTGACGCGTTTCGCTACGTCGAGTTCTTCGAGCAGAGCCTGCTTTTGCGCAATATCGACGTTGAGGTTGGTCGCAAGAAAATCGGCCAGTTGTCCCCCATCAGTAATGTTCATCAGGATCGCCCGCGCTTGATCGGGAATGTCGGGAGACATCTCTATTATCTTCATAGCATTTTCGCGCAACGTCTTGATCTCTGCTTCCCATTGCTTGCTTTCGGCAGGCGGAGCAGTGGATTCAAGGACGCGCACCTCCGCCTTGAAAAAAGGGTGGGTCAAAATGAACTTGCTAATAGCGAAGCGCTGAAGGGCTTGGACAACGATAAGCATTGTCTCATCAGGTTGGCGCAACAGCTTCAGCACTACCACCGCCGTGCCGACGCCAAACAGATCCTCCGGCGCCGGATTATCCTTTGTGGCATCGCGCTGCGCCACCAACCCGATGATCTTGCTCTCGGCCAATGAAGCATCCAGCAGTTTGCGCGAAGATTCTCGACGAATTGTTACCGGAACGACCGTGCCTGGAAAGACCACCATTTCCCTGACTGGCAGGATCGGCAACACATCGGGAATTACCGGTTGGTTGTCCTTTTCAATGCTGCCTGGCAGCGGCGGCAAGCCTCCTCCTGCAGGACTCGTTCCGGCTCCTTCCTTGACGATGAAGGGTTCCTCGATCATGGAGCAGAGCGTAATGGCAGTTTGATCCAAAGCAGACCATCACGCTGCTCGGCCGTGACCTCTCCGGGAATGACCTCCGCCGGTAAACGCAATTCCCGCGCGAAAGGCCCGTGATCGATCTCCATGGCAAGAATCTGCTGCGGACGTCCCTCGGCTGAAGCAGGCTCGGGCGTCGGTCGTGTCCCTCGGAGAATCAGCCTCTTGGGCTCGATCCTTAAATCGACGTTTGCCTTGTCCACACCCGCAAGGTCAAAACACACCCGGATGCAGCCCTCGCAACGATAGGCATTCATGGCGGGCCTCCAACCCTCCGGCTGCGCGTAACGAACGCTGGACAACTCGTAGTCGAGGCCCTCAAGTTGGCTATGAAACCATTTGAGCTTAATGACTTTTTCCAAGGGATTTTACCGGTTCATCCACAGATCGCTCCTTCCTGCCAGGAGCGCTGCAGCTCTTTCGATTCCTTTTGTGCAGTTTCAACGCCTCACTCTACTGCCAGGCGTAAATTTCGTAAATCAGAATGCCCGCAAATGAGATAGCTCCGCATTTTAGGGCATCAAATCCGAATTGGGAATTTTTGCCCTGGCCTGATCTTCGTTCATAGTATTGCCTTCTCAGCCTTGACAATGAAGCGCTCTCTCCTCTCCATCATTATCCTCTCCGGCAAGGGCGTGCCATCCGTTCTCCTCGCTGGCACGCTCCTCTGTCTGGTTGGCTGCTCCTCCCTACCGGATCTCGGCGACTACACGTCGTCGCTGAGCTCGGTCCCCGAGTTTGGGATGCGTTCGCTGAACTCGGTGACAAGATCAGTTCCCGAGCTTGGAATGCTCACGGATCAGGGAACCGCTGGTCGCGCTATTGTGATTCGGCTGTCCGATCAAAGGGCGTTTCTTTACAACAGAGACGAGCTTGTCGCAATCTCCCCGGCTTCAACGGGAAGAGAAGGCTACAACACGCCTACGGGCAAACATCGGGTGATGCGAAAGGATATCGATCACCGATCCAGCCTCTATGGCGCATATGTGCTGAATGGCCGCGTCGTAAAGGCCGGGGCCGATGTGAGAAAGGACCGCAAACCACCCGGCGCGGTCTTTGTCGGAGCGCCAATGCCCTACTATCTGCAGATTGCTCCGTCTTACGGGCTGCATGCTGGCCATGTGCCCGGTTACCCCGCCTCTCATGGATGCATCAGGCTGCCGAATCGCTGGGCCAAGCGTTTTTACTCCGCGGTGAAAGTGGGGACGCCAGTGTGGATCTATCGCTAGCGGAATGTCGGACTCGCCACCGGGTCGCAGTCAATATGGGAACGACTCCGGGAAAATTTCGATTGCGCTAACAGCGCCGTGTGTGCGGATGAAAGTTCAGCCTTCAAACGAAAACAATTCTCTTTCGTCAACTTGCTTTCGGGTATAGACTTAAGTTACGATGAGCGGTCTCATCCCCGAACAACTAAAAACCGTCCTTGAGCGCAATGCGCAGGCGTTGCAGCTGCGGCCAGCAATCGGAAAAGGCACGGGAAGGATATTTCCAACGAAATGGTTGAGCGCGCCAAGCGACGGGCCGCTGAACTCAATATCGCAAACGTTTCGTTCGAGCGATCCGGTGCGGAGGATCTCCCCCTCGAAGACAACAGCTTCGGCGTTGTTCTTAACGCTCTTGGTTTGATGTATGTACCGGATCCAAACCTTGCCGTTGCAGAGATGCATCGAACTCTCAAGCGGGGCGGCACAGCAGCAGCCGCAGTGTGGGGACGACGCGAGAATTGTGGATGGGCGGCGATTTTTTCCATCGT
>JAXIPG010000010.1:0-26954 GCA_045403045.1 Terrimicrobiaceae bacterium
ACGGCCGTGCTGACCAAGAGATCGAGCTCCGAGCGCGAGCGAGTGAGAATCTGGTTGAAGCCCGCACTTTGCAGCCGCCGCACCATTGGCGCTTCCAACAATCCCGCGGTGGCCCGCTACATAGATCGAGTCGTTCTTGTCCATCTTGAAACCAGCTTTGGGAGACGCTTAACACTTTTCCTCGCATCCTGCGCTCTCAAACTGAATGGTGGGATGTCCGATGCCGTAGCGATGAAGCAAATCCTCGCGGATGCGCGCCAGCAGCGCGTCGTCGAGTGTCGCGGTCCTCTTGATGAGGTGAGCCGTCAGCGCGACCTCCGTCGTGCTCAGCGCCCAAATGTGAACGTGATGGATCCCGGCAACCTCCGGCAACCCGGCGAGATAAGCGCGTACGGCGCCAGGGTCCACGCTTTCGGGCACGGCATCCAGGGAGAGGTTGAGCGAATCGGTGAAAAGCTCCCAAGTGCTGAGCAGGATGACAAAGCCAACAAGCAAGCTCACCAGCGGATCCAACCAGCCCCAGCCGGTGAAGAGAATCATCCCTCCGGACAGCATGACGCCGGCGGATACCGCCGCGTCGGCGGCCATGTGGAGAAATGCGCTGCGAACGTTGAGGTCCTGCTTGCGGCCGGACATGAAGATGAGTGCGCTGGCGCCATTGATGGCGATGCCCAACGCGGCGACCCAAATGACCGTTCCTCCCTCCACGCGCGGCGGATCGTGGAACCGCTGGACGGCCTCCCAGACAATGGCGCCCACTCCTACAAGCAGCAGCAGAGCATTGAATAGTGCCGCCAGAACGGTAGACCTCTTCCATCCATAGGTTCGGCGCGGACTCGGAACTTTTTTCGCCAGTTCACTGGCGGCCCACGCCATCACGAGGCCGAGTACATCGGCGAGGTTATGGCCGGCATCGGCCAAAAGGGCGAGCGAGTCCGAGAGCAGACCGAAGGTAACTTCAAGGACAATGAAGCCCGCATTAAGGAAAATCCCGATCAGAAACGCTCGCCCAAAATCCGTCGGCGCATGATGCTGATGGCCATGTTCGTCATGGTCGTGCCCCATGCACAGAGTGCGCCGTGAAATGCTCGCTCTGTCAATGGCATTGATCTTCTTTTCTCCAGCCCTTCCGCGGTGTACGTGTGCCGCCCAGCAATGAAACCCGCCCGGATCAGCTTCTTCCAGCGCCTTGGCAGCACGGTGGGTCTGTGGGCGCTCATCGTAGCCACGCTCATCGCGGGTTCCGAATACGGATACTTTCTACTGATCCTCTTCATGGCGATGGTGGCGCTGTACGAGTATTTCCACATGGTGAAGGAATTGGGCGCCCCCGCCTTTACGCTCACCGGCATGCTTTGCGGTGCGATCTACATGATCGCGAGTTTTTTCTATCTGCGCACGCCTGGACCGGAGCATTCTTACGATCTCGAGATGGCAGTTCTCGTCGGCTTTCTCTTCGTCGCATTTTCGCGCCAGATGTTTCGCGCCGCGGCGAGCCGCGATTCCTTGGAGGCGATCGCCTATACGGTGTTCGGGCTGCTCTATATTCCGTGGCTCTTCAACTTTCTCACAAAGATCATCTACCTGATGCCTCGGACGGAAAATGGGGAGACGACCGGACAGTTTTATTTGATTTATCTGATGGTGGTCACAAAATTCAGCGATATGGGCGCGTATGTCTTCGGCAGCCTTTTCGGACGCCATCCGTTTGCCCCGCACATCAGCCCCAAGAAGACCTGGGAAGGATTCTTCGGTGCGTTGCTCCTGTCCTCCTTGGGCGGGTACTGGCTCTACGCGCTGATTCCCGGGCGGCTTTCCGCGCTGCGGCTCGAGGACGTGGTCACCCTGGGCCTGCTGCTTGGGAGCGGCGCGGTTGTGGGCGATCTTGCCGAGTCCATCATCAAACGCAGCACGCATGCGAAGGATTCGAGCCGGATCCTGCCTGGCATCGGCGGCACGCTCGATCTGATCGACAGCCTGCTCTTCACCGCACCGCTGATGTATTTCTATCTCAGGCTGGTCATCGGCGTGTCATGAGAACCCGCCGCGTTGTCATCCTTGGAGCCACCGGGTCGATCGGGAAAAGTGCCCGAAAGGTGGCGCGTGATATCCCGGAGCGAATGGAAATCTCCGGTCTCTCTGCGCATTTCGACTGCGAGGGACTTGCGCAGGCCGCGAGCGAGTTTCCCCGCGCGAAGACGGCGATTTCGTCCGGCCCCGACGGCGAGCAGCGGCTCATTGATCTGGCCACGCTTCCTGATGCGGACATGGTTCTCGTCGCCATCGTTGGCACGGCAGGTCTCAAACCTGCGCTGGCCGCCATCGAGGCTGGAAAGGACCTCGCCGTTGCCAGCAAGGAAATTCTTGTGATGGCCGGCGAAATCGTCATGGCTGCTGCGGCGCGCAAGGGCGTGAACGTGTTGCCCGTGGACAGCGAACACAACGCCATTTTTCAATGCCTGGACGGCCGCGTTGGCACTGCTCTGCGGCGAATCATCCTCACCTGCTCCGGAGGTCCGTTTCGCGCCACTCCACGCGCAGAGCTGGAGCGCGTTACGCCGGAGATGGCGCTAAAGCATCCGACCTGGTCAATGGGCCGCAAGATTTCAATCGATTCGGCGACGCTCTTCAACAAGGGACTCGAGATGATTGAAGCGCGATGGCTATTCGACGTTCCCATGGAGAAGGTGGACGTGGTGATCCACCCGCAAAGCATCGTGCATTCAATGGTGGAATTTGTAGACGGCTCGCTGCTCGCGCAACTCAGCCACTCGGATATGTGCTTTCCCATTCAATATGCCATTACTTGGCCCGAGCGCGTCTCGAACAGCTTGCGTCCGCTCGATCTCGCAGCGCTTGGGAGGCTTGATTTCGAAGCACCGCGTCGCTCGGATTTTCCTGCGCTCGACCTTGCGCGTCGCGCTGGAGAGGCTGGAGGTTCCCTGCCAGCCGTCCTCAACGCCGCCAACGAGGTGGCCGTACAGGCCTTTCTCGAACACCGCATCCGATTTCCCCGAATCTGGGAGATCGTTGAGCGCGTGATGGACGAATGTCCTTTTCTCGCGCACCCGTGCCTCGATGAACTCTCACAGATCGACCGGAACGCAAGGGAACTGGCGTCGCAGATGACAAATGCCGGCCAGCCCGCCGTATTCGATGCCTGATTTTTGTGCATTCACATTATCGGCGGATCGACCGCCCAGATTCGAAGGGGTTCTCTTCTTTCCCCGGATTTCGGTTGCCGCGATTGTCAGCGCGCCTCCGGCAGCGCGTATGCGGGCGCCGGGGCTGGTGCCCTCGACGGCGTTCACGCTGACGCGTGGAACGCCACGTTATCATTTCACAGCGCAGCCGACCGCGTTCGTGAAACTGCATCAGCCGGCGACAAGCCGATTCCCGCAAACGGCTCAAATCGCAAGACCCCCTCTATCCACCGGATGGCGTTCGGGTCGTCCCGTTCGGTTGCACAGGACTCGGCGAGTCGCTCGAGGGCCCCGAGGCATTTCGTCCGAAGGTCGAATCGGGCCAAAGCAAGAACGCCATGTGCGAACGTTCATAAAGAAGACTTGGAACGGGAGGCAACGCAGAGAAGGAAGAAAATTTTGGAGTCGCCATTGCCATTCTGTGCCGGTAGCTTCCGCGAAATTCGAAATTTCCCATGGTTATCATCAAGGAATTCCGTGAATTCATCGCGCGTGGCAACGTGATCGATTTGGCTGTTGGCGTGATCATCGGCGCGTCATTTAGCAACATCGTCAAGTCGCTGACCGACGACGTCATCATGCCTGTCATTGGCAAGATTCTAGGCGGCCTGGGGGGCCTCAATTTTAAAGACTACTTTGTTCCGCTGGATGGCCAATTCACTGCTTACAAGACACTTGAGCTGGCACAGGCCTCCACGGCGGTGATCGCCTATGGATCCTTCCTCACTATTTGCATCCAGTTCTTCATTGTTGCCGCTTGCGTGTTCGCCTTGGTTAAGGCCGTCAACCAACTGTATCGCGGCGAGAAACCGCCGACGAAAACCGAAGCCTTGCTGACAGAAATCCGGGACCTTCTGAAAAAGGAACGCGCGGCCTGAGCGGCTACGCCGTCCGAGCTTCGGCCGAGGCGAAATTGATTTTTGAGGCTTTTGCGGCGAGGCTACGCGTTTGCCGGTTATGGTTGCTAGTCTTCTGAAGTTTCTCTTTATCTGCCTCGAGGTTGTTCTTCTCTTCAACCTGCTTATCCTCGTCCACGAGTTGGGGCATTTTTTGGCTGCGAGATGGCGCGGATTGGTTGTCGAAAAATTTGCCATTTGGTTCGGCAAGCCGATCTGGAGCAAGACAATCAATGGGGTCGAATACCGTCTCGGTTCCATTCCCGCGGGCGGCTACGTAGCGATCCCCCAGCTTGCTCCAATGGAAGCCCTGGAGGGAAGGGTCGAAACCGATCGCAGTCAGCTCCCGGCCGTCAAACCGCTCGACAAGATCATCGTTGCAGCGGCCGGTCCGGCCTTCAGCCTCAGTTTGGCATTCCTGATGGCTGTCATCGTTTGGTTTGTCGGCAAACCTGAGAGCGAATCGGATTCAACCATTATCGGCTACGTCAAGGCCGGAGGACCTGCGGAAAGCGCCGGGCTCCGCGTCGGAGATCGAATTCTCGCCGTCGATGGGCACCCCGTTAATCGCTTCATGGGAGGGACGGATGGAGTGAAATGGCGGGTCATCCGCAGTGAGGGCGACACAATTCCGTTTCGGGTTGAGCGCAATGGTGAATCGCTGACGATAAATTCCGGCTGGACAAAGCCGGCCACGGCGAGTTGGCGGCGTCCCGCGTTGCGCGAAGTGCAGATTGGGCCGCGCATCGTGCCGGGGATTGGATTTGTGATTCGGGGTTCGATCGCTGACAAGGCGGGGCTCAAGGCCGACGACCTCATTGTTGCCGTGAACGGGAAGCCTATTTTCAATCTCGAGGAGATCGTTCCCTTTCTTAAGGAGAACGCGGGAAAGTCGATCACGCTCACCGTGAATCGCAAGGGACAATTGCTTCCTCTGGAATTGCCGGTTCCCGACGCCACGGCGGACAACCCCAATGCGCCCATGGATCTCGGAATTGACTGGGGACGGGTTGTCTTTAGCCACCCTACGCCGTGGTCGCAGGTCAAGGATGCTGCGACGAGCATTTTCCGGATGGTTGGGGCTCTGCTGTCGCCGAAATCGGACGTCAAAGCGGCCCACTTCAGCGGCCCGGTCGGGATCATGCGGCTGTACTATCAGGTATTTGAAACGAACTACGGCTGGCAGCTTGCGCTTTCGCTCAGTGTTCTCATCAACGTCAACCTGGCCATTCTCAACCTGCTGCCGTTCCCTGTGCTCGATGGCGGGCACATCATGCTGGCCATCATCGAAGGCATCCGGCGCAAGCCCATTAACGTGCGTGTGCTCGAGGCCGTGCAGACGGCCTGCGCCGTTCTGCTCATCGGCTTCATGCTCTATGTCACCTTCTTCGATGTCGGTGACATCTTCGCCACGCGGCCAAAAGAATCAACCGAACAGACCAAGTGAGCCTGCAATACTGCCGCAGTCTTTGCTCCCATTCGAAGCGCCAGACGCGTGAGGTGCGCGTTGGCAAAGTTGGTGTCGGCGGCAGCAATCCGATCCGCGTACAGTCGATGATCACCTGCGACACGATGGATACTGAGAAATCCATCGCTCAGACGCTCGATCTCGTCGCAGTTGGTTGTGAGATCGTCCGCATCACCGCGCCAACCATAAAGGACGCTGCAAACCTGAAAAATATTGTCGAGGGACTCCGCGCGCGAAATTGCGACGTCCCTCTGGTGGCCGACATTCATTTCAAGCCTGAAGCTGCGATGGAGGCGGCAAAATGGGTCGAAAAGGTGCGCATCAATCCGGGCAACTACGCGGACAAGAAGAAATTCGCCGTCCGTGAATACACGGATGATGAATACAACGAGGAACTCGATCGGATCCGGGAGAAATTTTCGCCGCTTGTTGAACTGTGCAAAAAACGCGGAATTGCCATGCGCATCGGAACCAACCACGGGAGCCTGAGCGATCGCATCATGAATCGCTATGGCGACACGCCGCTCGGAATGGTCGAGAGCGCCATCGAGTTTGCCCGCATTGCTCGGGACCTTGGCTATCACGACTTCATCTTTTCGATGAAGGCCAGCAATCCGAAAGTCATGATCGAAGCATACCGCCTGCTCGTGGCGCGGCTGGCTGGGGAGGGACCGGATTGGAACTATCCGATCCATCTTGGCGTCACCGAGGCCGGCGACGGCGAGGATGGTCGCATTAAGAGTGCCATCGGAATCGGGAGCCTGCTCTCCGATGGAATTGGTGACACGATTCGCGTTTCGCTGACCGAGGACAGCGTCCATGAGATTCCCGTGGCGAGAGCGCTCGTCAAGGCAGTCTCCGGGAGAGCGAACGGGTTGAAGTTTCGGGCGATCGTGGACCGACGTTACAGCTATGATGCGTTCAGCTATCAGCGCCGTCCTTCGCACACGATCGCGATAGGCGGCGTGAAGCTTGGAGGCGAGGAGTTGGTGCGCGTCGTCGTGCGCCGCTCGACCTACGAGAAAATTGCTCACAAGGTAGATCGCCTTGGCGATTACCAACCCGAGATCATCTACGAAAGCGCCGGGATCCGGGAAGTCGATCCCACGAACGACGCAGAAGTCGAGGCGGTGAATGCCGAACGGCGCGACGTCCTCGTCACCGTGCGAGATGGCATTGATCTTCCGGTGATCGCGGCCTTCCGGCTTCTTACCGCCAGACTCGAAGCGCGGCATCCGATTCTCCTCAAGGACACACTTTCGGTCTCGAGCGACCGTGCTTGCGATTTTCTTGGCACTCTTCTTACGGCTGCGACGACCATTGGCGCGCTGCTCTGCGACGGCATCGGAGACGCCGTGCTCGTGCAGGGCGACATGATCGGGACCGAGCGACATCACGCCACCTTGGCGCCGGGGCAGTCTCTACGGCTCGCTTACAATATCCTCCAGGCCGCGGGGGCAAGAATCTTCAAGACCGATTATGTGGCTTGCCCGAGCTGCGGACGGACACTTTTCGACCTTCAAAGCACGACGGCCCGGATCAAGGAGGCCACCTCTCATCTCAAAGGCGTTAAGATCGCCATCATGGGCTGCATCGTCAATGGACCGGGCGAGATGGCGGACGCGGATTTCGGCTATGTCGGTGGTGCGCCGGGGAAGGTGAATCTTTACGTCGGCAAATCGGCGGTGAAATTCAACATTCCCGAGAAGGATGCCGTCGAGCGCCTTAAAGACCTTATCCGTGAACACGGCAAGTGGACGGAGGTGCGCGAAGCGGTCGGCGAGATACCATAGTGCCGATTCGACAATGCTTCCCTACGTGCTTAAGCTACGTAGAATGGAAAGCTTCGGAAAAGTCCTGGTCTTCGCCGGACTGGCTATAGCACTCGTCGGCGTTCTCCTCTGGTCGGGCTTCGGAAAGGGTTGGCTCGGACGTCTGCCCGGTGATATTCACATTGAGCGCGGCGGCTCGGGATTCTACTTTCCGATTGTCACCTGCATTTTGATTAGCATTGTCCTGACGATTCTGTTGAACATCTTTCGCCGCTGAAAATTTTTCCTCGCGGTAATGAGCTTCGGATGTTTTCTTTCCCGTCATGAAAACGCTTGCGACCACCCTTAGCGCCGTCGTCCTCATCGCTTCCTTCAGCTCCTGCAGCTGGCTCAAGGAGAAATATGCCAGGAACGAAAATGCGAGTGTCGCCTATCTTTCGGAAAAGAAATCTGCGCCGGCCAAGACGAACATCGAGGGCCTTTGGTACTCACCGCAATGGGGCATTGTCGTTTTTAACCAGGAACGCGATGGCAAGCTGAGCGGGATATTCCGAGACCATTATGTCGTCAATGGTGTGATCAGCGATAAGAACGCCTTCATGACTCTCATCGACGATGACTGGGTGGAGTACACGGTGGAGCTCAAGCAAAAAAATCGCGGGGAGCTCACCGGATTCTACTCGCCCAGCGTCCCCTTTTCCGAAACGGATGCGCAGGAGCTCGTGCTCAAGCGCATAGGAGACTGATCTTGAAGGGCGGCCTGCTCGTCGTTGTGGCTGTCGCTGCGTCGCTGACCGGGTGTCAGACGTTCCGGGACCTTTCCGAGGAAAGACGCACCCGCAATATCGAATTCGGCCACGCGTGGATTTCGGATCAGATTCTGCCTGCCGAGATCAACGTCGCGGGATCATGGAAGTCGCGCGACTGGGGAGATGTTTTCCTTTCGCAAACGGACCGTGCGGTAAAGGGCCATGTTGGTGAGTATCCGGTGGATGGGGCAGTCAGCGGCCGCAAGGCCTATCTATTGGCGAGCCAAGGCGGTCGGTATTATTACAGCATCGTATTAGAGATGCCTTCGCCGCATCTCCTTATTGGTTACTATTCGCGCTCGATTCCCTATAAGTCGAGCAACCGACGCGATATCCGCCTCGACAGGACAGGTCCTTAGCAGTTGGCCTTCCTAAGCTAAGCGTGCCAGAAGGCCTGTGAGGTAGGGAAGAAGCTGCTTCTTGCGCGACACGACACCGTCCAATTTCCATCCGTATTCGCCGGCCTCAGGATAATCGATCAGACGCATGAAGGACGGTTCGCCCCTGACGAGAAGAATCGAATTCTGCGTGTTGATGTCTGTAATCAGGAGTGCCGCAAACAGGTAGCCTTTCGCGGCGCGAAGAGCCTCCAAAGCCTCGAGCAGTGCCTCTCGTTTGGCCTTAAACGGCGCGAAGCTCAGTTCTTCGATCTGCGCCACGGTGTAGCGATGAGAGCCGTGTTCGTATTCCTTGGAATCTGCCGTCACCGCTTCGTCGGGGCTCATCGTAAGCAACGGCGAGCCAACAGAGAAGATCTCCGAGGCGAGGGCGGCTGGGTCGATGCCGCTGAGTCCCGAGAGTTCTGCCATCAACGCACGGTCCACATCCGTGGTCGTCGGGGAGGTGAGGTTGAGAGTATCCGATATCATGCCGCACATCAGCAGGCCGGCGAGATTTTTCGGAATGGGAACTCCGGCCTGTTGAAAAAGCGTCCCCACAATCGTCGAGGTGGAGCCGACAGGGCGATTAAGGAAGAGGATCGGAGACTCCGTCGGCGGGGCGCCAATGCGGTGATGATCAAGAATTTCGGCGATAGGCACGAGATCCGCGCCGTCGACTGCCTGTGTGAGTTCGTTGTGATCAACGAGAATAAGCTGGCGCGGAGTTGGCTTCAGGAAATCGCCCTTCACCAGGATTCCTCTGAGGAGGCGGTGCTGATCCAGCACGGGGAAAGCGAACTGCGAAGAGAGGGCTAGATCCCTCTGTGCCTCTTCGAGAGGTGTCTCGGGAGCCACCGAAACAAAATCGTCGTCAAGCATTTCATCGGCTCGCACGGCGCTGCGCGCAAGCAGCACCGTTGTCGCTGTGTCGTGCGGTGAGCTGATGATCACTGTGCCCCGTTTTTCCGCAGACTGGACGATGGCCTCATCAACCTTCAGCCCTCCGGTGACGATTATCGCATGGACCTTTTGCTCAATCGCAAGCTTCTGGACGTCATGGCGGTCACCTACGATGAGAACCGCTTTCTCGCAGTCGAGTTTGCTGAGCCTCCGCTTGAACGAGTCGATCTCCATGGCGGCGACGATCATGACGAAATGACTTATGTTGCTCTCAGGCGTTCCTGCCAGGAGTGCTCCACCAATCGTCTCGATGACTTCCTTCAGAGCGGCGCGCACCTCCCGGTGCAGGCGCACTTGATCGCGGGGTGGAAAAAGATACTGAGTAATCTTGAATGTGGAAATGAGGCCGACACAGTGCTGAAACTTGTCCACAACTGGCAGGCCGCGGAGATCGTTTTGGCCGATTCGCGTAAACGCCTCATAGACGGGTTCCTCGGGTCCCACGCTCACCGCGTCCCGACTCATCACATCCTCGACGCGCGGCCGTACGCTCGTTACGAACAGGGGTGCTGCAAAGCCGAATTTTGCGAGCGCGTAATCGATTCGCTGGTTGGTGTTGCCACAGCGAGCAGCGCGCACATTCTTGGCGCCTGTCGCCTTCTTGAGTTCCGCATAGCCAATGGCGGAACAAATGGAATCCATGTCTGGGTTTTTGTGACCAATTACGAGTGTCTGCATGCGATCTGGATAGCTTGTACGAACTTTTCGCAATAGGAAAAGCATTCATGCAGTTAAGGTTCGCTTGTTTTATTCTCGCCCTTGCCTTCGAGGGGACTTTCTCTCGGCGCGCAAGAATCACCTCCGGCGCCTGTTCCGATTGACGCAATCCTCCTCCGACCGAATGTCTGTGCGCCTTGGCATTGTGAGGGAGAAAGAAATCCCTCAAGCCTCCGGCGGTCACATGCGGATCATCATCGGATACAACACTGCAACGAACGAAATTCTCTACAGCGACTCCTGGGGGATGGGTCACGAAGAAAAGCGGATGCCGAGCGATGACGCATGGACAATGACAAATGGTCTCAGCAGCCTGCAGCCCGTTTCCTGATGCATCCGGGCGGAACTTTCTTCCGTTTCGCGGATCGTTGAGTGATTCTGTGCGATTCCGGTGAAAAAGAAACGCATCTTGATCCTTTCAGCGTCCGTTGGTTCCGGCCACGTCAAGGCTGCAGAGGCTTTGGCGAAGTCTTTCCGCGCACGGCCCGACGTCGAAGACGTGTTGGTAGACGACTCGCTCGATCACACGAATGTTCTGCACAAGCAGCTCTATTCGACGCTTTACAAGCGCCTTTCGGCGATGCTGCCGGAGTTTCTGGGCTGGTGGTACGTTTCCAGCGATGAACCGTGGGTTTCCGACAAAAGCCGGCTCGCGCTCGATCTTCCGCAGGCTCTTCCACTCGTCAACCTTGTGCGCGACTTCAAGCCCGACTCGGTAATCTGCACGCACTTCATGCCGGCCGGAGTGTTATCCTTTCTCATTGGTCTTGGCCGCTTGGAAGCCGAGCTGGGCATCGTCGTAACCGACTACCATTTCCATGCCTTCTGGATCACGCGCGCATTCCATTGGTATTTTGTCGCGCAGGAGGAGGACCGGATCCACATGGAGGGCCTCGGCCTTCCGAGCGACCGAATTCACGTCACTGGGATTCCCGTCGAGCCGGAATTTTCCAGGCCGGTGGATCGCGAGGCTGTGCTCAGGCGCCACGGACTGGATCCAGCAAAACCAACCTTGCTCGTGGCCGGCGGAACCCTCGGCCTGAGCCCGGCCTCCGCAGTTGTCCGCCGGCTGCTTCAGCTCGACCGTGAATTCCAAGCCGTCATCGCCTGTGGAAAGAATGAGGAACTAAAAAAGGAGATCGAGGCCCTCACCTCCGAGCAAAGGGACCGCTTTCGCGTGCTCGGATACACCCAGGAAATGCCCGACTTGCTCGGCGCGTCCACGCTCTTGCTGAGCAAGCCTGGCGGGCTGACCACGGCGGAGGCCCTCGCCCGCGGGTTGCCGATGGTGATCCTCGATCCGATCGGCGGACAGGAGGAGCGCAATTCGGATATGTTGCTCGAGGCGGGAGCGGCAGTCAAATGCACGGAGGTAACCATCCTCAACCACAAGCTTCGACGACTGCTCGACGATCCCACGCGCATCGCCGCTATGGGCGAGAACGCGCGCCGCCTCGGCCGGCCCGACGCGGCGGATGCCATCGCTCGGATCGTCCTGGAATCCCCGCCACGCGAACCCGCCACGATTTCGCGTTTGCGAGAAAAGGAACTTCGCAAGCGCTTCGAGGAAGATAAGGGATAGGAAAAATGTTAGATCTCCTGCGCCACTGCGCGGGTGTGGGACGATTCTTTTGGAAAGTGCAGACTGAAAGCTTCAAAATGGAGCCTCCAATAAACAACGAATTTCTATGGGGCGTTGCCAGTTCGGGCTATCAGTGCGAAGGCGGTTATAACGGGCCGGGCCAGCCGCAGAACAATTGGACTGACGTCGAAGCGAGGGGACGCGTGATGCGCACCGGATTGGCGGCAGATTTCTGGAATCGGTACCAGGAGGACTTCGCCCACTGTCACGCAATGGGACTCAATGCCTTCCGGCTAAGCATCGAATGGGCGCGTGTGCAGCCTTCCGCGTCTGCCAAACGCTCGGAGCCTCCCGCATTCGATTTCGGGGCCCTTGACGGCTATGCCGACCGGCTCGCCGCGTGCCGCACGCAAGGTCTCGAACCTGTCATCACTCTGCAGCACTTTACGCATCCGGCCTGGCTTGGCGTGGACGCATGGCTCGACGATCGAACGCCTGCGCTCTTCGAGCAGTTCGTTTCCACGACAGTCGCGCACATCAATCGCCGCTTAATGGAAACTCATGGCCAACCGCCTCTGCATTGGTTCGTCACTCTCAACGAGCCAAATATGCTAGTCATCAACACGTATCTTAACAGGCACTTTCCGGGCGGCGGCCATCGTGGTATGGGAGTGGCGGTCGCCGCCTACAATCGACTCCTTTCCGCTCATGTGCGCGCCTACAATGCCATACATGATCTGTTCAATGGGGAAGGATGGACCCCGCCGCAGGTGACGATGAACACGTTCTGCAGTGACGTATACTGGTCGGAAAAAATGCTTCTCGATCTACTCTGCGTTCGTGAGCGCGGCGTGCGGGACGCGGAATTGAAAGGCTACCTGCGTGAAGAGTCCAACCGGCTCCACCACGCACTTCTAAGGGCGGCGCTTCCTTTTCAAACGGACCCCTTTGTATGGCTCGGGCGTCTCTTTCACATCCTTGTCAACCTCCTCGCGCCCAAGCACGCTGTGGCAGAGACGTTCGGCTATTTCCTGGACACGCTCGCGCACTCCAAACGCTACCGGGTGCTCGATTACATAGGCCTCGACTATTACGATCCCTTCACCGGCCACCTCTTCCGCCCGCCGTCGTTTGTCGACTTGGAATTTCGAAGGGAAAGCCTGCGCGGCCATCTCATGGACAGCCTCTCGCGCAAATGGTGGGATTGGCACGTGCTTCCTGAAGGCCTGCACTTCTTTTGCAAATACTATGCCAAGGAATTCCAGCGTGGAATTCTCATCGCGGAAAACGGAATGGCGCTTAGGAGAAAGTTCGACAATAGCATCGCCCACCCGCGGCGCGACAGGCTTACCCGAAGCGAGTTTCTCAAGGCCCATGTCGCGGAGGTGCGCCGCCTTGTTGCGGAAGACGTGCCCATGCTGGGCTATCTTCATTGGTCCATCACAGACAACTACGAATGGGGTTCATTCACCCCACGATTCGGACTCTTCACCGTGGACTACGTGAACCACGCTGAGCGGCTTCCTGTGGATCATCTCGGCGACAGGCCGTCGGAGACGTATGCGCGGCTCATCGCGCAGTCTCTATTAGGCGGGAGTGAGGCTCGACTCCGGTGAGAGGGATGCTCAACAAGAGCGTGATCCTCGTTCCCGGAACACGTCCGAATCAGCCCTTCTGCTGATCGAGCACGGCGTTAAGGACGTTTGTCGGCACCTGCTCGAAGTGGGACGGTTCCATCGAATAGGAGGAGCGCCCTTTCGAGAGCGAGCGAATCGCAGTGGCGTAACCGAACATTTCGGCGAGTGGGACCTCCGCGGTGATGGTGGAGAGATTTCCCTTGGTTTCCACGCCGCTGATGCGGGCGCGGCGGCGGTTGAGGTCGCCCATGATGTCACCCTGGTATTCTTCAGGTGTGATGTTCTCGACCTTCATGATCGGCTCCAGGAGAATCGGCTTGGCCTTCTTTAGCGCGTCTTTCAGCGAGAAGATGGCAGCCATCTTGAACGCGAGTTCATTGGAGTCCACGTCGTGGTAGCTACCGTCCACGATGTCGACGTGGATGTCGATGACGGGGTAGCCGCCGATGACGCCGTTGAGAACGGCTTCCTTGAGGCCCTTAATGCAGGCCGGGATGTAGTCCTTGGGGATATTGCCGCCTACGACCTTGTTGTCGATGGTGAATCCTTTGCCGCGTTGGTTGGGTGCGATTTTGATTATGACGTGGCCGTATTGGCCGCGTCCGCCGGACTGCTTGACGAGCTTGCCTTCGCCATCCGCCGGAACAAGGATGGTTTCCTTGTAGGCAATCTGCGGCTTGCCGGCGTTGGCCTCGACCTTGAATTCGCGGAACATGCGGTCCCGGATGATCTCGAGGTGGAGCTCGCCCATGCCGGCGATGATGGTCTGCCCAGTCTCCTCGTTTGTGAAGACGCGGAAGGTCGGGTCTTCCTCGGCGAGGCGCTGAAGAGCGGTCGACATCTTCTCCTGGTCGAGCTTGGTCTTCGGCTCGACGGCCATGGAGATGACGGGATCGGGGAAGGACGGCGGTTCGAGCAGGATCGGGTAATCCTCATCACAAAGTGTGTCGCCGGTGGTGATGTTCTTGATTCCGACGATGGCAGCGATGTCGCCAGAGTAGCAGGTGTCTATGTCTTCGCGCTTGTCAGCCTGGATTTGGATGAGGCGGCTGATGCGTTCGCGTTTGTTGGTGCGCGGATTATAGACCGTATCCCCCTTGCTCAACGTGCCGGAATAGACGCGGAAAAAGACGAGCTTGCCAACGAATGGGTCGCTCCACAGCTTGAAGGCGAGCGAGCAAAACTTGGCATTGTCGTCCGCGGGAGCCTCCATCGGCTCGCCGGTGTCGGGGTTCTGGCCCTTGGCGGGCGGGATGTCGAGCGGGCTCGGAAAATAATCCACAACCGCATCTACCAGGTACTGCACGCCCTTGTTCTTGAAGGCTGCGCCTCCAACGACTGGGACAAACCGGTTCGCGATGGTCTGGCGGCGAATGGCCGCCTTGAGATCCTGCTTGGTGATCGGCTTCTCCTCCAGGAACAGCATGCCAACTTCTTCATCGAGGTCGCACATCTGCTCGACGAGGTCCTGATAGGCCCTTTCCGCCATCGCCTTTTGTTCGGCCGGAATATCGACGATCTCGTAGGTTGAGCCGAACTGGTCGTTGTCGGAGTAGATGACGGCCTTTTGGTTCAGGACATCGATCTGGCCCTTGAGGTAATCCTCCTTCCCCAGCGGAATCAATATCGGCCAGGCATTCGCGCCAAGCTTCTGGCGCATGCTGTTCACGGCCGCGTCGAAGTCCGCCCCGACGCGGTCCATCTTGTTGACGAAGGCGATGCGGGGCACCTTGTATTTGGTGGCCTGGCGCCAGACGGTTTCCGATTGGGGCTGCACCCCGGCAACGCCGCAAAAGACGGCGATGGCACCGTCGAGCACGCGAAGCGAACGTTCCACTTCGGCTGTGAAGTCCACGTGTCCGGGCGTATCGATGATGTTCACCCGCTGTTTGACGCCTTCAAACATCTTGTAAACGCCGTCCTCCTTGCGCTGCAGCCACGAGCAGGTGGTGGCAGCCGCGGTAATCGTGATGCCGCGCTCGCGCTCCTGCTCCATCCAATCGGTGACGGTGGTTCCCTCATGAACTTCGCCGATTTTGTGGATCATGCCGGTGTAGAAGAGGATGCGTTCGGTGAGCGTGGTCTTGCCTGCGTCGATATGCGCGGCGATTCCGATATTGCGAGTCCGCTCGAGCGGGAATGCACGGTCGGGGGAGTTGGGATTGGCGGGTTGGGCTTTAGCCTCAAGCGTGGCGGACATGGCAAAGACAGGTTGCGTTCACCGCAAACAGAAACCAGGCAGCATCTTACGGAGTGCTGTCGCTGAACGTGTTTCTGTCTGCCGTGCGAACATGATTGGAATTCCTCCCGCAATTGGGAAGGCAGGAGCGCGCTCCGCGCTCTGCAACCCAATATCGTGCGGGGGTCACGGAAGGTAAAGAAGCCAAACCGCCAGGCAAGAGAAAAGTTTCTCGAGAGCCCCGACGGTGGCGGAACTTTGAGACGCGGATCGCGAGCCCGTGCGGGCCGAAGTTTCAACTCAACCGGCTTTCACGCGGATTTCTTATGTGCTTCCTTGCGAAGTTCTCGTTCGGCCTTGACCCAGTCGCCCATCTCATCGCCCGGCAGGTCGAGCTTGCGACGGCGTTCCGCAATGTAGTAGGCGCGGAGGGCAACATCATGGTTGGAAAACCCAAGTGCAGCGGCGGCTTTTTTCTTCCCGCCGCTTGCGCTTCGGAGCTTGGACGGTGCGGGCGATCCCATCGCCGCAGCAGGCGCACCGTCGATGGCGATTGCGTCTTCAGATGCTTTTCTGGACGATCTCTTTGTTTTCGTCTTCGTGGGTTCGTCGGTCTTGTCTTTCTTCTTCTTCGACATCATTTCGGTTCCTCGGTCTCTAGACTACCCTCGGGATCGGCAGGCTTTGCAAAATAAATCTTCAATTTTTTTTTGTCCAAAATAGGTTTCTTGTCATGACTGCGTTTGTCATTCGGTGGCTGGTAACGACAATCGCGGTATTGGTCGCCGCGCATTTGATTCCCGGAATCAGCTACGACGGTTGGGGCGCGCTCCTTGGAGCTTCTCTTTTGCTTGGCATTATCAACGCGTTCGTTCGTCCGATTTTGCTGCTTTTGAGCCTGCCGTTCATCATTATAACGATGGGACTTTTCATATTTGTGATTAACGCGCTGCTCTTGCTGCTGGTTTCGCAGATTGTTCCTGCTTTCCAGGTTGCCGGTTTCTGGAGTGCGTTTTTCGGCGCGATCATCATCGGCCTTGTAAGCTGGATCTTAAGTTCGTTTTTCCGTGGCAGCGACGGAAAGATTCATGTGATCACGCACCACACTTCGGTGAAGCAGGCCAATGCGCGGGTCATCGAATGACTTACTGCCTGAGTCTGCGTTGCCATGAAGGCCTGGTTTTTCTTTCAGATACGCGAACGAGCGCTGGGGTGGATAACGTCACGACTCATTCCAAAATGCGGGTCTATGAAGTCAAGGGCCAGCGGGTCCTGTGCCTGCTGAGCTCCGGCAACCTGTCCATCACGCAATCCGTGATGGCCTTTATCGATCGCGATATCGAGAAGGCCAAAGAGAATCCGAACCTTCACAATTTGCTCAATCAGCCCAATCTCTTCGAGACCGTGCACTATTTGGGGCAGCGTATTCGCGAAGTACGGCGCCTGGATGCCGAATCGCTTGACCGGGCGGGAATCAGTTTCAATAGCAACTTCATTCTGGGCGGTCAGATTGCGGAGCAATCGCCGGAGATCTATCAAATCTATCCCGAGGGGAATGCAATCCATGCGAGCCGCGAGTCGCCGTTTTTGCAGATTGGCGAGCTGAAATACGGCAAACCGATTCTCGATCGCGGTTTCGGCTACGAAACGCCCCTTTGCGAAGCGGTAAAGTTTGGCCTGCTTTCGCTCGATGCGACGGCCAAAAGCAATCTCTCAGTGGGGACTCCTTTCGAGCTGTTTTCTTACAGGGCAGACAGCCTCGATGCGCGCCGTCGGATGAAACTTGAGGAAAACGATCCGTACTTGCGCACCGTGCGCGAACGCTGGCAGGAAGGCTTGATTCAACTTGTGCGCGACATTCCCGAACTCGATGTTCTCTGTGAATGAACTTTCTCGAGTCCGGGAATCCGATGCGAATCAAAATTTGTGGCATTACCAGTCCGGTGGATGCCGAAATGGCCGTTGCTGCCGGAGCCGACGCGCTGGGATTTAATTTTTATCGCGGTTCGAAAAGGTGCATCCTCTTCGAGGAAAGTCGGGCGTGGATTAACTCGCTTTCGGGACGGACCTTTCGGGTGGCGGTGGTGGTGAATGCCGGAATGGACGAGCTCCACACGCTGCGCGACTCCGGGTGCTTTGAAGCCGTGCAATTCCATGGCGACGAAACTCCTGGGTTTTGTGCGCGTGCGGGATTTTCGGCCTGGATTCGCGCGGTTCGCGTCAAGTGCAAGGAGTCACTGAGGGAGGCTCTTCGATACGACACTTCCTATCTCCTGCTCGACGCGTGGTCTGAGGCTGCCTACGGCGGCACGGGCCGCCGCCTCGATTGGGACCTCATGCGCGAATTCGTCGCCGCCCAGCCCGCCAAGCAGGTGATCCTGGCTGGCGGCCTCGGACCGGAAAACGTCCGGGAAGCCATCCGTATCGTTCAGCCACACGCGATTGATGCCGCCAGCGGGGTCGAAAGTAGTCCGGGACGGAAAGCCAGCGACCGCGTTTTGGATTTCATCAGGGCGGCTCGGGCCGCCTGAAGGCGAAGGCTGCCCGAAAGGCAGGTGAGCAAAGCGTGATGCGCCCCGGCTTGCCAGCGCCACGATCGGCTGCTTGCATGCAGCGCAGATGACCAATACCTACAAGATCACCGTTCTGGCAGGCGACGGCATTGGCCCGGAAGTTATGGCTCAGGCCCTGCGCGTGCTCGGTGCGGTTGAAAAGAAGTTCTCCCTTGTTCTCGAATTCAACGAACAGCCCATTGGCGGTAGTGCGATCGATACGCACGGCAAAGCTCTCCCGGAGGAAACACTCAAAGCGTGTGAACAGGCCGACGCCATCCTGTTCGGGTCCGTCGGCGGTCCAAAATGGGAATCCCTTCCGCCCGCGGAACAGCCCGAACGCGCCGCGCTTCTGCCGCTTCGCAAATACTTCGGACTGTTTGCGAACTTGCGTCCAGCTGTTTGCATGCCGGAGCTCGCTCATGCCTCGCCGCTCCACCCAAAAATCGTCGAGGGCGGTTTTGACATCCTTTGTGTGCGCGAGCTGACCGGCGGACTTTATTTTGGTGAGCCCAAGTACATCAAGCATGAGGGTGGCGAGCAGTTTGCGGTGGACACGATGGTTTATTGGGAGAGTGAAATCCGGCGGATTGCCAAGGTTGCCTTTGAGGCGGCCCGCAAGCGAAAAGGCCGCTTGACCTCCGTCGACAAGGCGAATGTGCTGCAAAATGGAATTCTCTGGCGCCGCGTAGTTGAGGAGGTGGCAAGGGATTACCGCGATATCAGTCTCAGCCACCTGTATGTGGACAACGCTGCGATGCAGCTCATCAAAAACCCGAAGGGCTTCGATGTGATTCTGGCGGAAAACCTCTTCGGCGACATCTTGAGCGATGAAGTTGCCATGCTCACCGGCTCTCTCGGCATGCTGCCCAGTGCCAGTCTTGGCGAGACGATCTCCGGGGCCGCCCGATTTGGAATGTACGAGCCAAGCGGCGGCTCCGCGCCGGACATCGCCGGCAAAGGGATCGCCAACCCGATAGCCCAAATTCTCTCCGCTGCCATGATGCTGCGCTTTTCCTGCGCGCAGGAAGAAGCGGCGGCGGCCATAGAAGCGGCAGTCCGCCAGGTCATCGCAGCCGGCTTGCGCACGGCGGACATTTATACGCCGGGCACTGTCCGCGTGGACACCGCCGGGATGGGCGACGCGATCGCTGCGGCGATTTACGGGGGTAGATTTGACCCCGGTTCCTGACGCGCAATTCCGTCCTCGTCCCCTCGTCGTCGATTTCCACAGAGCTTAAAGGATGAAGGACGAGCACGAGGATGAGTAAGAGTTACTGTCCTGCAAAGGGATGAACGGACCGGTCGAAATCTGGGCTAAAAAAACAAGACCGCCTGATTTGAGTGTTGAAGGTTTCGGCGCTTGACGCCGCTGCGCAGGGACACCAACTTTCCGGCCTTGGCAACGGAGACGCTCCGGCGACGATGGAGATCCCGTGATTGCCAACTCCAACGCTATAATTTCCATGTTTGACAACGTTTTAGGATTTTTTTCCAACGATATCGGCATCGATTTGGGGACTGCCAACACCCTAGTCTATGTCAAGGATCACGGCATCGTGCTCCGCGAACCCTCCGTAGTTGCCGTCCAGCAGGGCACGAACAAAGTGCTCGCCGTCGGCGACGAGGCCAAACGTATGCTCGGCCGCACTCCGGGCAATATTGTGGCCATACGTCCCCTTAAGGACGGCGTGATCGCGGACTTCGAGGTGACCGAAGCCATGCTCCGGCACTTCATCAGCAAGGTGCACAATCGCAGGCGAATGGTGCGGCCACGCGTAGTCATCGCCGTACCAAGCGGCATCACGGAAGTCGAGAAGCGTGCCGTCAAGGACTCGGCGACTCATGCCGGAGCACGTGAAGTCTATCTGATCGAGGAGCCGATGGCCGCGGCAATCGGCTGCGGCCTTCCCGTGCAGGACGCCGCGGGCAACATGATCATCGACGTCGGGGGCGGCACGACGGAAGTCGCCCTGATTTCGCTTTCGGGGATTGTTTTCAGCCGCAGCGTGCGCGTCGCGGGCGACGAACTCGACGAGGCCATTATCAATTACATGAAGCGTGCCTACAACTTGATGATCGGCGAACGCACGGCGGAGGATATCAAGATAAAAATCGGGTCGGCTTACAAAATGGAAAAAGAGTTGAGTATGGAGGTCAAGGGGCGCGACTTGGTCGCGGGCCTGCCGAAGACGATCACCATTTCCTCGCAGGAGGTGCGTGAAGCGGTGCTTGAACCCGTCTCAACCATCGTGGATTCGGTTCGCATCACGCTAGAACGCTGCCCGCCCGAACTCTCTGCGGACCTTGTGGACAGGGGGCTCGTTCTGGCCGGGGGCGGCGCGCTCCTTCGCGGGCTCGACAAGCTCTTGCAGGAAGAAACCGGGTTGTCCGTTCACGTAGCGGAGGATCCCCTCAGCGCTGTGGCTGAAGGAACAGGCAGGGCGCTCCAGGAGCTGCGTTTCCTCAAGACCGTTGCATCCCGCGACCGCAGCTCGAGCAGCCATTGACGCGGAGGGTGTGAGAAGACACGGCATTCTGAAGATCTAGCCGACAGTTTCGATGAGCCGGCTCAACGTCATCCTCGTCGTCGCTGTGATTATCGGTGCCGTCGTCATTTCTTCATTCGGCTCAAGTGTGATGCAAAAATTACAGGCGGGGTTTCTTAGCGCGGTTTCGCCCTTCCTGAAGACGGGATCGGCCGTCCAGCGCCAGCTCGGCGCCATGGGAGAAGGCCTGAAAACCCTGGATCAGCTCGAGGACGAAAACCAGCGACTCAAAACCGAGAACACAGAGCTTCGTGCTACAAACCAGATTCTCAGGGATCTGGAAGCCGAGAACAGCAAGCTCCGCTCCGCTCTCGACTACCGGAAGCGCTCGATCTTTAAGCTCGTGCCCGCGCGCATCATCTCCCGCGACGCATCGACGTGGTGGAGCACCGTGAAGATCAACCGCGGTTTTGAAGAAGGCCTGGAACCCGACCAGCCCGTGCTTACGGACGTTGGTCTGGTCGGCAAGACCACAACGGTGGCGAAGAATGAATCCATCGTCCTTCTGATTAGCGACGAAAGTTGCAAGGTGGCCGCCAAGGTCGAGGGTTCTAACGAAAGGGGAATTCTGTTCGGCCGGCGCACGGGCGAAGGCGGAGCTCCCGCCGAAATGCAGCTCAATTTCTTAAGCAAAAAGGCCAATCTCCAGCCTGGACAGAGGGTCTATACAGAAGGCGTCAGCAAGGGAACTTCCATCGGCGTGTTTCCGTCGGGCATCTTCCTCGGTACCGTGAAAAGTTTCCAGGCGCGCCCGCTTGATGGTCAGGCAATTGTTGAACCTGCCGTGGACTTGTCGTCCGTGGAGGATGTTTTCGTGGTGGTGGAGGGAGCAAAATGAAACTCACCGTCGGCTGGCTGTCCCTTGCATTGGCGATTTTCCTGGCTCTGATCATCCAGGAATTCATTCCTGCAGTGCGGTTTTTTCACGGCGCCCGCGTGTTCCTGGCGCCGATGTTGTTTTGCTATGGGGCGCTCGCCATGCCGTTCTGGGCGATGCTGTTGATGGCAATCTATACGGGATTTCTGATCGACCTGGCCTATCTGAACGTCCCCGATGGCCACGTTGAAATTGCTCTGGGATGGTCTATTGTGGTGTTTGTGTTTTTCGGGCTTTTCGCTCATGGTCTTCAGCCCGCATTCGCTGGCGGACGCTGGTGGTTGCATATCCTGCTCAGCGCGATGTGCACATCCGTGTTTTTGGCTCTTCAATTCGTCATGATCTGCTTCAGGCGGCAGGGCATTTTTTTCAATGAGACCGTGGCCTGGCGAATCGCTGCCCCGGGACTGTTTGCGGCGGTGCTGGCGCCGCTTGTGCATCTCACCGTTGTTAAGCTTGCGCCGTACGTACGCGGTCCGAGGCGCCTGCAGCCATACAGGATCGACCATCAATGAAACGCGGACAGATTCCCTACCGCATCTATTTTCTCGGGGCCATCATGCTGCTGGCTGTCTCGGCTCTTTCCTTCAGGCTCTGGTATGTGCAGATCGCCCGTGGCGCCGAATACACGGCCAAAGTCGCCTCCGGCTCGCGCATCACCGTTCGCATCCCGGCGGTTCGGGGCGACATCCTTGACCGAAATGGCATTCCTCTCGTTCAGAACCGCGCGAGCTTCGACGTGGATTTCTTTCTCCCGGATATGGTGCGCGCTTACCGCGAAAGTCATGGCAGCGTTCCCATGCACACCTTTCGTGGCACCGTGCGCAACATGCAGAAGGACATGACGGAGGCCGATGTCCGGCGCATCGTTTCCGAAGAGATCATCCCCCGGCTCGAAGAACTCGGCGTGGCGCAGGACTACAACGCCGACCGTCTTCAGATTCACTATCGGCTTCGAAGCGAAGTGCCATACAACTATATGCAGGACATGGACTTCGAAACCATGGCCCTCTTATCGGAACGCAACCTTGGCGTGCCCGGAGTCAACGTCACAAAGAAGCCGGTGCGCCAGTATCTCTACGGGGCCTTGGGAGCGCATTTCTTGGGTTATGTCGGCATGCCCAGCGAACTGAACAAACTTCCGGACATCAATAAGTTCAATTTTTACGATCCCGATATGGAGGGTAAGGCTCAGGTCGAACTTGCGATGAATGACTACCTGAAGGGCACACCGGGCATGAAGATCCTTCAGCGCGACGTCAAGGGAACCATCATCCGAAACGAAACGGAGATGGTCGAACCCAAGCAGGGAGCGAACGTTTATCTTACAATTGACGCCCGCATCCAATACATCGTCGAGGAGGCATTGCGTGCGGTGGGCCGCGCGGCTGCCGTTGTTGTGGATCCCAACAACGGCGACATTCTGGCCATGGCCTCTGTTCCGTCCTACGATCCGAACAAATTCATTCCCGCGATCGCCGCGAAGGATTGGCTGGAGCTTAACAAGGACGAAACCGACCCGCTTCTCAACCGCGCCATCAGCGCCTATGCTCCCGGATCGAGCTACAAGATTCCGGTGAGCCTCGCAGGCCTTCGCGCGGGTGTGGGCGACCGCTCCTTTAGCTGCTACGGCGGCGTCCAGTACGGCAACAAGTATATGAGATGCTGGATCGCAGACAAGGGTGGCGTGCACGGCAAGCTCAGCCTTCCCAATGCGATCAAAGTTTCCTGCAACGCTTTCTTCTACCAATACGGAAACGCCGCGGGAATCGACCAGATTGTTGCCACCGGAAACATGCTGGGCCTCGGCCAGAAATCCGGGATTCCCCTCTCGGGCGAGGCTCCCGGCGTTCTGCCAGGACCGGAGTGGCTTGCCGCCATCAACCCTCAGGCGCGCTGGAGTTCCGGTCTCACGGCCAATACCGCTATTGGCCAGGGTGATGTGCTCGCGACTCCCCTGCAAATGGCAATGATCACCGCTGCCGTGGCCAACGGCGGAACCTGCTATTATCCGAGGATGGTCGATAAAGTCGTCGCCCAGGATGGCGCCATTCTTCTCCAGGAGCCGGCTAAGGTGCGCTCCAGTCTGCTGACTGACGGCGGCATGAAGCCGGAGATGATCGAAAAAGTCCGCCAGGGGATGAACAAGGTCGTTAACGAAGGTGGCGGCACCGCCGGCAGGGCGCGCATCAAAGACGTGACCGTCGCCGGCAAGACCGGCACCGCTCAATTCTGGCGAAGCGGCGTAAAGGATAATCATACCTGGTTTCTCACGTTTGCTCCTTACGATGCGCCGAAGTATGCGGTGTGCGTGATTGTTCAGGGCGCGAAATCCGGCGGTGGCGTCTCTGCGCCCGTCGCTGCGAAGATTCTCGAGGACACCTTTGCTCTCGAGCAGGGCAAGGAGTCTGAATTAGCCTGGCTTGAGCCGGCGCCAGGGAATTTCAAATTTGTCGAGAGCGTAGACTTCCACCGCGAAATCCCAACCGCGACGACAGTCGCGGCGGATGAAGAAACCGGGGGAGACAGCAGTCCCTCGCGGCGCCCTCAGGAGAACAAACCCGCCGCTCCCAATGTGCGCGATGAAGCCGACGAGGGCGGGAGGGTCAAAAACAAAGTACGCAAACTTTCGGGAATTGAGAAGTTCTTCAATTTCCTGAGGGGAGGCAGCAGAGACAAAAAGGAGAGACAGAAGGCCCCTACGGCCCCTGCTGGTCATCGATGAACGACTCCTTTTTAGAGCAATTTTCCTCCCCGCGCGGAGGGCAACTCACATTTTTTAATGATAGAAACCGTAAAGAAGATTTTAGGCCTCGGAAAGAAGAACACGGGGATCAAACTCATTGTCAGTTGCGAACGCCTTGAAAAGCGCGTCGCATTGCTAGAGAACAATCGCCTCGAGGAATACACCACAGAACGCGAGTCCGACCGCAACATTGTTGGAGCCATCTACAAAGGAAAGGTTCGAAATATCGAACAGGGCATCAAGGCGATGTTTGTAGATATTGGCTTCGAGAAGAACGCTTTCTTGCAATTCTGGGATGCCATCCCTGCGGCGCTGGACAGCGGCGTCGAGGCCGTCTCTCGAGAGGTTGGGAAAAAGAAGGGGCAGAAGATCACCCATAAGGATGTTCCCAGGATCTACCCGGTGAGTTCGGACATCCTGGTGCAAGTAAAGAAGGGGCCCATAGGCAACAAGGGGCCGCGCATTACGACCGATGTGAGCCTCGCGGGTCGCTATCTCGTGCTCATGCCATTCAACGACCAATGTGGCATTTCAAGGAAGATTGACGATCCCAATGAGCGAGATCGGCTGCGAAGGATTCTTCGCGATCTCGACATCCCCGAGGGCATGGGCGTCATCATCCGAACCGTCGGTCAGGGCCAGCGCGCGCGATACTTTGTTCGGGATCTCAGCATTCTTCTCCAGCAATGGGAGGACATCCAGAGGGGCGTTGAGGAACTGCCGGCTCCGGTCTGCCTTTTTCAGGAGCCTGACCTGATCGAGAGGACGGTGCGCGATTTCCTTACCGATGAGATCGACGCCGTGATCATCGATGATCTCAGGGCGTGGGAGCGGATTCAAGATCTCGTCGGCCAAATTTCTTCGCGGGCGAAGAAGCGCATTCAGCACTACACGGGTTCGCAGCCGGTGTTTGACTGCCTTGGTGTTCAGGCACAGATCGACGCGGCCTTCCACCGCCAGGTCTGGCTGCCCTGCGGCGGATATATCGTTATCGACGAGACCGAGGCGTTAATCGCGGTCGATGTCAATACCGGGCGGAACAAGGGCGCCAAAGACATCGAGAAGACCATCCTGCAAACAAACCTCGAGGCGGCGGATGAAATTTGCCGTCAAATGCGCCTGCGTAACGTTGGCGGCATCATCATTGCCGACTTCATCGACATGAAGAGCCGCAAAGATCAGCAAACCGTCTACCAGCGCGTGAGGGATCGTCTCAAGCGCGACAAGGCCCGCACGCACGTGTTGCCTATCTCGCAGCTCGGGCTGATGGAAATGACCCGCCAGCGCGCCGCCGAGAGCCTGGCCAGCACGCAGTTCGCGCCCTGTCCGCATTGCCACGGCAAGGGAGTGATCAAGAGTCCCATGACCATGAGTGTCGAGCTTCAGCGCGCTTTGCATTCCGTCATGCGAAAGCATCAGGATAGCGTCCATGAGGTGAAGGTGATCGTGCACCCCGACCTGCTGAATCGCCTGCGCACGGAGGACGAGGAGCACCTGGTGGATATCGAGCGTCGCTATGCCGGGCGCCTCTCGTTCCGTTCCGATCCCGCCTACCATCAGGAGAAGTTTTTGATCATCAACGCGGTTTCGGGGGAAGAACTCAACCCGTGAGAGCGAGGAGGCCTGCGCGATCGAGCAGGAGGTCTACGCAATCGACCCAAGTCGCTGCAGATAGGAGAAGGTATAGATCCCGGAGTGATGTCCGTCCGCCCAGCGTGGTTGCAAACCATAGCCGCCAACCGCCTCCCAGCCTGTGAGATCGAAACTCGCCTGCGAATAGCGGACTTCCGGCCTGATCAGGCGCCCGAGAACATCCGGCTCGCCGCCACACGACGCGCAAGGGCATGCTCGCCGCAGCGTCTCGAGCGGAATATAGGTCTCCTGACCGTCTGACCAGGCGATGGCGAGTTGGGTTCCAATCTTCTGAATGGTCTTGGGTTGCAGCACAGCGAGTATTTTCGGAATTTTTGTTGAGCAATGCAAATCGCTACCGCTTTTCCGCGAGCAAAAATTGATGTAGGCGGTTGGCGGTTGGCACAATCGTCTCTCTCAAGAGCTTTCAGGTCGCTTTCGTGTTGGCATGATTGCTGTAAAGCTTCGACGCTAGCTGCAAAAACAACTACTAGCCGGTCTTTCTCGTCGGAACGATGGCATTTCTTCTTTCAAGCAAGAAGAGGCCGGTACATTTTGCGGAAATGAGCTCCATTATGTCAGGGAATGAATCGGTCGCTCGCTCGCGGAAGCCATATGGAATCTCAGAAAGGAGGTTCGCATAGTCCCGGTAATCGCCTTGGGCATGAGCGCGCTCATCGATCCGCAGATGAGGGCGATAAGCCGAGGCAGCCTTTCGTCGAACCCCTTGCGTTTCCTCGTGCGCGATGCTCCTAGTTGACACTCTTGCGCCGCTCGTCTTGCTTATTGTCCTTGGAGCCGGTCTCGCCCGCATCCGGTTCCTGGGCCCGGCGTTCATGGCCGACTTGAATAAGCTGGCATTCTGGATTGCTCTCCCTGCGCTCCTCTTTACTTCCGCCAATCACGCCGCGGCGCCCAATGCGCAAACGTGGCGACTTCTGGCCGTGCTACTTACCGCAACGGTGCTCATCACGCTGGTCGCGCTGGGAGCCAGT
>JAXIPG010000051.1:0-4141 GCA_045403045.1 Terrimicrobiaceae bacterium
TGTTCCTAGCCACAATGGGCGTCCTGGCGAAAATGCGCGGGATCGAAACGACGACCGCCATGGGAATTCCCACCATCGAGACGGGCGTCTTTGGCGGCATCATCGTGGGCCTGATCGCAGCCTCGGTCTTCAACAGGTTCTACAAGGTACAGCTCCCCAGCTATCTCGGCTTTTTTGCCGGCAAGCGGTCTGTGCCAATCATCACCGCCTTTGCGGTCATCGTAGCGGGCGCTATTCTTAGCTTCATCTGGCCCCCGATCGGCTATGGGATCCGGGCCTTCTCGAATTGGGCGGTGCATGGACAGCCTGCCATTGCATTCACTCTCTACGGCATCGTGGAACGCGCGCTCCTTCCCTTCGGCCTCCACCACGTCTGGAATGTTCCCTTCTTTTTCCAGGCAGGCGACTTCGTCGACCCCAGCACTGGCAAGGAGGTGCACGGGGAAATTGCGCGCTTTATCTCCGGCGATCCGACGGCCGGCAACATGACCGGCGGCTATCTCTTCAAGATGTGGGGACTGCCAGCCGCGGCGGCCGCAATAACTCTTGCCGCTCGTCCCGAGAATCGCGCCAAGATTGGCGGCATCATGATTTCTGCCGCGCTGACGGCGTTTCTGACCGGCATTACCGAGCCAATCGAGTTCGCGTTTCTCTTCGTCGCGCCGGTACTTTATGGCATTCACGCGCTACTGGCAGGGGTCGCCTATTTCGTTTGCATCGCGCTCGGCATCAAGCACGGGTTCACCTTCTCGCACGGGCTGATTGACTACGTTGTGCTTTTCCCGAAATCGACCAACGCGCTCTGGCTCTTCGTTCTTGGCCCGATCTGGGCCGGAGTTTACTTCCTCATTTTCAGCTTCTTCATTCGCAAGTTCGACCTCAAAACGCCGGGCAGGGAGGCCCTTGAGGAAGCCGTGGCGGGACATTCAGCAGGCGGTGACGAGTTCGCGCTTCAGATTGTGCGCGCGCTCGGCGGGCGAAGCAATATCGTCAACCTCGACGCATGCATTACGCGACTGCGGGTAAAGCTCAAAGATTCCAGCAAGGCGAATGCGGACAAGTTAAAGGCGCTCGGTGCCGCCGGAGTGGTGATGGTCGGAGACGGCGTCCAGGCAATTTTTGGCACGCGCTCGGACGTTCTGAAGACCGAGATCGGAGACTACCTCAAGCACGCAGGTGCGGAAGCTGACGAGGTCGAAGCTCCGTCCCCCGTCAAGGCCCCGCCGCAGGCCGGGATCCAGCCGAAACTGCGCGACCCGCTCGCTGCGGAAAAAGCCCGAGCCTTTATCGCCGGGCTCGGAGGCAAAGCCAACGTCCAGCGCGTCGATGCGTGCGCCGAGACTCGGTTGCGCGTTGTGACCGTGAATGGCGCTCTCGACGAGGCAGCTCTAAAGGCCGCCGGGGTTGAAGCCGTTGTGAAACTCCCCGACCGCGTCGTGCACCTGCTCACCGGTCTCAACGCCGACCAATACGCCGCCGAAATGCGCGGCCAGCTCGCGGGCTGAAGCGTAACCTCTCTTAAAAAGGAATCGGAAGCAGCCGAGCAGAAAACTTTACACAATATACGGCCAATCTTCGCCAAGTTCTGGAAAGAAGAGATCGGCGGACGAGAGACACTACACGAGAATGCACCAGCCGAAGCTGCCGCGCCCAACGTCATCCAAAGGGGCGGCGTGCCCTTCGATAGCGGTGTGGGCAGCTCTCGGCCTTGGGAACCGCCCTGAATGAACGAACATGAAAACGGCAGTCTTCAGCACCAAACCTTATGACACAAAGTTTCTCGTCGCGGCGAACGTCAACGCCGCGCATGAATTTGATTTCTACGAGGAAAAACTCAGCCCCCATACCGCGAAGCTGGCTGAAGGCAACACCGCCATCTGTGCCTTCGTCAATGACGTGCTGAACGCTCGTGTGTTGGATATCCTCCACAGCCAGAACATCCGCATGATCGCCCTGCGATGCGCGGGCTTCAATCAAGTGGACCTGCGACACGCGTCCTCACTCGGAATCAAAGTCGCCCACGTTCCGGCTTACTCGCCGTACGCCGTGGCGGAGTTCGCTCTCACCCTTGTCATGGCTCTCAATCGCCGCCTTCACCGTGCCTACAACCGCGTGCGCGATGGTAATTTCTCGATCGACGGTCTTCTTGGCTTTGACCTCCATGGCAAGACAGTCGGAATCGTTGGCACCGGAAAAATCGGCCGCGTCCTGACTGGGCTGTTGTCCGGCTTCGGTGTGAATATTCTCGGCTACGATCTTTACCCGAATCCCGCGTTCATCGAAGCCGGAGGAAAGTATGTTGAGCTGAAAACCCTGTTCTCCGAGTCCGACATCATCAGTCTGCATTGCCCGCTGACGCCACAGACCTTTCACCTCATCGATGGGCAGAGCATCGCGAAGATGAAAAAGGGTGTGATGATCATCAACACTAGCCGTGGAGCGCTCGTCGATGCCGGAGCGGTGATTGAGGGATTGAAGTCCGAACAAATCGGTTACCTCGGACTCGATGTCTACGAGCAGGAAGCCGATCTGTTTTACGAGAACCTCTCGGAACGGATTATCCAGGACGATGTGCTTCAACGCCTCGTCACATTCCCGAACGTGATCGTCACCTCCCACCAAGCTTATTTTACCGACACCGCCCTGGAGAATATCTCCAACACCACAATTACGAATCTCACGACCTTTGAAAATGGCGAAGCCCTGGTCAACGAGGTCACGCTCGCCATGTTGCACTAGCAACCTGTCGGACTTGAAGTTCGTTCCGTTTTCTTTGCGTTCGTGACGATTCTCTTATTACTCGCCGTGCACCAGACTTATCCCGACCGTCGCAACTGCTTCCAATGCTCTGCGATGCGGTGCCTATGCCAATTACCGCATGCGGCATGACACTAAGTGATCATTTGCCGGCAGATTGACATTTCCAACGGCTCGCAATTCGCGCTCTACAATGTCTTTGAAGGAGTAGTGGCGGTGCACGAAACCTAACTTTCTGGCGGTCCCTGGGGACGGCTGAACATTCGGCGTAAGAGAGAGACAGTATGCAAGCGAAAGAAGGCGCAGGAGAGAAAGAAAGGGAATTCAAGAGCGAAAACATGGTGTGGACCCGGATCTACTACGGCCGGGAGGTAATGGAGCGCATCCTCGATACCATCGACGTCAAACGTGCTCTGCACCAGCGCTTTTTTCTCCGCTACACGCTGCGGGCCGCCATGGCCGGCATAATCATCTGCCTGATGTACATCTTTGTGTATCAGATCAAAACCGATCTGGGCCATGAGTTCAATTCCGCCCTCGGTAAATATTTAATGGGTCTGAGCTTCAGCATGGCGCTGGTGTTCATCTACTTCACTAACTCGGAGTTGCTCACCAGCAATTTTATGTATTTCACAGTGGGACGTTATTACGACAAGGTGACTTGGGGCGACACGATGAAGATCTGGGGTCTGTGCCTAATCGGCAATATGCTGGGCATTGTGTTTATCGCCGTTCTGGTGTGGAGCTGCGGCATGCTCAGTGATAGTGTGGTGGAAAACCTGGTGCACACCGTGAATGCCAAGACAGTCAACAGCGGCGCTTGGCTAATTTTTGTCCAAGCCGTGTTTGCCAATTATTTCATCAACGCATCAGTGATCGTCGCCATGCAGCTAACGGACCATCTGGCAAAAATTGTGGTGCTGATGATGGGGGTGACCGTGTTTGCCTACATGGGCTTTGAACATGTCATTGCCAATTCCGCCCTGTTCGCCGTTGCTCTGCTTGAACAGCCCGAAAGTGTCAATGTCTTGCAAGTGGGCAAGAACTTTCTATTTTCCCTTGTCGGCAACTACGTTGGCGGCGGGCTTGTGATCGGCCTCTTCTACGCCTACCTGAACGACCACCGGCGGGATGCTTCCCGCCTGAAAATCTGAGCTGCGCATGGCAAGAGGATCAGTCCACCGGTAACTGAGCGTTGATATAGAGGGATGCGACGCCAAAATGAAACGCGCCTCTGCGCGTCACTGCCGCCGATGCCCGGTGTTTATCTTTTGCAATAGTTCGCGAAATTGGCAGCCGGTGAAGCCGCCCATAATAATGGCAAGGGTGCAGTCGACTGGAAGAATCAGGGGAAGGGCGCTCATAAGGTTTTGCATCTTGCGCC
>JAXIPG010000233.1:0-4655 GCA_045403045.1 Terrimicrobiaceae bacterium
TGCGTTGGCTTACCCAGATTTCGCTCGCGCGCTTCTCAGGCAGGCCCGCGCTATCAGCGCAGAGTGCCATGAGGAGATATTTGCGCGCCTCACCCATGTCGGGGGAGGCCGAACCTCGACGAACGGCGAACCGGATGCGGAGTGGAAAGCTCTATACGAAGCCGTCAAATGCCTCGCTCAGCAGCACGCTGCCGATCCGGAGCTAGGCCCGCTTTTCGACGCGATCGCTAAGGAAGAACGCTTGCAGATGGATTCGGATCGCCGCAGGTATTCGATTTATGTCGAGGATGAGTAGTGGTTCGATGAGCACATCGCACGAGAAACGTCCCCTGCGACGGCAGCCCGAAGATCACAATTTCGGATCGCTCTTGATGCTCGCTGTGACAGCCGGCGCCTTTCTGCTGGTCGTCTGGGTAGCCACGAAGGCGCTCTTTTTCTTCTCCAAGAGTCTCCAATCCCTTGAAAACCGATTGGCAAAGGCATGTCCTTGCTTCAAGCGGCTATCTCGAATTGGGGATGTTCGACGATGCGGCGATGGTCTTGGAAGAGATCGCGCCAGAGGATAAGACGCGCAACGAGGTCCTGGGCGCGCGTGTTGGCATCTACATGGCGGCCAAGAAGCCACTCTCGAAGACATCACGGGTTACCTGGGCGTTGGCGCCCTTAGAGCTACTCGGACTGTTCTTCGTCCTTGATAGAATCTCTGGCTTCCTCGTGTTCCTCGACGAATATGCGAAGACAAGCTCTTGGGCAATACTCGTCGCGGTTTCCGCTTTGGTCGTTTCGCACATCCTTGGTCTGACGTCGAGCCTCGCCGTTGAGTCTGCTCTTCGGCTACAACCAATACTCACTCCTGAGCTCTTTGCGCAAACAACGGCGTCGAGGAACGAACCGCTCATTCGCCGGTAAGCAGAAGTGGAGAGGCATTCGCGCCTCCACAACGGCTGCCTGATTGCCTTCATCCTCTTGGGGTTTGGCTCGCTTGCGGAGGTCCGCATGATAGGTACATTCGCCTTCGTTGGCTATCTCGGCTTTGGCATCGCGCTCGTTCTCGCTATTCTTTGTCCGGTAGTCGCGAGGCATCAGCAACGAAGGCTCCTACCCGTACATTCATGCCGTCCGCTCACTCCCCAAATACGCTTTCCAAAAAAGGAAGCCGGCACCTTTTTTTCTGCGGTTTTTAAAAGAAAATGAGTTCATCAGCTTGTTGGATTGGTAGCTACCTCAAATAACGGCTAGGTAATTCGGTGCTCAAACTTATAGAAAATATTCTCATCAATATCGTCAATCGATCCATTACCCTTTCCAAGGAGACGGATTTCGTCTTCGATTTCCTGTCTGAAAATATCAAAACAACGGGCTGCGCCGACAGGTCCCCCGGCGCCGATCGCATAAGCTAGAGCGCGACCGATCAATACAGCTCGCGCGCCACATGCTCTAGCTACCACAACATCCTTGCCAGTTCGAACTCCGCCATCCAAGTATATTTCCATTTTGGATCCATCTTGTTTTAGTTGAGGAGCAATTTCTTGCAGCATATGGAGGGTAGCCGGAGTTCCATCTTCTTGCCGCCCACCGTGGTTTGAAACAACAATTGCTGCTGCTCCATGTTTCTCGGCACGTCGAGCATCTTCAATATTGTGAACTCCTTTGATAATAATCGGCCTATCACCCCAAGCATTCCTTATCCATTCTAAATCAGCGAAAGTGACAGCAGACCGCTTTAGCTGTTCACCAATCGGGGCGTAAGGCATAGGTTCCCCTTCTTCAAGTTCAATATTTGGAAAGTCCATCAATTGGCCATCAGCTAAAAAACTTGTTAAAAATGAAAGATGCCTCCAAGTATCCAAGCTAAATGCCTGGCGAATCCTTTCATTATAAAGACCGCGAAATAATCTGGTTTGGGGCCAAGCGTCGCTTTTGATCGACTCAACTATTTCTCGAATAAGTTGAGAAGATCTGTTTCTCCTATCGCCCAAACGATTTCCTGCCACCGCGGTATCAATAGTAAGAATCAGGACTTCGTAGCCCGCCTCTCTTGCTCGTCCTATCCCTCTTTCTGCGACTTCTTGCCCTCCTACCAAATAAAGCTGAAACCAGCATGGTCCGCTCGCTGCTTCTTTTACGCGCTCCATCCGAGTGCCAGTAAGGGTCGAAAGACAATAAATGAGACCGGCACCGCCAGCCGCTTCAGCTGCGACCGCCTCCCCTTCCGGCCACAGGCTTCGCTGGCTTCCGACCGGAGCTGTGATAATCGGCATGGAAATTCTTCTACCGAGCACAGTGGTTGACATGTCCACCGATTCAAATTTTACTCCGCTTGTTGGGTTTAACTCTACGTCAGTAAAGGCCTTTCGGTTTCTATTGAGAGATATCTCCTCACCGGAACCGCTCAGAAAATATCTGAGCACTACCTCTGGAACGCGTTTAATGCATAGACTGCGCAAATCATCGATGGCAGGAGCCTGCTCGGCTAGTTTTCCCCATCGTGCTGCCGATTTAATGTGACGGGCGAGCAACCACCTTTGAAAAGCTATCTCTCTGGTCGCGAGAGTCACGTCTGTAAAGAGTCCCGGAGTGCGATCTGAAGGAGTATGTCTTGAAACCGCTGAAGATTGACTTACTGAAGTACTAGCCATAACATCGTGAAAGGTAGCAGCTAAAAATCTAAAGGAAGAGAGTAAAGAGTCAAGGCATTGGCGTTTCAAGAGAACCGGCAAATTAGGTTCGACCTTTTTTTCGCTAGTAGATTTTTGGATAAGATGCGAGCTTTACCTGAGGGACGATAGAGGTGGATTTGTCCGCTCGTCGGGCTTTTCGAATAGAACAAATCGTTTTTTTAACCCAACGCCGCCCGAACGGGCGCATAACCGACTATCGCAAAAACGTGGCCTAAGCTGCCACGAACGTGGCCCAAAAATTTGTCACTTTCCGCTTGCGTGCTTTTTCCGGGCGCGACGATCCTTTTCTCGGTCGGCTTTACTTTCCCGCTCAGCTTCGATTCTACGCGCCTCCAGCCGACGCAGTAATGATGCCGAATAGGATTCGCTCTCTCCCTGAATTTCCAAAGAGGGATGAACTTATCCCATGCCTTGAGAAACGTAAGGCGAGTCCATCCAAGAAACTGCGCTGCCTTGCTTAGACTGCCATGCCAGCGTCAGTTCGTTTTGGTTCAATGGCACTCCCTTGGCGATCTCGATAAGCTCGAGCGGAGTCGGCTCGGGTGCCCCTTTGGCCTTTCTCATGGCGCTTTCAGGCTCGGCAGCTTCGCCACCGCTCCGCGCAAGGTTTCCAGTTCGTGATGACTGTAGATTGCGTGGATTGCTGCGCTTGAATGACCGGCCAGCTTTTGGCGGATGTCGGGTGCAACGCCCGCGTTTGCCAGCGAAGAAATGAAAGAGTGCGCAGCGCGTGAAACGTCTTGCTATTCGTGGCACGCCCCTTGCCTTCGCGAGTCACAACGCGTCCTGTGATTCCAGCCGCGTTTTTGCAGGTTTGCCGCCATGCGGCTGCCCATGATGCCCAGACCGACAAAACCAATTTTCATTGGCCCCTCGCGGCGAGTTCGGCGACAGTTTCAATCTCCGTGAGGTCCGATTGAGTGAGGTGAACTGCCGCGGCAGCAACCACGTCGTCCACCTGCTCTGGCTTGCGTGCGCCGACGATCGCAGCGGTTACGGCGGAGTGGCGCAAAGTCCAAGCGACAGCAACCGCTCCCGGGGCATAGCGGCGCCGCTTGCCGACCGCGCGCAACCGTTCAACTAATGCGAGGTGGGCCGATAACTCTGGCTCATTGAAATCAGGATCGTGTTTGCGCCAATCGTCATCGGGCAGCTTGGAGATGCGTTCCCGTGTCATGGAAGCCAGTGGATTTGGTAGAGGTCGATAGTGTCCACTTTGAGCCGGCGCAGGCTGTCCTCGCATTCCCGCCGGATGGAAGCCGCCGTTAATACGCGATGAGTTTGGCCTTGCGCGTCCCAACGGAGGCCGCATTTGGTGAATACGTATGGCCGTGGCCCCGGCCAGCTCGCCAACGCCTGAGTCACAACCTCTTCCGAGTGACCCAGGCCGTACACCGCCGCGGTGTCGATCCAGTTCACACCCAACTCAAGCGCGCGGTGGATCGCGGCGACGGAATCGTTATCGTTTTGCTTTCCCCAAGCGAATTGCCATCCTGAGCCCCCAATGGCCCATGACCCGTAGCCCACGGGTGTGATAAACAAATCCGAATTTCCAAGCTGTTTCGTTTTCATGTGACCAAGTGTTCTTGTTTTCATAATTCCTTTTGTATGCACGATTGCTGTGTTCATGATTTTGAGTTGGTTGGAGTTTGGTTTGAAAAGGTTTTTACTCCGCCGTGAGGTTTGCAGTTTCGCATCGTAGGCCGCGACGCGTACATGCTCGGCGCGCGGAGCGACATATCCGAATGATGGTTCAATCATCCCAGTCACGTAGGAACCGCCGCCAAGCGCCCTCACAACCCTCGCGCTGCCAATTCGCACAGAATTTTCCGACGAAGATGAAATGACCGGGTTGGTGGAGGCGATACTGCTGCTCGCAAAAAGCAAAGCAGCGAAACCAGCAGCGAGGGAAAGCGTCTTTGTCTTCATGGCCTGGCGGTTGACCCTCGGGTCGGTGGCTGGATCGATGGCAGA
>JAXIPG010000153.1:0-12658 GCA_045403045.1 Terrimicrobiaceae bacterium
TCAGCTCGACCTCCTCCCGGCCAATCCGGCGTCCCTGAACGATGCGGGCCGCAAACATTCCCGGCTCCTAAACCCTGGCGATCCCGGAAGCCAGCAAAATCTTACGCCAGACTCAAAAATGGGGCGCTAAACACATACCCCTTGGCACAAGGGCCTCTACAACTAAGTCGAACCCCTTGCCAGAAACTTCTGCATTTGCTCTACCCGGAGAACTCGGACGCGATGAGCGTTGCATTGTGGCCGCCGAAGCCGAAGGAATTGCTCATGGCGACCTTGACCTTCGCCTCGCGCGCCGTGTTGGCTACGTAGTCGAGATCGCACTCAGGATCGGGTTGCTCGAGATTGATGGTCGGCGGCACGATTCCGTGTTTGATGGCCAGGGCGCATGCGGCGAACTCCACCCCGCCGGCTGCGCCGAGCAAATGCCCCGTCATCGACTTGGTCGAACTAACCATAGTCTTTTTTGCACTTTCGCCGAGCGCCTGCTTGATGGCCTTGGTCTCGCACACGTCGCCGATGGGAGTCGATGTGCCATGCGCGTTGATGTAATCAATTTGGTCCGGGTTGACGTTTGCATGCTTCATCGCCATGCGCATGCATCGCGCTGCGCCCTCACCCTCGGGAAGCGGCTGCGTCATGTGGTACGCGTCGGCGCTTAGTCCGTATCCGGACAGCTCACAGTAAATGTGCGCACCGCGCTTTTTTGCGTGTTCCAGCTCTTCAAGAACCACGAGGCCCGCGCCTTCGCCCATCACAAAACCGTCGCGGTCCTTATCGAATGGACGCGAAGCGCGCTCCGGTTCGTCATTTCGTAGCGAAAGGGCGCGCATCGCGGAAAACCCGCCAATGCCCAGGTGAGTGATGGTGGCCTCCGTGCCCCCGGCCACGAAGCAATCGGCATCGTCGAATTTGATCATTCGCCAGGCTTCCCCAATCGAGTGATTGGCAGTGGCGCAGGCGGTGACGATGGACATATTCGGTCCCCGGAGATCGTATTCCATGGAAACCAGTCCGCTTGCCATGTTGCTGATCATCATGGCAATGGTGAAAGGCGAAACGCGCGACGGGCCGCGATCAATGAGGCGGCGGCACTCTTCTTCCATGCTCTTGAGTCCTCCGATCCCACTGCCGACCATCACGCCGAAACGCTCATGGTCCACGTTGTCCAGATCGATTCCGGAGTCCGCCAAAGCGGTTTTCGCGGCGGCCATCGCTAGCTGGGCGAACCGATCCGCACGACGGGCGTCCTTTGGCGATTTGAAATATTTGGCGGGATCGAATTCGCTCACCTCCCCGGCGATCTTGCATTCGTAAATGGCAGAGTCGAATGCCTTATAACGGCGGATGCCGCTCCGGCCTTCGGTCAGATTTCTCCAGAAGGTGTCAAGGTCGTTGCCGACCGGGCTAATGACACCGATTCCGGTGACGACTACTCTGCGTTCACTCATCGAATATTTACCTGGCTCAAATTTGGGGAATGTAACTCAGCGGGTTGGCCCGCAGGTTGGCAATCAAAAATTTACTTTGTCCCCATTCCCACGTTTTGCACAACTTGAAAGAGTTTTCCCTCAGTTTTTATCGATGGCGCAATGATGATCTCCGTTTCCTGAAACTCTCGGATGCTTGCCGCGCCGACGTTGCCCATGCATGTGGTGATGGCGCCGACCAAATTCTGGCTGCCGTCATCGACTTCGGCGGGTCCGAAAAGGATCTGCTTGAGGCTGCCGGTGACGCCCACCTTGATGCGAGTGCCGCGCGGCAGATTCGCGTGCGGTGTGGCCATTCCCCAATGCGTCCCCTTGCCAGGCGCCTCCTCAGCCTTTGCGAAGGCGCTGCCGACCATGACAGCATCCGACCCGCAGGCCAGCGCCTTGCACACGTCGCCGCCCTTGCTCATGCCGCCATCGGTGATGATCGGAACATACCGGCCCGTCTTCTTGAAATAGTGATCGCGTGCCGCTGCACAATCGACCGTCGCAGTCACCTGCGGAACGCCCAAGCCCAGTACGCCGCGCGAAGTGCACGCGGCCCCGGGGCCGACTCCGATCAGCACAGCCGCGACGCCGGCTTGCATGAGCTCACGCGTGGCGTTGAACGTGACCGTGTTGCCCACGATCACGGGCACCTTCATCGCTTTGCAATAGCTCGCCAGGTCGAGCGTCTTGTACTCCGTGGAAATGTGCCGGACTGTCGAAACGGTGGACTGGACGACAAACACGTCCACACCAGCCTCCTGGGCGATCGCGCCGAAGCGCTCGGCTCTCTGTGGAATCGAGCTTACCGCGCAAATGACGCCCGCCTTCTTGATCTCTTCGACGCGTTGGGCGATGAGCTCTTCACGCACCGGTTCCTGGTAAAGCTTCTGAATGAGCGAGGTGACCTTCTCGTTGCCCACGGCGACAACCTCGGCGAGCACCTCATCGGGGTTCTCATAGCGAGTCTGGACGCCTTCCAAGTTAAGCACCCCGAGGCCCCCAAGATTGCCCATCAAGATGGCCATTTTGACGTCCACCACCCCATCCATCGCGCTCGCAAGAATAGGAACGTTGAGCTTGATGGGCTCCGCATCCCGCCGAGGAAGACGAAACGAGATGTCCACCTCGTTCGGGTTGATCGTGACATCTCCTGGCACAAGCGCGATCTCGTCAAACCCGTAGGTCACGCGCGCCTTGCGGTTCTTTCCAATCCACATTCCCATTTTAGTATACTTTCAATTTGTCTCGTTCATTGAGGCTGCCACAACGCGGACAGCGGGGCAGAATCGCAGGCGTGCGATCCTCAAACTCCATCCCGCAGACGGCGCAACGAATGCGGTATTGACGGGAGCGGTTTTCGCGAACTCTCCGAACCATCTCATAGGCTATCCAAACGGCCAAAATCGCGGCAAGAAAAACCAGCAAATATGCAAAGACCAGTTCGGCGAGGTTGATGCGGATCATTGCTGGCTGTCCTGCCTGACGTCTGCCCCCCATACGAAGGTGGCCGTCCCCCAGGCCGACTCGCGCTCGGAAGGGGCCGCTGCGAAGCGACAGCCGGCCAAGTATTGAAGCGCGGCGCGGTCGAGGTTTTCATTGCCCGACGATCGTTGGGGAAAGAGATGCATCGGCAGACCGTCCGGCGAAACCGCGACGAGGAACTCCGCCGGCGCAAGCCCCTGCCGCGGCAAGACTGCCAGCGCAGAAAAGTCAAAGTTCTGTGGGGGAGTCCAGGCTCGTCGTTCCAAATCCCCACCGAACCGCACTGCGGTAGGGACAGCTGGCTCCCGGGGCGGCGCCTTCGGAACGAAGGCCGCCACGGCAACCGGTGCCGTTCCGGAATCAGGCGGAAGAAATTGCGACGGAAGCGGAGCCGGCAGGGGTGCCAGAGCGGGAACTTCTTCATCGAAGCTCGCAACGTAGGCTGTTTCCGGTAACTTCCACACGTTGCGCCCAAAGATCTTTGTGGAAGAAAACAATGCCGGGTCTGACGCTGCCAGCATTGGCGCGACCTTCGCCGCTTCCGGCGAGCCTGGCAAAAGATGATAGACAGCAGCGGAACGCTCGCGACTGCCTTCCGATCGCGGAAAGGTCGCGTGAAAAATAAACATGCACGCCGCATGCAGGAAAAACGACAGGACCAGCATGATCGGGAGCGCCAGATGCACATTGTGGCGCGACGGCCATTCGAACAGGTGAATTCGGAGTTTCACAGGTCTTCGTCCTCCTCGGCAGTGGCAAGCACCACCGGGAAACCCGTCTCGAGCGCCGCGTTCATAACCGCGCTGATGTTCTCGTAAAGCGCGCGCTTGTCCGCCTTGATGATGATCGTCTGCGACCGGCCTTGGATCTTTTGCAGCGCCTCACGCAGACGCGGCAGGCTGACCTCCTCGTTCTCAAAGAAAATGGCGGAAAGGGGCGGCGCCGTGACGCTTATGATGCGCGGATTGCGCTGGGGCGAGAGCAGGAACGCCGATCGCGGCACGTCCACGGCGACGCCAGGCTGAAGCAGGAATGTCGTGCTCAGCAGCAGAAAAAAAATCAGGATCAGCCCCAGACCGAACGCGGGCGCAAAAACGATCAGCACGGGATGCGGAGCCGGTGAGCGCCGAAGTTTCACGATACCGGTTTGTTGCGCCCGCGCACCTCGTCAAGGATGGCGAGAATCTCGATGCCGGCCCTTTCCATTTCGTGGATGATTGTATTGACGCGCGCGGAGAGATAGCTGTACGCCACAAACGCGGGTATTGCCACGGCCAGCGAAGCAATCGAGGTGAGCAGACTTTCGTAGACGCCATCTGCAATGTCAGTGGCTGTGGCATAGCCGCTGTGGGCGGCAATCTCCTGAAATGCCACAAGCAAACCCAGCAAAGTTCCCAGCAAGCCAAGTAGTGGCGTGGTGTAGGCAATAGTTGCAAGAAGGGGTAGATTTTGCTCGAGCCGCGGCACCTCCAACTGGCCGGCCTCCTGCGCAACCTCGCGCAGTTCGGAACGCGGTGCGCCATGGTGCAGGATCACCGCATGCGCAACGCGCGCGACCGGCCCGGGTGTGCCTGCGCATTCCTCCAGGGCTTCCGCGTAATCCTCCTTTCGCAAAACATTTGCGAGCCCCCGAAGCAAGTCGCCGACCGGAATGGACGCTCTGTGGAGGTGCAGAAGCCTCTCAAAGAAAATGCCGGCGGCCGTAACGCTGCAGAGAATGATGAGCCACATCAGCGGCCCGCCCTTTTGCACAAGATCCAACATGCCGGAAAGTTTTCAGAATGTGTTTGCGAGCTTTTCTCAAAACTCGAAACTTACCAACCTAAAACGTGGCCTCCTTTTGCGCCAAAGCCGGCCGCGAAGCCCCAACAGGCAGAGCAAGGTTCGCCTCAGACAGATGCTCGACGACTTGCTGGAGCTTCTCGCGGACGCCAGGAACGAAGCCGCGGTCCTTATGCAGTACAAGCAGGCAAAGGTCATCTTGATGAAAAAACGTGATCGGCCCCTTGTCGGAGTGGATGGTCACGGCAGGCACCGCGCCGATCCCCATTCGTGCGGCGGACTGCCGCATGGCCGCGAGCATCTCGAGCGCATGCGCGCTCAGCGATACCAAATCGATCGACTCGGGCACATTGTGAGATCCGAGCACCGCCGATCCATGCGCAAGCACACACGACTTGATGCCTGGCAGACCACCGCAGAGTTCCACCACGCGATCAACCGAAAGGAATTCCTCCGTCATGAACAATGCCTGCAACGCGTCCTGATCAGGGATCTCGGCCGAGCGCATGGACTCAGACTTGGGCAGGTGTTCGGTCTCAACGAGAATCGCCTCCTGGGCGGGTGCCGCCAACGCAAGCTCCTTCACCGGCTGCTCCACGGCCTCAGGTTCTGGCCCTACGGCCTTAGCTTGGGAGGGCACCGGCTGCGGCGGTCTTGATGAGAATTCCGAGGGGACGAAGGGCGCCCGAGGTTTCCGGAATTCGACATGAGCCGGTGCAGCCGGCGGTTTCACCTGGGGCTCCACCACCTTGCGTCGAAATATGGGAAAGATGGAAATTGGACGCCACGTCTCCGGCGCCGGGGTTGTCCGTGGACCTGTGGGCGGGCTTTCAAGAGCCGCCGGAGGCGGGCTCTCTTGCCTGACCGGCTCTTCCTGTTCTGGCGAAAGCGGAGCGCTCGACTCCACTGCTTGAGAGGGCACTTTCGTCGTGTCAGACGGCGCCATAGCGTCGGCGATAGGCGAACCTACGGGTGGTGCATCAGAGGCTGCCAGAGATGGCGCGACGGGGTGTGCGAGAGGCGGCCCGACGACGGCTAGCGGGCTCTTGGCTTCCTCCGGCGGCGCCTCGCATTTTGGCGGTGCGATATCTCCCTTGCCCTCGACGGGACTCTCCTCCGATACGTCCACCTTTGGAGTGAATTCTTCGGGCGGATGGGAAACCTTTTGTGGACCCGGGCTCTCGTTCTCAGGTTGGACCGGCTCCTCGAGAAGCTCGCGCCCGTTAATGAAATGATAGCCCAGCGCCAGCTGAGCCGCCGGGAGCCTGATTGGTGAATCTGGAATGCCGTCGAGCCGAACGTGCTCGCCCGCAATCTCGGCCAGTCGCGAAAGCAGTAACTTCGGAGCCGGACCGATGAAAACGTCTTCGCACGGAACTTCGATGCTGTGCTCGGCATTGAAAGCCGGCAGGCGGGCCGCTTCCGGGATTTGTGAAGCAATGTCCGCCAAGCGCAGCGAGACCGTGGTCGGCGGGCTCGAAAAATAACGATAGCGGGCGCCCTGCGGCGCACGTGGGGTCGGCGCAGGCGGTTCTGAAATATCTGATTCTTTCACGCGACGTTTCCGATTATCTGACAGTCTGCTATTCTGCAACAGTGGAACTCGATTTCAAATTCACCTCCGAAGGTCTCATTCCCGCAATCGTTCAGCAAGCTTCCGCGGGAGACGCCCCTCGCGGGCGCGTGCTGATGTTCGCCTGGATGAATCGCGAAGCCCTCCAAAAGTCGCTCGAGACCGGCCTCATGCACTATTGGAGTCGCTCACGAAAAAAACTCTGGCTCAAGGGTGAGACCAGTGGTCACACGCAGAAAATCAGTCGCTGGTTTGCGGATTGCGACCGCGATGTGCTCCTCTTTGAGGTCGAGCAAGCCGGCGGCGCCTGCCACACCGGCTACCTGAGTTGTTTCTTCCAGGAATTCGACCGAGAGGCCGATCCCCTGCCCGTCCGCGAGGCGAAGTCCTTCCTCGAAGCCAGCGTCTATAAAAAACCGTAGGGGACGACAAGAAACCCCGACGAGCGCAAAATGCGAAGAGCCACCAACAACAGTCCAGTGTTGGGACAAAGGTCAGGGAACCAGACGCAAGGCCTTTAACGGCCCGTCGTTTTGCAGACGGGTTCTTTTTTGTGGTCAAAAAGACCTTTCTCCAAACCCTTCGCGAGGATGATGGCGAATTGATCGCCACGGCCGAGAGTCACCTGTGGCGATCCGAAGCCGCTTGCCGCGCATTCGCAGAGCGTCTTCAGAAGAAGATGCCGGAGGCCGAAATCAAGGTCTACCAAGAGGCCCGAGGCTGGAGCGTCGAGATCACAGTCTCCTAGAACAAATGCCGAAAGAAATTTCGGCGCTGTTTCGGAAGTTTCTTTCGGCATTTGCTACATTCACTTTTCCATGCGCCAAGCCTCGACCGATTCGGCGGCGATTTGCCAATTCTCTTGGCCATGGACGACAACGACACGAACTGAAGAATCCGCCGCAGCAATATCTGCGTCGAGGGGGGAGGTAGCATTAAGGTTATCGTCCAAGCGTAACCCGAGGAAAGCAAAGGCGTCGCAGGTTCGTCGGCGAACAATTGGTTCTGTTTCACCGATGACGTCCGTGAAAACCAGCGCATCGAGGCGACCCAAGCTCGCGAGCATGGATCCGATGCCGGCGCGGAGCCGATGAATGAAAACGTCCATCGCCAGCGTTGCGCGCCGATCGTTATCGCGTGCTTTGGGAAAGATTACCCGGGTGTCGCCCGGGAGTCCGGAAAGACCCGCCAGCCCGGACCGCCTGTTGAGCGTCTGCTCGAGCGAATCCAGATCGGTTCCGTGTCGCAGGAGATGGAGCATTATTCCGGGGTCAATAGCTCCCGAACGCGTGCACATCGCAATCCCATCCAGCGGAGTGAAACCCATGGTGGTATCGACACACCGGTTTCCCCGGACCGCCGCCAGCGAACAACCGCCGCCCAAGTGACAGAGGATCTGGCACACGCTCTGATCGCCCTGCCGGTTGATGATCTCCAGCGCTTTTCGGCTGGCGTACCGATAACTAGTCCCATGAAAACCGTAACGCACTAATCCTTGCTCCACCCACTCATACGGTCCTGCGTAGGTTGTGGCTGCTTCCGGCAACGTTCGGTGGAAGGCCGTATCGAAGACCGCGAACTGCGGAACTTTGTCACCCAAGATTTCCCGACAGGCCTCAATACCTGCCAGATTTGCCGGATTGTGCAACGGCGCGAGCTCTCCGAGCTTGTCGATGGTCGCTTCAACGTGGGGAGTGACAAGCGTAGCGCGGCTGAACTCCAGACCGCCATGCACGACCCGATGGCCGACCAAATCGATTTGGTGCAATCCTTCCAGCACCGCGAAACCGCCCTCCCACGACGCTCGGATCAGGGCCTGGATTTTTTTTGGCAATGACCAATCTCTGGGGATAGAAAGTTCTCCTTCGTCACGCGTGGACCTAACCTGGGCGAGAAATTTGTCCTCGGGTTGACCCGGCGTCGTGGAATTGATGGCTGCCTGCCAAACAGGATCGGACGGACCTTTCGGATCGGGGTCGATCGCGTATAGGGCTGCCTTTTGACTACCGGAGCCGGCGTTGAGGACAAGCACATTAGCCATATTGCCAAAAAAGGTTCAGGAGCGATCGCCCAGGACGGTAATACGGCTCTGTTCAATTCGTAAAGCGTCATATAATCGGTCCTTGACCTGCTTTTCATTGTGATGGTCAGGCCAAAAAGAGTCCAGCCTTGCCAGCCGATTCCGGTCATCCCGAGAAATGGACTCACGGCGGTTACCTCGCGCCATCATGCTTGTCCCGCCGAAGTCTCGTGCGAAGAAGGATGGTAAACCGCACCCTCATACTCTAATCGCAATTGCCGCGGCATCTTTTGACGTTAACATAGAACAGAAACATTCGATACAGCCGAAAGGCGATTTCCTCTCAGAAATTTCTTACCATGTACCAGCATCAGTTACACCAGCAAATCAATCAATGCGCAAAGGAGAAGGATTTTCCTGAGGGCGATGCCGGAATTCTTTTTCTTACCCGATTTATTGCCAATGCCGCCGCGATAAAGGCGCTCTACGACGAAATCTACGCGCATCATCCCAAAGCGAAAGGAAGCTTTGACCGTCTGCTGAAGATCATCACCCGGGCATTCATCGAGCGGCCCGACAGCATGAAGGATAAAGACGATGAAAAACAGGACCAGGGACATTGGTTCCTAAGCAACAGCACTACGGGCATGAGCCTCTATGTGGACCGCTTCTGCGGGAGACTGACCAATATGGAATCGAAACTCGATTACCTAAATGGGCTGGGCGTTAACCTGCTCCACCTGATGCCGCTTTTCGAGAGCCCTCCCGGCGAAAGTGACGGCGGCTATGCTGTATCGGACTACCGCACGGTGGATCCGCGCTTTGGCACGCTGGGAGACCTAAAGCAACTCCGGCAGCAGATGAGCGAAAGGCAAATGTTCCTCATGGTCGATATCGTGCTTAACCATACCTCGCATCATCATGAATGGGCGAAAAAGGCAAAGCAAGGCGACGAGAGCTACCAGGATTATTACTATATGTATGCCGATCGTGAGCTGCCGGATCGTTTCGAGCGCAGCATGCCGGAGATATTTCCCGAATCCTCACCGGGCAATTTCACCTATTGTAAGGAGATCAATAAGTGGGTGATGACAGTCTTCCACGATTACCAGTGGGACCTCAATTACACCAATCCCGCGGTACTCCTTGACATGCTCGACACCATTTTCTTTTACGGCAACCTTGGCGTCGACGTTCTCCGCATCGATGCGCCGGCCTTCATCTGGAAGCAGGTGGGCACCACCTGCCAGAATCTGCCCCAGGCCCATACCCTCCTGAGGCTCATTAAACAATGCGTGCAGGTGGCGATGCCGGGCATGGCCATCCTGGGCGAAGCCATTGTAGCGCCCCACGAAATCATGAAATATTTCGGCAGCGGGCTCTTCACTGCGCGCGAATGCGACCTTGCCTATAACGCCACGCATATGGCCCTGCAATGGGATGCGCTGGCTACGGGCGATACCCGCGTGATGCTGGCGGCTCAGCACGAAATTTTGCAAAAGCCCTATGGCACATCGTGGATCACCTATACCCGCTGCCACGATGACATAGGGTTGGGCTATGATGATTATATGATCCAGCACGCCGGCTTCGACCCGTTTCAGCATCGAAAATTTTTAAAGGAATATTATTCCGGCGGCGACCCCACGTCACCTTCTGCGGGCGCCCTCTTTTCCGTAAATCCCAAAACCAACGACGCACGCGTCAGCGGATCACTGGCTTCTTTATGCGGGCTGGAGAAAGCTTTATTAGGTAAGGACGGCGCGGCTATCGACATGGCTATACGCAGGATTGTCATGATGCAGGCCCATAGCTTCTTAGTCGGCGGCATTCCGATGATCTTTTACGGGGATGAAGTGGGATACACCAACGATTATTCCTACCTCGACGATCCCGCGAAAGACTACGATAACCGCTGGATGCACCGGCCCGTCATCGACTGGGAAAAAAATAAACGGATAGAACAGGAAGGCAGCACAGAAGAGCGGGTATATATGGCCACGCGGCAGCTGATCGCCATTCGTAACAAACTTCCTATGATTGCCGATGCCAAAAACCTCGCCTGGCTCACCCCGCATAACATACACGTGGCGGGCTACCTTCGAACGCTGGAGAACCGGCGGGTCTATTGTCTCTTTAATTTCAGCGACCGGCAACAGATGATCACCTGGTACATCTTTAAAGAACACGGTCACATTCCCGAACGGCTTTTCGATCACTGGAATGAACAGGAACATTCCGTAGGCCACGATCATGAATACGTGGCCCTGGCGCCTTATCAGTTTATGATTCTGGAACCTGTCTAGAGCAAATGCCGAAAGAAAGGAACTCAAAAAGGCAGCTTTCGCGTTCACGCTGCGACCTCCTCTCTTGTCAGCAATGCCCGTTTCCGTTCGACGCCCCAGCGATAGCCTGAAAGATTGCCGTCGCTGCGCACGACCCGGTGGCAGGGAATCGCAACCGCAATCGCGTTCGAGGCACACGCTTGGGCGACGGCTCGAATCGCTTTCGGCAAGCCGATGCGGTCGGCGAGTTCCGAATAGCTCGCGGTCGAGCCGACCGGGATTTCGCGGAGGGCTTGCCAGACTCTTTGTTGGAAAGCCGTGCCTCGCACATCGAGCGGCAAATCCAGACCGACTCTCGGCGCCTCGATGAAGCCGACAACTTTGGCCACCAGTCTTTCGAAGTCGCGGTCGCCGCCGATCAGGTTAGCCTTCGAAAAGCGATCCTGAAGGTCTTTGGCGAGCGCATCGGGGTCGTCGCCCATCATTATCGCACAGACTCCTTTTTCCGACGCGGCAACAAGGATAGAACCGAGGGAGCATTCGCCGATGGCAAAACGGATGGTCGCTCCGGTTCCGCCGCCCCGGTAATTTTTCGGTTTCATGCCGAGCATATCCGAGGAGTTCGCATAGAAGCGACCATTGGAGTTAAATCCCGCTTCGTAAATCGCTTCGGTTATCGTGCCGCGTTTCGGCAACTCTTTCCGCATCCGCTCAGAGCGATGGGCCGCCGCAAACGCTTTCGGGGTGAGGCCCGTTGCCGATTTGAAAATACGGTGGAAATGAAAGCGGCTCATTCCGGCTGAGTTCGCCAGTGCCTCGAGGTCGGGCAATTCTTCCGCCGTTTCAATAGCGCGGCAAGCGGCAGCTACCGTTGCCGCGTGCTGCTCGGCGAGCGCCGGTCCCTTCGGCTTGCAGCGCTTGCAAGCTCGGAAGCCCGCTCGCTCGGCGTCCTCGGCCGATTTGTGAAACGCGACATTCTCGCGACGCTTTGGGCGCGCAGGGCAAGAGGGGCGGCAATAGACGCCCGTGGTCTTCACGGAGTAGAAAAATTTGCCATCGGCGTTGCGATTCTTTTGAACGACGGCCTGCCACCGTTCTTCATCGCTGGCATACCTCGCCCGCCCGCTTGTGGATGATGTATTCATGGTGTTCTTGTTGCTTCTGAGGACACAATAAAGCTTCCGTAAACAGAAAAACTCCGGTTCTTGCTTTCGAATTCGAGATTTCAGAAGGAGAGTTGACTCCCGGGCAGCTGGCCGAGGCAAAGGCGCCGCTCTCGAGTTGGTGAAACTTTTGCCACGCCGGCCAGCGCGATCATCGGGCTCGCCGACCGGGACGCCGCCCTGTTCGCCTCTGTGATTCACAAGTTTGGCGCGAGCTACAGTGGAGGGAAAGCTCAAGGAGGGGCCAGTGGCTGAATATCCGAGGATTCATTGCAATTAGAGTCCTTGTTGCTCGTAATAGAGTTGCAATGAAAGCTTCCTTTGTTCTCCTGAGTCTGGATCCGGCGCGAGACACATATGAAGTGACAACTCATTGTAAATGGAACCGATGGAAAAGGGAATGCTATGAAACGCAAGTCACCGCTTAAATACGATAATGCAATCGGATGCGTTCTCTTATGGGCTGCTGTGATAAGGCCCGACAGGCGAACAGCAATGAAGTGGCTCCGCGTCGCAATAGTAACCGCAAGGCAAGACTCCGATGAAATACCATTGGCCCGACGGCTCCGAATTTCGAATGTCTAAGTTCCTGCAGATTACACTGCACTTAGCGTGCGCGATCAGAGGAGCTCATATCGGGTTTCCGCAACGCTTCGAACTATATTTGTTTCCTGTTCAGAAATGATCGCGTCGAACTTTCCAATGGTCGCTCTCCAATCGGCCAAGTGAAGCGGCTTGCTAGGAGACTGTTGAAAAACCCACGCACGCCACGCGTGAGTTCTTTGGGGCAGATATCGGTGGAGGGACGAAGGAGCATCCCCTGAAGGGGCTGTGACTGAGGAGCGACGCCGAGAGATGCCCCAAAGAGCTCACGCCCT
>JAXIPG010000131.1:0-11943 GCA_045403045.1 Terrimicrobiaceae bacterium
CATCTGCTTCCCATACGTCTACGGGAGACGGGCTTGTTGGGATGAGAATAATGTCAGCGCTGGCGACCGCGGCGGCCGTGGCAGGCAGGGTCAGAGACGGAGGGGTGTCGATGAGGAGAACTTGATAGCTCTGCCCCGGCAGTTCTCTTGTGCCTTGAATCCGCGTTAGTGCCTTTGAAGCGGAGCCTTGAGCGTCGTAATCGCGAACGGCCACGGTTTGACCGGTTTGGCGAATGGCTTCATGCAGGAGAAGGAGCATCTTTTTAGTGAACCTCGCGAAGGGTCTCAACGGCGACGCCGACATTGCTGTGCGCAAGGCGGCCCTTCGACGAGGCCCCGCTCGCATGTCCTCTGAGGATGTCTCCCCTTCATGCACGGACACGCACGGAGATGCAGCTGAAGACCCGTTTTATTGGCACTTCCTGGCACATTATTGGCACCGAATCGGCAAAATTGGCAGCGGGATGGTTGCCTGCCTCCCGCGTCACGCTTGACTGTAATCTGGGACGAAGAACAAACTGAACCAATGGACGAGAAGCGGCCTCCAATCGACTACCTTTTTCGAGTTCGTGACGATTTGGACATGATCTTGCAACGTAAGCCGAAGGCACCCGAACTCGTTTATGACGCCTGCGAAGCCGCCCTTCCTCACGTCTGCGCTGCTATAGGCTATCTTGATTCGATAGCGCCAAGTCAGAATGATGAGCCAAGCGAGCGGCCCCTGCGAAACTTTGAAGAAATGTTCAAATTGACGAAAGAGCGGGCCAACACCTTGTATTACAAAATTTCTGAATGGCTCGCCGGTCGCTCCAGTGATAAAAGAACCTCTCGCGACATCCTTCGATTGATTCGCGATGACCTGCGAAAGGCCGAAATGCCCGGCGCTTTCGTGCAAGCTGACATTGATGAGGCTCTTCGGGATATCTGCTGCGCCATTGGGCGGTTGATTCCGCCAAGCGCTTCGGTTCGCGACCTAGACAAGCCCGTCTGATCATCGATGAGAAGGTTTGGGGTCCCTACGGCTGCGCTGCTTATAATAACTTACGGGTGTTGAATAAAGGCAGAATCGTGTGAGTGCCCGAATGGTCCCCAACAAAAAGCAGCCCCTCAAAGATTGCCGCGAGAAACGGGCGAAACACTGAAAGTGTGCGGGCAGGCATGCAGTCCCGTGCGCGCGGTGGGATCAGGTTTCGTCTGAGGAATCATACTTGAAAAGGCAGGTTTCCCTGCCGGTTTCAGGGTACCGCATGAACATCTGCACACAAGGAGCAAAAAAGGTAGCGAGAACGGGCACGGCGCCGCCCCTTGATTGCACCTGGATTGGAGCTTAGCGTTTTGCACCGAAAGCCAGCAATGGCCAGTCCCGTCCATATTCTCGGCGCCGGGCGCACCGACTTCCGGCGGAACCTCCGCAAGGAGGGCCGGACGCTTGGGGACCTGATCGTCGAGACGGGCCGCCTAGCGATCGCCGATGCGCGGATCGCCCCGGCGGACATCCGTGCCGGTATCGTGGGAAACTTCGCCGCCGGCCTCTTCACGCGGCAACTCCACCTCGGGGCGTTCCTCACCGAGATCGACGATGCCCTCCGCGGTCTGCCCACGATGCACGTCGAAGCAGCATGCGCCTCCGGGGGCACGGCGGTGCTCGCGGGAGCGCGGGAAATCATGGGAGGCATGCGCGATGTGGTCCTCGTCGTCGGCGTGGAACAGCAAAAGACGATGCCGCCCCCGGAAGGCGCCGATGTGCTCGGTGCCGCGGCGGATTACTCGCGGGAAAAGGCGCAGTTCGGCGACTTCATGTTCCCCAAGCTCTTCGCCCGCATCGCCGGGCTTTACATGGAACGCTACGGCCTCACCGAGGAGCAACTGGCCAGAGTCGCCGTCAAGAACCACGCCCACGCGCGGCTCAACCCCCTCGCCCAGATGCGCACGTCGGATCTGACGCTCGAGCAGGCACGCTGCGAATCGAACGCGAATCCGTGCGTGGCCCCGCCGCTCAAAGTGTCCGACTGCTCGCAGATCACCGATGGCGCCGCAGCCCTCGTGCTCTGCTCGGATCCCTTTTGGAAAAAGCTCGCGAGGCGCGGTCCCGTCCGGCTGGCCGGCCTTGGCCACACGACCGACCGGCTGGCCCTCGATGACAAGGACGCCCCGGATTTCTCCGTCGCCCGGAAGGCTGTCGAACAGGCTTTCGCCGCGGCCGGGCTCGGCCCCCGCAGTCTTGACGGCGTCGAGGTGCATGACTGCTTTTCCATTTCCGAGATCATTGCGTATGAACTCCTCGGCCTCGCGCAATGCGGCCAGGGCGCTAGCCTGCTGGAAAGCGGCGACACCGCGTTGCCCGCGGTGCGCGAGGCGCTCGACTGCCGTGCCCCACACTCTGGATTTCGTGGTGTCCCTGTCAACGCCGGCGGTGGCTTGATCGGCGACGGCCATCCTGTCGGCGCCACCGGCGTGCGCCAGGTCGTCGAAGCCTTCCTGCAGCTCACCGGCCGCGCCGGTGCGAGGCAAATCGAGGGCGCCCGCCACATCCTCACGTTCAACATCGGCGGGACCTTCACGAGCAACGTCGTGATGATCTGGGAGCGCGCGTAGCTGACTTGAAAATTCCAAAGAGCTTCACCACAGCGGACACAGGGGACACAGAGTTCCTCAATAAAAGGATGACCCGAGCGGTGGCTCCATCTGCCATTCGGCTTTCAACAAGTACCTTGGCCCGGGACTAGAATCAGTTCTGACGCTCGCGGAAGCCAGAACGCGCCTCCCTAATCCATTTCATTGTTCCCCCTAATTAAGGACATTTCAAGCGCGCATCTTTACGATTGCCCTCTGTGTCCTCTGTGTCCTCTGTGGTTAATGGCAGCTGCCAGTCCTCGGCGGCGGACATGGAAATCTGGCGCGCCATTTCAGGGCATGTAAAGCCCGCCGTTCACATGCAGCACCTGGCCGGTGATGTATCGCGCGTCCGCGGAACAAAGAAAAAGCACCGCGCCGACGACGTCGTCCACTTCGCCGAATCGGCCAGCCGGGACTTGCTCGCGCGAGCGCTGCCTCAGGCCCGCGGGCAGCGTGCGAGTCATCTCGGTATCGATGAATCCCGGCGCCACCGCGTTGGCGGTGATTCCTCTGCGCGCCAGCTCGCGCGCGGTGACCTTTGTGAGCGCCGCGACGCCAGCCTTGCTCGCCGCGTAGTTCGCCTGTCCAAAGAATCCAAGCCAGCCGCTCACCGACGACACATTCACCACACGACCGCCCGGGCGCAGCAGCGGCAGCGCTTTTTGGATGCAGTGGAAAGCACCCGTGAGATTCACGCGAAGCACGTCCGCCCATTCGTCCTCCGACATCTTTGCGATCGTGCGGTCGCGCAGGATTCCCGCGTTGTTCACGAGAATATCGAGTCCACCCAGCTCCCGCCCGATTTCGTCCATCATCGCAGCGACGGCGTGCGGATCGCCGACGTCGCATTCGATGACACGTGCGCCGGGGATGCCCGCAGCCACCTGCTCCGCGTCCGCGCAGTTCCGGCCCTCGGCGTCCTCCACGTAGTTCACGACGCACCGGGCGCTGCGCTCGCCGAGGGCGGAAACGATGCCTGCGCCAATGCCGCGCGAACTGCCCGTAACGAGCGCAACTTTGCCGCGGAGGTCGGATGGGTCCACCATGCGCCAAACTACGCCTATGTGACATCCGGAGCCAACTGCACTTAGCTTTCCCGCCAGGGATTATGCCGTCACCGCGTCTGCGGTTCCAGGTGGTCCACGAACCACGCCGCCGCCAGCCGCGCGACCTCTTCGAGGGTGCCCGGCTCTTCGAAAAGATGGGTCGCGCCAGAGATCACTTCGAGGCGCTTCTCCCCGCGGAGTTGCGCGAACGATTCGCGGTTCCACGCGAGCACGTCGGTATCGGCTTCGCCCACGACGAGCAGCGTGGGTGCCGTAACTTCCGTCAGCGCCCGGGCGGCCATGTCGGTGCGGCTGCCACGGCATACGATCGCCCGCACCGCTTCCGGTCGCTCCACTGAGGCCACAAGCGCGGCAGCGCCACCCGTGCTGGAGCCGAAGTAGCCGATCGCGGCGTCGCTGATCTCGGGTTGTGCCAGCAGCCAGTCGGTCGCGGCCACCAGCCGCTGGGAGAGAAGGGCGATGTCGAAACGCAATCGCCTCGTGCGAAGATCAATCGCCTCCTCGTCTTCCGTGAGCAGGTCGAAGAGCAGCGTGCCCAGACCTGCGTCGTTGAGCACGCGGGCGACGAAGTTATTGCGCGGACTGAACCGGCTGCTGCCGCTCCCGTGCGCGAACAGCACCACGCCGCTGGGCCGGGCCGGAAGGGTCAGGCTGCCGTCCAGCATCACCTGGCCAGCAGGGAAGCGAGTTTCGATCGTTTTCATGGCACCTTGTGGGACTCTAACTCGCGCGAACTGGTCTCGCGCATCCGGTATTTCTGAATCTTCCCCGTCACCGTCGTCGGAAACTCGGTCACGAACTTCACGTAGTGGGGGATTTTCTCATCCATGATCCGGCCATGGCAGAAGGCTTGCAGCTCCCCGATGGTCATCGCCTCGCCCTCGTTGAGCTTCACCCAAGCTATCACTTGCTCGCCGTAGTAGGCATCGGGCACTCCGATGACGTAAGCCTCGGCGATCTTCGGGTGGGTAAAGAGGAACTCCTCGACTTCCCGCGGAAAAATCTTCTCACCGCCCCGACAGATCATGTCCTTAAGTCGGCCGGTGATGCGCACGTACCCCTGCTCATCCATCACCGCGATGTCGCCACTGTGGAGCCAGCCGGTAGCATCGATGGTCTGCTGCGTGCCCTTGGGGTTGTTGTAGTAGCCGAGCATGATGTGGTAGCCGCGGTAGCAAAGCTCACCCTGCCCGCCACGCGGCAGGATCCGCTGGTTTTCGAGATCGATGATTTTCTGCTCCTGGTGCGGCATCACTTTGCCCACCGTCGAAACGCGCAACTCGATCGGGTCGTCCACCTCGGTCATGTTGCACACGGGCGACGTCTCGGTCATCCCGCACGCGATCGTGATTTCAGCCATGTGCATCTCACGCATCACGCGCTTCATCACCTCGATGGGGCACGGCGCGCCGGCCATGATTCCCGTGCGCAGAGAGCGGAGGTCGAATTCACGGAACTGCGGATGGCCGAGCTGGCCGATAAACATCGTCGGCACGCCATGCAGCGCCGTGCAGCGCTCGCGCGCGACCGTTTCCAGCGTGTGGATCGGCGAGAAATGCGGCGCCGGCAGGACCATCGTCGCACCATGGGTGACGCACGCGAGGTTGCCCAGAACCATACCGAAGCAGTGGTAAAATGGCACCGGAATGCAGAGCCGGTCGCGATCCGTGAGGTGCATGCGTTCGCCGATCCAGAAGCCGTTGTTGAGAATGTTGTGATGCGTGAGCATCGCGCCCTTCGGGAAGCCGGTCGTGCCGCTGGTGTACTGGATATTGATCACGTCATCGAAATCGAGAGACGCCTGCCGCTCTGCGAACGCGGCGGCTTCGATCTCCTCCTCCCCTCGCAGGAAGTCGTCCCACGCGAGGAGCCCGGCTTTCGGCGCGAGCGACACGACGCGGCGCAAAGCCGGCAACTTCGTCTGCACGTTTGCGACCATCGCTGCGTAGTCCGCGTCCCTGAAGCCCTCGCCGATGATCAGCCACTGGCACTCGCTCTGGCGGAGCGCGAACTCGAGCTCGTGGAGCCGGTACGCCGGATTGATGTTCACGAGAACGGCGCCAATCTTCGCGGTCGCGAACTGCACAATCACCCACTTCGCGCAGTTGGTGCTCCAAATGCCGACCCGGTCGCCCTTCTCCACGCCGAGCGCCATCAGCGCCCGGGCACAGCGGTTCGTCTCGTCGAGGAACTGGGCGTAGGTCAGCCGGCGGTTTTCGAAGACCGAGACGAGGGCCTCGTCGCCACCGAACTCCGCGGCGATCGCGTCGAGAAAGTCGCCGATGGTTTGTCCGATCAGCGGCTTGGAGGAAACGCCGTGCGTGTAGCTCCCGCCCATGGCGAAACATAACACAGGAACGCAGCTTTGGAGTGCGCCGGGTTGACCGCGCTTTTGGGTTTATGGGCATTTGCTCTAAGCCTCAGCGCGCTCCGGCGAGCTCGCGCGCCACGCGCTCCAGACCGGCGACGACGCGCGCCATGCGGTCGTAGTCGAGCTTCTCCGGCGTGTCCTTGGGCGAGTGATAGTACGGATAACGAAACAACGCCGTGTCGGTCACCATGGCCGCGGGATAACCCGCTTTCCAAAACGACCAGTGGTCCGACCAGCCGACGCCCGTGATGAACCCGGGCAGCGCGGCGCCTTCCGACGGGAACTTCACCTCGCGGCGAAACGTGGCGAGGCACCGCTGCACTAGCGCGCGAGAGCGGACATTGCCGACGAAAGCGATGAAGTTTCCCTCCGAAGGATAGAAGAGGCTGAACGGTGGTGGATACATCTGGCTGCCTCTCTCGTCGCGGTAATAGCCGATCGTTTCGAGACTGAGCATCGCGACGACCCGATCGCCGCGCCGACGGCATTCGCGTGCATAAACGAAGCTGCCCATTTCCGAACTGCGGTAGAATGGCGGCTCTTCGTTGACGAAGGCGACGAAGCGGATGGTCCGCTCCGGCTCGGCGCCAGCGAAAGCCCGCGCCAGTGCAAGCAGGGCGGCAACGCCGCTGCCGTTGTCGTTCGCTGCGGGGCAGCCAGGCACCGAATCGTAGTGGGCGCCGATGACGACAATCTCCTCCGGACAAGTCCGACCGGGAATCTCCACTTCCAGATTGTGGCAGGTCTTGCCACGTACCTCGTAGCCGAGCCGGCGGACCTTGTAGCCTGCCTGCGCGAGAGAGGCCTCGATCCACGCGGCCGCTTCGACCAGGCGCGGATGCACGAACCAGTTGCGGTTCCCGATTTCGCCCGCAATCACTCGGACGTCGCGCCGGAGCGCGTCGCGCAACGCGGTCTCCTCCGGACTCAGCGGGACCCATGGTCCGCGATAGCTTTCGAGCGGCATGCGAAGCATAAAGCGCCAGCCGCAGAAGCCGATTGACGCGAGCACCAGCGCCGGCACGCCGAGGCGTCTGCATGTGGCGCTCGTGATCGGTCGCATTTGCTTCACGGCATGCCAAAATCTACCGCAAAACCGTTTCCCGCGCCCGCGCGAACGCCGCGTCGGCGGCAGCGGTCATGGCTTCGTCGTCGTTATCCCGGAGGTCGTTGAGAAACCTGCGGAAACGGCGGAACGACATGCAAATGAAAAGCCGGGCGCTTGCCGAGTCGGCGCCTCCTGCTTGCAGTTCCGCATCCCAGCGGCTCAGCACGCAGGCCGACGCGAACAGCTCCATCGCGGCGCGTGCGATGCGCTCCTGCACGTACTGCCGGTCGAGGATCGCCTCGCGATGGCGGATCAGTTCGCGATCGACCGCCACATGGAAGCGTCGGATCAGGCGCGCAAGCTGTTGCGCGAATGAGACGGTCTCGGGGCTTTGCACCGGCACCTCCGTCGGGCGCACCGCGGCTCCGGCGTGGCCGAGGCTAATGCGCCATGCTTTCCGAAGTCCGACGCTCGAGGGGTGATGCAACGTTTCCCAAATCTCGCGCAATTCGACTCCCGGTCCGCGCATGCCGACGAGCGCGATGAATGACGTGAGCACTTCGTTCGCCCCCTCGCCGATCTGGTTGATCCGCGCGTCACGCAGCATCCGCTCCAGCGGCAGGTCGGTGAAGTAGGCCGCGCCGCCGTGGATTTGGAACGCGTCATTCACGATCTCCCACAACGCCTCGGTGGTGAAAACCTTCAGCATCGCCGTCTCGAGCATGTAGTCCTCCAGCCCACGGTCGATGAGCGACGCGGTTACGATCGTCATCGCCTCCATCGCGTATGCGACGGCAGTCATGCGGGCGATTTTCTTTTTCACCAACTCAAACTCGCGGAGCGCGCGTCCGAATTGGCGGCGTGAGCTCGCGTGCTGCGCGGCGAGCCGCAGGGAGGTCTTCGCCGCGCCAGTGCAGCACGCGCCAAAGGTCGTCCGGCCGAAATCGAGCACGGTGAGCGCGACCTGCAACCCTTTGCCCATCGGCCCGAGGATGTTTTCGCGCGGCACGGGCATGTCGTGGAAAGCGAGGCGCCCGGTGGCGGTGCCGCGAATGCCGAGTTTTTCCATCCGCGGCTCGATCATTTCGAAGCCCGGCATCTCCGGCGTGACGAGGAAGGCAGTGATCTCTGTCCTGTCCGTGCCCGGCACCGGCGTGCGCGCCATGACCGTGAGCACGCGCGCGATGGCGGCATTGGTGATGTATCGCTTTTCGCCGTTAAGGATGAAATGCGAGCCGTCGACATCCGGCTCCGCGCGGGTCTGGACGTTCGCGGCGTCTGAACCCGCCTCCGGCTCGGTCAGCGCGAAGGCAGCGAGCTGTTCGCCGTTTACGAGCGGAGGGAGCCAGCGGCGTTTCTGCTCCGGCGTGCCGAAGACGAGCAGTGCGCGGATGCCGATGGAGTGATGTGCATTTACGAATACCGACGTCGAACCGCAACGCGCCCCGATTTCCTCCATCACGCGGCAATAGGCCAGTTGCGAAAAGCCGCGCCCGCCAAATTCCTTGGGCGCCGTCATCCCGAGCAGGCCGAGCCGGGCGAGGCCGTCGATCACCTCGCGTGGGATGTCCGCCTCCCGGTCGATCGCCGCCGGATCGAGCGTTTCGTCGAGAAAATGCCGCAATTCCCGCAGCACCGCTCCGAGCTTTGCCTCCTGTTCCGCGGGAAGCTGCGGATATGGCATCACCCAGTCTGCCACGAAGCGGCCCTCGAACAGTGCCTTTGCAATACCGAGTTTCTGCGGACCGGCGAAGAGCAACTCCTCCGTGGCATGCATCTCCTCCTGCCACTGGGCATCCGCCGACGTGCTCATACCTGTACCCTAGGCGGCGCCGCCCTTGGGCGCAAACCGGCGCTCTTCATCCCTTAGAGACGTTCCTTCTAGACAATTTCTGACTCGGCTTTGGCGAAATAGACGTCATTCACCGACCATGTCTTTTTACGGCGAAAGTGGGCGCGCACGGGCATTCCGATCTCCGGCTGCTCGATGCCGACGAGGCGTGTCATAAAGAGTGTGTCCACGCCTTCGAACTCGATCAGCCCGAGCATGAACGGACACTCACGCAGATACGGTTCGCCGCTAAAATAGCAGAGCGTCCAGCTATGCACCCGGCCTTCGAGCGGCAACTCAAACCAGTCGGTCCTCCCGCCGCACGTCATGCAACGCGCGCGCGGCGTCGCGTATCGGTAATTGCAGTGTTTGCACTCGCTGCCGAGCAGCCGACCGCGGCCGAGCGCGTGGAAAAACGGCGAGTCCTCGGCGTAGCTGATGCTGTAGTCGATGGTGTAACGCCGCTGAAGCGTCAGCGGGTCAAAGCTCGTGACCCACGGCCCTTCGGTTTTCTCGGGCAATTTCATGGTTTCTCCAGGATCGAAATCGTCACATACGTCCCGGTTCCCGCGTGGCTGTATCCGGCGGCGCGTTTCACGTTAGGCACCTGGCAAAAATCGTCTCCAAAATGCCGCGCGATCGTTCCCTGACACTGCCAGAAGCAGAAAAGCATCTGCATAAGTCCCGTCGCGCCGACCGGATGGCCACAGGCGAGCAGGCCGCCGCTGGGGTTGACGGGGTTCCTCCCCTGGATCGTCGGGCGGCCTTCGTCGACGAAACGACCGCTCTCGCCGTAACGGCAGAGGCCGACGTCCTCATACTGCTGCATCTCGGCGGAGGCGTAGGCGTCGTGCAGTTCCCAGACCTGGATTTCCTCGCGCGGATCGGTAATACCAGCGTGTTTATAAGCCTCGACGGCGGCCATGCGTCCGGCGCGGAAGCTATGGACACCGGGGTATTTCAGATCGCGGTAGTCACTCTCGCTCTCGTGCGGCAGGAGCGGCACTTTGCCGTGCGGCCGGTCAGCCATGCGCATCGTGTCCGAGCCGCAGCCGATACCGGCGACGCGCACCGGATTGTCGCAGAAACGCCGCGCTTTCTCCTCGCTGGCAAGGATGCACACAGCGGCGCCGTCGCTCATCACACATGTCGTCAGGCGCCGCAGGGGGTACGCGATCATCTCGGAACGCAAAACCTCCTCGAGGGTCACCTCACGCCGGTGCTGCGCGAACGGGTTGTGTGCCGCGTTCGCGTAGTTTTTCACCGCGACGCGCGCCATCTGGTCCTCGGTCGTGCCAAACTCGTGCATGTGCCGCACGGCCATCATCGCGTAGTAACCGGTGTAAAAACCCCCGAGCGGGTAGTCGAACTTGGTGTCACTCGCGAGCGCGATGAAGTCGTTCCCCTTCCAGGTCTCGACCGTGCTCATCGTCTCGAAGCCCATCGCCGCGCAGACATCGAGCCGCCCGCTCGCGACCGCCTGAACGGCGGCCTGGAAGCAAAGCCCGCCCGTCGCGCCGCCGCCTTCGATGCGCACGTTCGGCTTCGGGCAGAGGCCGACAAAATCCTGGACCATCGCGCCGGCCTTGAGCTGGCAGGCGAAGTGATCGGCGAAATAGGAGATCACGCTGCCGTCAATGTCCGCGGGGGTGAGCCGTCCACTAAGATCGCCGAGCGCGGCGTCAAAGGCCTCCTTCACCATGAGCCTGAAATCCATCTCAGGATGCGCTTTGGCGAACTTCGTGATGCCGCCGCTGATCATGTAAACAGAGCGCATGGCTTTTAAAACCAGTCTAGCACGGGTCCGGGCCGGCGGCTATGCTCGCGCCATGTCCAGCAAATCCCCAAAAAGCAGTCTCCCCAGGCATTACACCAAATTTCAGAAAGCCTTCCCGGCCGTCGCCACGGCGCTCGAACAGCTCGGCGTGTGTCTAAAGAACGCCGGCCCGCTCGATGCGAAGACCACCGAGCTGATTCGCCTGGTCATCGCAATCGGCGGACGGTCGGAAGGCGCTGTCCACTCCCACACGCGCCGCGCGCTGGAAGCCGGGGCGACGCCCGACGAAATCCGCCACACAGTGCTGCTCACGATGACGGGCATCGGTTTCCCCAGCGCCATGGCTGCCATGAGCTGGGTGGACGATGTTATCGGGGGTTGAGACTGCGCACCAGGGAGCGCCGGGTCGGCTTTCCGTACGGATAGAGCAAATGCCGAAAGAAATTTCCGAAAGGAATCGCAGAAACCGGCATCAACGATGCCGGCTACAAGTTGTAGCCGGGATCGGTGACCCTGATTTCGGAAATTTATTTACAAGAGATGCTCTAAGCGGCAACAAGAGGAAACCCGAAGGGTCGGCCCTCGGGTCGGCCCTATAATTTACACTGCCACGGTGACGGTCTTCACCTCGGTGTAGTTTGCCAGCGCATATTTGCCAAGTTCGCGGCCGATGCCGCTTTGCTTGAAGCCGCCAAAGGGTGCGGCAACGTCGAGCGCATCGTAGCAATTCACCCACACCGTGCCGGCCTTCAGCGCGGCCGCGATGCGATGGGCCTTGCTCACGTCGCGCGTCCACACCCCGGCGGCGAGTCCGTAGGTCGTGCGGTTCGCGCGCTCGATCACTTCGTCGAGATCGTCGAAGCGCAGGATGCTCATCACGGGGCCGAAGATTTCCTCGCGGGCTATTTTCATCTCGTCCCGGACGTCGTCGAAAATCGTCGGCTCGATAAAGTAGCCTCGATGCCCCCATCGGTGGCCGCCGGTGAGCAGCGTCGCGCCGGTGTGGCGCCCGCTCCGGATGTAGCCCATGACTTTATGATACTGCTCCGGGCTGACCTGCGGGCCCTGCGTCGTCTCGGGATCAAACGGGTCGCCGAGCTTTTGCCGGTGCGTCCGGGCCAGCATACGCTCGACGAATGCATCGTGAATCCCCTCCTGCACGAAGAGCCGCGAGGCGGCGGTGCAGCACTGGCCTTCGAACCAGAAGAGGCCGAAAAATGAGCCTTCGACCGC
>JAXIPG010000201.1:0-10733 GCA_045403045.1 Terrimicrobiaceae bacterium
GCCGTGGAGCGTAGAATCGGAACTGCTCAGAATCGATTTCCTGCACAGAACCGGCCCGCTGGCACTTCGCATATCAGCTCTGAGTGTCTGTTTGTAAGCACCTGCAAGGTTGCCGACAGAGATTACATCTTGAGAGCAACCTGCGCTCGCGTTCCGCAGGGAGAACTGTACTTGCTGGGGCGAAGGCATGAACACCGCCGACAAGCCGCCCGAGGATGTGGCGCAAGAGTTGGAAGTGCCCGAGCGCCTACCCGAGGAAATTAACCCCGACATCCTCCGTAAATACTTCACGCTTACAGCATCAGACCTGGAGCAAGTGGAACAGTGTCGTGGTCCGATCAACAGGTTGGGATTTGCTGTCCAGCTTTGCACACTTCGCTGGCGTGGACATTTCTTGGGCGACACGCGACAAGTCCCGGAGTCAGTTCTGGCGACAATTGCCTCGCAACTGGGCCTAGACCCAACAGTCGTGTACCAGGGGCCATTTGGACTGAGGTCAAGCCGGGTTTCCCCCCCATATCGAGCTCGAAACGGCCGCACGGATTGATGACGTGCTCCCAGATCAGCGATGTGACCGCGCCCAGATCCCTTGGCGCCAGCCGCCCGGTCCAGTGCGGCCAGCGCTCCTGCAGGAGATGCCATCTCCAGCGGCTTTTACCGGCCAGGTTGTCGTGGTCGCGCTCCCCGTCCACCTTGGAATCCACTTTTAGTTCCGAACAAGCGTAGTCGAAATGGCCCCTGGTGACACGACTGTTGGGACGAGGCCGAGCGGCAGGGATGGGCGCGACATCATGTTGGTGCGCCAGCCCATGGGCCTTGAGGAATATGAAGTCGATGGCCGGCCGGACGGTCTGCGGCCGCACGGGATGGAATCTGCGCTGGATTTTCAGCTCAAGCGATTGGCGGCGGCGAAAAGGGCTGGCGCGGAAGAGGCCTTGAGGCTCAGCGCCAAAGATTGCGCGGAGTTGTTTAACGAAGGTACGATCTACTACTACCGTTTCATCCACTTTTTCCGAGTCAAGGAATGGGTGCGTGCAGAACGCGACACGGCTCGGACCCTGCGGCTGATTGAGTTTGTCAAACGTTATGGCGAGCACGAAGAGGACCGGGCCCAACTGGAGCAATGGCGGGCAGATGTCGCCCGAATCCACGCCGTGGCACGGGTGATGGTGTTGCTGCGGAGCGCGCAGTATGAGGAGGCAATCAAAATCGCGCGGGAGACAATCGCGGAAGTCGACGCCCTTGTGCGGGAGCGTGGGGGTGCCAGACCTGAGCAGGAAGAGGTGGCGGCAGCCTTGTTTGACGGGGTGCGAGTATCCCTGACGAACGCTCCGACCCTGCGCCAGCGCGAGGAGTCGGTGTTCGTTAGACAGGGCGATTACTGGACAATCCAGTATCAGGGGCAGGTCGCGCGGCTGAAAGCGACGCGTGGCCTACACTGCCTGGCCTGTTTACTCCGCCATCCCGGCCGGGAATTCCACGTCTGTGAGTTAATCGCCGCCTTCTTAGAGGTGCCTGTCACCGCTGCGGTTGCCGGCAGCGTCTCCCAAAGAGAAGATGGGCGGACGGTACGGTTTGAGGATGCCGGCCCCCTTTTGGATGTCCGCGCCAAGGCTGAGTACGCGCGACGGCTGGCGGAACTGCGTGCGGAGTTAGAGGAGGGCCAGCGATTTAATGACAGCGAGCGGGTGTCCCGGGCTCAGTGCGAGATGGATTTGCTGGCCGAGCAGTTGGCGGCAGCGGTCGGCCTCGGCGGCAGGAACCGGCGGGCGGGCTCGCAAGCGGAACGCGCACGCTCGGCGGTCACCAAACGCCTCAAGGACTCCATCCAAAAGATTGCGGAAGCCATGCCCCTTCTCGGCCGCCACTTGGGTGCCAGAGTGAAGACGGGGTATTTCTGTTCCTAGAACCCGCATCCGGATCGCCCCGTGAGGTGGAAATTCTAACCGGCCCGTAACCATTCGCTTGAGGGTTTCTTAGAAGACCCAATAGGCGTCGGCACTCCATCTGCATATTTTCGTCCGGACACTGAAACTCGCTGGCGAGAAACCCGGCCGCCGCCGAGAAATCTCGCCTGCAGGGCTCTGCGCTAAGGTGCGGCGGCGATGTTTTCTACCCGTTGTGACGCAGAAATTCACAGTGTGACGCGAAATTTCACGCCCAGAAGATAGAAGGTTACTCAACGTGGCGACGTACTTCGTTAATCCCGTCACCGGTAATGACGCCAATGACGGACTCTCCACATGCTTCCCCGTCAAGACCATCGTCAAGGCCGGCCAACTGCTCCACGCCAACCCCAGCGGCCCTCACACGGTGAGGTTGATGCCCACGGCCCACTATCCCGTCGGCATCTTTGATAACGTCAACTTCAAAGGCACCCTCGCGAGCCCGATCACCGTCATCGCAGATTCCGTCGTGGCGATCTTTGACACCGGCTACGATGGTAATACCACCAACATCGGCATCGACAGTACCGTCCCCAATGGCACGGTGACCGACACATTCAAGTCGAATCCCAGCGCCGCTTGGGTACCCTGCACTGATCCCGAGGCTCCCTCCGACGAATACGTCTCGGTTCACAACTACCCGTCCAACAATGTTGAACGATATATGATGGGGATCTTCCTCGCCTCCAGCACCGGCTTGGCGGGGGACAAGCTGATGACCTACAACAGACTGCAAGACCTTCGCGGAGGTATCAATACAGACATATCGCAGGGGCCGGTGCAATTGACGCAGAACGAATCGGACGTGGTCGTACTCCTAGCCGATCCCCGGACGGCCGGTGGGCCATTGGTCGGCGATCCCACTCACAAGCATCCCTGGTGCTACCGCGGACCGGGCATCTGGTGGGACTCCAACCCAAGTGCCACCGACAAGCGGATTCACATTCGCCTGGCCAGCACCCACATGAACACGCCGGGCGTGACCGACTACGTCAGCACGCCCACTTCAACCGTCGGCACTGACCCGCGGACGATTCCCCTCTCAATCCACGGGAACGCGTGCCCGACCGCCAACTCCCAAGGCGCTTACATTACCTTCAAGAACCTGGTATTTCAGAACGGTGGGATAACCAGTTGCACCGTTGGAAAGTATGGCACAGACGCCGGTTCGGGAATTTACAATACGTTCGATCATTGCACGTTCACCGGCGGCCGCAATGTCGTGATTGGCGAGACAACCAAATTTCTCAGATACACCCACTGCGTCTTCAACGGTGCTTTGCCTTCTTACTGCACGCGGGGCGATACCAAAGGCGACTACCATTACCTCGATAGTGGAGGCGTTGACCAGGGCAACGGCCTATACGGCTATACCAACGATATTCTCATGATCACGAGTCCCCTTGAGGAGGACAAAGAAGTCGATCACTGCGAGTTCCGCAACGCGCATGATGCGATGCAGGCCGCCGCCATCCGCCCTCGCATCCATCACAACCTCTTTGAGAACATCAACGATGACGTCTTTTGGACCGGTGGCGTCAATGTCGTGGACGTTCAGATTTACAACAATGTATTCCGTAAAGTCCTGGTGCCCTTCAGTCATAACAATCGGCTTCCGCACACCGGCGATCGGTACTACTTCCGCAACATCATCGATATGCGTATGCCCGTCTTGGCCACTCGTTTTCTGCCACCCGACGTGATACCAGGTAATGGTAGTAATTGGAGCATCGAGAACGATCTCAAGACCGCGCCCGGCGGGGTCGGAAATATTATTATGTACCAGAACACGCTCGTCCAAGGCCGCACCTCAAATGTGAACTACAATGCCAGCTTTTTTGGCGACATGCTCGCCGGCAAGACGCGGCAATACGTCAACAACATCAATATGACGATTGGCGTCGACAAGTCGCTTCACCAGATCCCGAATCCGACGGTGGGCACGCGGTTTTCAGATGGCAACATGTGGTGTCGGCGGCTCACCACTGCCGTGACTCCGATGTATAAGGATTAGGGTATTGGGGAGCAATGGAGCAGAAAGGTAGCATAAGGCGTTCAGTTTTGTGGACAGCTCCGAGTCCTCGGGTGTAAAAGTGGCCCGTGGCCAGCAAGATAGAGGACGTGCGCCAAAGGTTGCAACGTGAGCAGGAGCTGATCGCCCGGCTACGGACCGCAGACGTGCACTTTAGCGATGCTCAGACCGAACGTATCTGGGCAATCGTCTCAGCCCATCAAGCTGGCCTATCGATCCGCAAAATCGCGGGCGTCACCGGACTTAGCTCAAGTCGAATCCACCAACTTCTCAACGCGCCCGAAGCCCAGGGGATCCCAGTCTGGCTGAGCCAACTGCGACAATCGAGGGGAGGTTCCGCTCCAAAGAACGAAGCGGAAGGGCCTGAGCTGGAAACCAAGATCGGATCCCGCTTGCCGAGAGAAGTTGAGGCGTTGCGACGCTGTATTGACTGGCTGCAACGACTGGAGCGTGGCGAAAACGTGATCGTGAATCTTCGGCTCGATACAGATGTCGAGGCAGAGTTTGTTAGCTTCGACCGTCCGCGGGTGGTCCGCGTGCTGGAACGAATCGCCGCTGACCTAGATAACCTCAGTCTGGTGCCGAATGATCCGCAGGCGGACAAAGAGGCAAACCAGAATGATCCGCAAGCGCGTCACCGTCGTGAGTTGGCGGAGCCGTCACGGGAGCCGACGAAGCTGAGTCAACGAGAGCAGCGGACCGCGTTACGAGCGGAGCTCGGACTACCGCGAGAGTAAGAAAAATAGACTGTGTGTAGGAACCGGGAGAGGTCATGTGAGGCCTGGCCTTTATTGGGGGCCGCCGACTTTCAAAGGCTGCGGCTCCGTTCTCACAAAAGGCTTTCTGCCACTGGTAAAACAGCGTGGGTGCAGCTTGTGCTTGTCGCACAGATCCGAAACCGGCACGTGTTCGATGAGGTGTTCGCGCAAGATGGCCACTTTCTGTTGCGGGGTGAACTGTCTGCGAGTGTTTTCCATGGGGATCCTTTAGATGCCCCACTAAGTAGCGCCTTGGCCCGCCATTTCCAATTCCGTCTGAAGCTTTACAGGTCGCGCAAAGATTTGTCGCATATCGCTCCGCAATGTGGTAGGCGTTGCATCGCAGCAACAGAGAACAGACAGAGATTTGCAGAAGGAAGTCCAACAACTCTTATGTGATGTCCATGAAGAAGCACTAACCCCTATAGGGACGCTCCAACGCATTAAGGTAATTAGCGAGCTATTACAGAGCAGACCACATATTATGCTGCACTCATTTGCGAAAGCTTTGACGTCTTCACTGAGACAATACCGAGAAGTGAACCTTAGGGAGGCATTCAAATGATCTACACCTTCTACTCATATGAGCGTAAAATGGGCCGCTCAATGGCTCTAGCTAACGTGGCCGACCTGTTTTATCAAAAGGGGCTTAGAGTATTAGTTGTTGATTGGGATTTAGAATCTCCCGGGGTAGAAGATTTTTTCCCGATAGCAAAGGAGAGGGTTAAGGAATCGCATGGGTTGATGGATAACCTCCTAGATTATAAAGCCAGGATGTTAACACCAATCGCCAGACAAGCTACTCGCGCCGGTGCGGAGGAATTAGCCGAAGCTTTTCAGAATCTTGCCGAGACGATGGGGAAGTTCATAGAGATTGAGCCCGCCGCACCTGTGACGGGTGAAGACGATGACAGTAATAAAGGCGCAGATGAACCGTCATTATTTGAGCGTTTCCGAAAGTTAAGAGAGCGAAAGACGGAAACACCCACTGTTTTTATCTCGTACGCCAGAGAGGATGAAACCCAAGCGCGCGCAATCCATGAGAAGTTAAGTAACGCAGGTTTCAAAACCTGGCTGGATAAAGAAGCGCTGTTGGGAGGTCAGAGCTGGGAAATGGTAATCGAGAAGATGATAGAAGAATCTGATTTTGTTCTTACTTGCCTCTCACGTCGTTCGATCAGCAAGCGAGGATACGTCCAAAGGGAGATAAAGAAAACGCTTAAAGTGGTGGAACTCCAGCCGGAAGGGAAAGTCTACCTTATCCAGGTGCGGCTCGATGATTGTGAAATACCGAGAAGCGTGAGTAAGTTTAATTGCGTGGATCTGTACGAGGAGAATGGGTTCGAAAAATTAGAACGGTCAATCAGAGACGCGTGGAGAAGATCAAGAAATCAGCGTCCATGAACATTCTGCTGCTTCCTGCTATGCGCTGGATTACTCCGAGCTTTTTCATTGATTGAGTAAACCTCGTTGCGCTCGTTGGGCAGTGAGCCCTTCTTCACGATCTCTCCGCGATTGTCGAGCACACAAAACGTGTGTCTTTTATCACCAAGATCAGGCGCTAGGCAGGTATCGTGCCTCGAATACTTCGATTTTCAAACCGACCGATTTCCACGACGTTCGCGCCGCCGCTCGCACGGCCGAAGGCCGTCGGCTCCATGCCGAAGTTAGATGGAATGCCTCCATCGTGAATCAGACCCCAAAAAGGAGCACGGCATGTACGACGAATCCGCAAACGGCTCCGAAGGCTCAATTGCAGGCAGCAACCGTTCCAGCGGATGTGTTTTCTATTGGTGTGAAGCCCTCCGAAATTCGCTCTCCAGGATGATCTTCGACGTCTTATTGACCGCCTGCTTTTTCTTAGCATTTGTGCATACGTTCGCATTTAAGCGATTTGGCCAACTCCACCCTCTCGACCAGCCGCTTTGGTACGGCCACAGTCCAATTCCGACATTCTATGTCTTGGGCCTCGCGTTGCTTTTCTGGCCCGTGCTAATTTTACCCTGGTGGAGGGTCGTCATTGAGTGCTTGGGTGGAGCTACCTTAGCCAGCCTTATCGAGCCCCGCTTTCCCGCGATGCTCGCCGTGTTACTTGCAGGCACACCATCTACCCTTCTCGCGATTACTTTGTGGTTTCTTTGACGGCGATGCGGTGATGCGCTACCGGAGACATCACGAAACGCAGACCTGGTGTGCGTTCATCACGCAGATGACGCACTCCCAGCCAATTACGCCCCGCGGCAAAGCCAATCTCAAGAGATGCGTCACAATTGGGACTTTCCGAGTCTCGCCATCGTGTCGGTGGGCCTCACCAGTTAGCGTCATATCGCCGCCAAACAGTGCAGACTCGAATCTTCTGAAACATGATTGAGGCAACTTCGGGAGTGCCTGAAATACCCTCCACGCCGCTGTCAACGCGGGCGAGTCAACGAGTGTCGCGCCGAGCTGAAGTTGCTCTGCCGCTGCCTTCAGTGCGTTGCCAATAAAGGTGCGGTTACAAACACCGGGCGTGTCGCTCTGCCAGGAGCAAAAAATTGTGTAGCTCATAGGGTGGACGCAGAAAACTCTCACGGGAGCACGGGCTCAAAAAGCCCAAGGCTGAAGTGACTGGAATGCCCGAGAAATAGAGGACCTCTTTGCGGCTGCGAGAAAATAACCGCACGCGTAGCCGCGCTTGTCGTCGTTAGTGGCCACCATCTTACTCCTGGCGGGTTGACAGCAGTCGGGAGTACAGTTGGAAATTGTCCCGGCTTTGTCATTCGAAATCTCCACCAACGTTACAATAATACCCTTTTATTGTAATCCGAGCCCCACTCTGATAAACGCCTCCGCTAATGGGGAAACTGTCGCCGTTATCTTACAGCAGGCCTCTTTTCAGGCCATCGTTGGCGGGAATTTAGGCCAGTGTAAAAAAAAGGGAGCCGGGAGTGAGGTTTCGCTTTTAGAGCGGGTCAACCCACGGTCACCGTAGAGCCATCTTTCGCAGAATACCCCTCATCGACGACAAGATCGAGAAGGAACCTCGCCGGTACCAGTCACGGAACGATTACCGGCACCGTCGTGAAATGCTTTGGATCCCGCGTAATGAGGCCTTGGAAACGCTGAGCGAACGCCTCGATGAGCACGTCAGCAACCGGGCGTTTTGCACCATTGCCACTGTGCTTCTTCTGAACATGAGCTGCCCACAAACCGTGCGCTGCTTGCGTATCGTGGAGCGTCCACAAGGCCGGCCATTCGATCCCCACCTCGGCGAGGAATTGCTCCTGGAGAGCCGCATCTGCGCCAAATGCCGGAGCCAGCTCGACATAAGTTACCGGTGAGATTGCCAGACCGTCTGCGCAATAGTTGGCCAAGCACTCGGCTGAAGCCTGGCTAAAGGCTGGATCAGCCAAGTGGATGTCGAGCAGCACCGAAGTATCGACGACCCACGCCATCAGCCTTCTTCTCCTTCGCGGAGAATCTTCATCCATTCGGCTGTTGTGCGCGTGGGCAATCCGTGTCGCTTTGCAAAACCGATCGCGGCAACCGGATCGGATTTGATGACTTTGCGAGGCTCAATGACGAGTCGACACTCCGTCGCGGAAACTTTCTCCCAAAGAACCATCTGACCTGGCGCGAGATGCATTTCGCGACGCAACTCGGCTGGAATGGACACTTGCCCACGCTCGGTAATGGTCGTTTTCACATGATAAAACTATCATGTGAACCAGAGAATGCAACCGGTCATACTCTTTTCTGATCGAAGCGCAACCCGCATCCCAGTAACGTAAGACCTTGCGCGTTGATCGAGTCAACGACTCGTTCATCGCGCGCTCCCAGCAAGATGCGACGTCGATACTGAAACGCCACGTATCTGGAAGGTCCGGCTCCTTGCCGCCGATGAGGCCGTTTCGCTCGTCGTTCGCCGCATCGTAGCGATGGGCGTAAATCGTGGCAGTACTTGCTTGCAACCACACCTTCGGCGGCACTGACGCCCGGGCAATGGCCTCTCCGACGAGACGTGTTGAATTCACTCGAGATTCCGTAATGAGGCGCCGGTTGTGCGCACCGTATCGGCAATTGACGCTTCTGCCGGCGAGATTGATGACTGCGTCGGCGTCTTCAAGTTCAGCGATCCATTCTTCCAGGTTCTGGGCATCCCATCTTGCAACGCGCCATGGCGCATTTCCCGGTTTTCGACTGAGAACTAACACTTCATGGCCCGCGCTATGGAATGCTCTTGAAAGGATGGTCCCGACCTCTTTAAGTGAGGCAACAGCAATGATAGCCTCCAAATTCGATCCACTCAAGAACGGCTTGCCCTACACGAACGGTTCGTTCAACGTGGGGGCAGTCGGATGGACGGTGTTGTGCGGCGGCATCTCGTACACGGCGTTGGATTACTTTGAAACGGGGATTCTGCCTCCGAAATCCCCGAAAACGCCCGCGCATAGCAACCCCATGGCCGATTACCTCTACCGCCGACAGCTCACCGCCCATTTTTACACCTGGCACCTTTTCACAGCGGCCTGGTCGGGGTCGCTGCCCGTCATCGGACTTCTCCTCGATCCGCTTTTCAGCGCCGTCGAGCAGGGCAGCCTGAAGGAACTATCCACCTTTTTGGCGTCCCGGCCGGTGATTCTGTGTCTTTATGGCGGCGTGGGGGAAGGACATCATGTGGTCGCGTCGGCGTGCGACCCAGGGAAAAAGGCGATCTATCTTTGCGATAGCAACCACCCAGGCGAAACCTCGGTCCTGACCCAGGTGAGCGGTGGGTGGCACCATAGTAAATCAAGGACCAGGTGGAAAGGGTGGTTCATGGATTGGGGCCATTACACGCACGGTGCCCGCCTGCCCCTCTTGGCCTTTCGCTACTGCCGTACCTGCCACGGGCTCAACACCTATTCCTTAGGCGTTGAGGGCGGCTGCATCGGTAGCGCTCACGACAACCACCCCGATTTCGAGTATTTCCTGCCGTGGAAGGCCGGCGAGGGACAAGGCGGCTGGAAAGTCTGCGGTAAGTGCCAGGGGCTGTATCGGCAAACCGGGAACGACGTCCCTTTCTGCCCCGCGAGTGGCCTGCACCTGCCGCAGGACAACAACGCGAACTGGCAGGAACTGCGCGTCATGACGAGCGGCCCGGGCGAGTCCGGCTGGCGTCGCTGCAGTATCTGCACGAGCCTGTTCTGGTTGAAAGGCGGCACGAACGCCGGCAAGTGCGCCAGCGGCGGCCCCCATACCCCCGTGTCCAACGAATCCTACGTCGTGGATTACCGAACCGTGTGATCTGTCGGGCTCCGGCGGCGCGCCGAATGTCCAGCGACAGTTATTTCTCCCCATCCAGCGACAGTTATAATTACCCATTGTAGGGAGTGATCGTTCCTTATTTTTTCTGTTGTTGTTTTGGTTGGGTTGTTGTGCGTCAAGCAAAGAGGAGGTCAGGTAAGAGCTGAGGAAAGGGGTAAGGCTTGTTCATAAACGCCCGGAGGGCGAGGTTGCGGCAGCCGGAGCCCCAAAGGGGAAGAGCTCCGGCGCTGGCGCTAAGCCAGAGCAACCGGTTTGTGAACAAGCCGTCGCATTCACTTTTGGCGACCTCCAGTTTGTTGAAGTTGTTTTCTTTGTTCGTGAAGCATTTTCCATGTTCCAGGTAACTGTGGGCCTCGATCCTGTCTCGGTGGATTTCGACCGCCAGCGCGCGCTCTCGGGGTAGCCACAAAGCGCGAGCGGAGGTCCAATTGGCGGGCGCCGACCGGGGTGGAGGATGGGTCGCATCAGCCGGTTGGTTTTCCTCCCTTTTGGGTTTTGGGCATGCGCTGGCTCTCGCCGCCGAACTGCAAAATGACGCTGTGGTGCACCAGACGGTCCACGGCGGCCATTGCCGTCATGGGGTCTTGGAAGATGCGCTCCCATTGGCTGAAGACCAGGTTGGAGCTGATCATCAGGCTGCGGCGCTCATAGCGTTCGGCGAAGAAGGTGAAGAGCACTTCCATCTCCTCGCGGGTTTGCTGCACGTATCCA
>JAXIPG010000241.1:0-21287 GCA_045403045.1 Terrimicrobiaceae bacterium
AGGTGGGAATTTGTCACACTGCCGAGCAGCAATTCGGTGCCAGTGTTAAGGACTTCGACGTTCACAAGGAAGCTTGCGTTGGTTTTCTCTCGCATGCTCCGGCTATACTGTCGCCCGAAAGAGGCGGCGGGAGCGCTAGGACACTGTTGAAAAACCCACGCCCTCCGGGTTGCGCCAATTTTCGGCCCCCGCTATGTCGCCGAGCTTATCCGTAGCACTGCGGCTACGGCCTGCGCTCGGCTCCTTGCGATCTTCCGAAAATTGACAGCAACGTGACATACGTGGGTTTTTCAACAATCTCCTTAGGCGGAGCGTGGCGAAAGAAAATTCACCGTTCTCGCGAAAGAGCCTTGATCCAGGTGTTGACTCGGGCGTGCTTGTCGAGGTCCTTTCGCAGATCGTAAACGTAAAGAAGATTTGCAAGCACCCGCAAGAGGATCTGCCGCGGCGTGGCGGCTTCAAGATGCGAGGCGCGGAGCTTGAGATTCTGGCGAGCAAGAATTTCCTCGCAGTCTGCCTTTGCTAAAATTCGCCCCTTGTGAAAAGGGTCGAAAAGCACTTCTCCATGCCGAGCGATGAAGTGTCCGGGCAGATTGATGCCATCGACTTTCATTCCGGCACGCCCTGCGACCATGCGGTAAAGGATGGCGAGCGTAATGGGGATGCCCATTCGCGTTTCAATGACATGAGGCAACAGAGAATTGCGCTCGCTGTAATAGTCATCGGTATTCCCGCGAAAGCACAACTCGTCGGCCATAAAATCGGCCAGGGCCTGTGCGCGTTGGCGGTTGCTCACGGTCCCTGAAATCTTCACCAGAAACTGGCGGCCCCATTGGTTGACCCTGTGCTCGAACGATTCGATCTCGACGGGGTCAAGGGTATGGGCAAGCATCCAGCACGCTCTTTCCAGGTCGTTGTCGTCATTGAAGAAGTGACACAGGAGGAGGAACTCCTCATCGGCGCCCTGGCAGGCAATCTCAGCAAGCACGTCGCGGGCGTGACGGCAGACTCGTTCATCATCCATTTGCGCAAGGTCGCGGAGCCCCGAGATCCACTCCTCTCCCCCAAGGGCAAGCTGCTCCTTCACCATGCGCACTGTTTCCGGATCGTCGTCCCGGAGGAGGCGCACAATGGCGTCACGTTGGGCAAACATCGCAGTTATTCTGTACCCCTAAAGTGCATGGAGCGCAAGCCACTGGGCGCATCTTCAAAACAGAGTCGGTCCGGAAATGGGAGTGGGCTGTCACAGTGTGCCATCCTCGGAGTTCGCTCTCACGGTGCTGGGCGAATGCGAGGGTTTATCCCGGCTCAGCCTCAACCGCCTCGACCTCGCCGGGGTGACACCGGATGGAGATAGCAATAGGCCGACAGCAGACGGCACAGTCCTCAATTGTGGAGTAAGACCCGCCTTCCGTATCGGCCTCGATGGTGAAGGATGATCCGCAATACGGGCAGACAACCTCGATGTCCTCGATCAAGTTCATCTCAGGTGGAGATTCAAACACGAATTTACACTGGCTTCCGGCGTTTGCAAACCGACAAGCATTCGCTCTCAGGAGCAAATCAAGCTTCCAGCGCGACGCGTTTCGCATCGCTCCAAAGGCTTTCCAAGGAATAAAATTCTCGCTTCTCGCCTTGGAAAAGGTGAACGATCACGTCGCCGTAGTCGAGGATGATCCACTGGCTTGCGGGATAACCATCCTCCGAAATCGGTTTGCGTCCAAATTCCTCCCGGACCTGTTCGCGTATCGAGCTTGAAATGGCCTTCAGTTGGGGCTCCGACGTCGCCGAGCAGATCACAAAGTAGTCGGTAAACGTGGAGATGCCGCGCAGGTCGAGGACGACGATATCCCCGGCTTTCTTGTCAACCGCGGCCACGGCGCAAGCGCGGGACAGCGTCTCGCCGTCAATCATTGCGGTAAAGTCCGAGCTTTGCGATCACGTCGCAGGCAGGCAGGGGCACCATGTAACGCACGGAGAGTCCGCGGGCAACGCGATTGCGAATCTCCGTCGAGGAAATCTCGATGTGCCTCGTGATGGTAGGAAATTCAGACAAGAACGGCATTCCGGCGCGCGAGAGTACCACGAACTGCGCCGACTCGCGGAGGTTCGCAATGTTCCTCCAAGTGTCGAGTTCGGGCAAATTGTCATCGCCGATGAAATAGTAGAATTTCGCGCCGGGATAGCGTTTGCGAAAAAGCTGCACGGTATCTACTGTGAACGAGGGCGCCTCGCGTTCGATTTCGCAGGGATCCATCTCGAAGTGTGGCTCGTCGGCGATTGCGGCGGCCAACATCTGGCACCGCGCCTCAGGCGGGGCGGGAGGGCGGTCGAGCTTGTGGGGAGAAATGCATGCCGGAAGGAAGACCACCTTGTCCAATTCCAGGCGCTCCATGGCATCGCGGGCGAGAATGAGGTGTCCATTGTGAACAGGATCGAAGCTCCCGCCGTAGAGGCCAATCTTTTCATTTGGTTTCAACACGTGGTTGTGTATTCACGCACTTATGCCATCGAGCGATCCGGGTCAACTCTTGCTCGTCGGCGTTCCGGGTCTTGAGCTCGACACCGTGACTGCCGACCACTTCCGAAAGCTTCAGCCAGGGGGATTCATCCTCTTTGCACGCAATATCAAGACGCCCGCGCAGCTTCGCAAACTCATCGACGATCTCCGCGATTTGAGTGACGTCGAACCCATCATCACTATCGATCAGGAAGGTGGCCGCGTTTCGCGTCTCAAACTTATTGGCAACGAACCTCCAAACGCCCAGCAACTCCGCGACAACGGCGACATCGCGCTGATTCGCAGGCATGGCGACATCACCGGACGCCTGCTACGCCTCTTCGGCTTCAATCTCGATCTCTGCCCGGTTCTTGACATTTCCTTCGACGACGAAGCCGATAACTCCCTTAAAGGCCGCTGTTACGGACGCACTGCGGCAGAAGTTATCGAAAAGGCCGGCGCCTTCAATGAGAGCTTGCGCGCCACCGGAATTCTTAGTTGCGGCAAACACTTCCCCGGCTATGCCTCCGCAGCCCTCGATCCGCATCACGGGCTTCCGGTGATTGAGCGTTCGCGCGAGGCCATGGAAGAACACGAACTCGCCGTGTTCCGTAGCTTTACCGCTAAGGTGGACAGTATGATGATCGGCCATATCAGCGTCTCGGGCCTCGATCCCGCCAAGCTGCCTGCCTCGCTGTCTCCAGCTCTCATTAAGGGACTCTTGCGTGACGACATGGGCTTCGAGGGGCTGATCATGACTGACGACCTCGACATGGGTGCCATTCTCAACCACTACGGTTTTGAGGAGACCATGAAGAGGGGCGTCGCGGCCGGAAATGACTTGCTGATGATCTGCCACCGTATCGAGCTTGCGGCCCAAGCCAAGAGTACGCTGGAAGGCCTGCCTGCCGTAGAAATCGAACCCGCCCTCGCCGGCGTTGCGAAATTCAAATCACGCCTAGTTCCTCCGGATGCGTTTGGTGAAACAGCCTTCCTCGCGTTGGATGCTGAAATCTGGGACTTGCGCGTTTCGACCTTGGGCGCGCAGAAGGCCGCGCAGCGAAGCCCAGAGAACGGTAAACGTTCGCCGGTCGAACTTTACTGAAGCATCGCGAGCAGCGGCTGTGGAAATACGCCCAGCAGGATGATTCCGGCGCAGAACAGAGCGATAAGAAATTTGCTGGAGCCTGGCACAGGGATCGCCGATGCGCCGTCGGGCGCGGGCTGCCAATACATGGCGCGCACCACTTTGAGATAATAGTAAAAGCCACTGGCGACGGTGACGGCGCCGATGAAGACGAGAAGGTATTGGTGGCTACGCATGGCCGCTTCGAAAATGAAAAACTTCGCCAGGAAGCCGACAGTGAAGGGAAGGCCCGCGAGCGAAAGCATGGCCAGAAGCATACCGAGGGCAAGCACGGGGGATCGTCTGCCGAGTCCATTGAAATCTGAAATATCGTCGCCGCCGGATGCCTTTGCGACGTGCTGCAGGACAAGAAAGGCAAGAAAGGTCATCAGCAGGTATCCGGCGAGATAGAACGCAATTGCCGGACCTGTAGCCCCGCCTGCAAAGCTTGCCACGCCGACCAAAAGATAACCGGCGTGTGCGATGCTCGAATACGCGAGAAGGCGTTTGAGATTGGTCTGGGGCATCGCCGCGAGATTGCCATAGATCAGCGTAAGGGCGGCTAGAACAGTAAGGACGATGAGGAGCCTTCGTTCAATGCTGGGAATGACAAAAAACGGCTCGAGAACTCGTAGGAGCACAACAAAACCGGCTGCTTTCGATCCGACGGAAAGAAAGGCGGTGATCGGGGTTGGCGCACCCTGATAGACGTCTGGCACCCAGAATTGGAACGGCGCCGCGGCAATCTTGAATCCCAGAGCGACGAGCACAAGGCCGAGCCCGAAGAGCACCGCTACCAGGTAGCCCTGCGAAAGAAGCGGCAGCGCTTCGCGAATCCCGCGCAACGCAGTCTGGCCTGTGATCCCGAAAATCCAGGTGATCCCGTAGACGATGAAGCCTGTGGACAGCGCGCCAAGGATCAAGTACTTCACGCCTGCCTCAAGGCTGCCTGTGTTCTTTCGCATGCTCGCCACGAGCACGTAAAAGCTGATTGTCACTAGCTCCAGCGAAACGAAGATCATAATGAAGTCCGCAGCGGAGACCATCCACATAAGCCCAGCGCAAGTGAAAATTGGCAGAATGAAAAACTCTCCTAAACCCGCTTGCGGGCCGCCGGAAGGGATGAAGCGTTCATAAATCGGGGCGTAATCCATCCCCAGGCCGATCGTCAGCATGGTCGAAATCAGCAGGAACCGCTTGAAGAAGAAAGCCAGTGGATCCGTGAGGTAAAAATCCTGCGGAATTACGCCCTTGGGCATTGGTCCGGTCAGGAACGAAAGGACCAAAATGGCGAGGAGCCCTGAGATCGCTGCCAGACCAATCGAGCGTTTGTCGAGTTTCGTGAAGCAATCCAGCATCAGCAAGAAGATCCCGACGCACACCACGCAGATTTCAAGGGAAAAAGGAGGAACCGAGGTCATGGCCAGATCAGCGCGGGAGCGATGTAGCTGATGAGAACTTGAGGGAAAAATCCGGCAATGAGAAGAAGCAGGATGAGCCCTACGACGCAAAGCCGCGGCAGCGCGGCAATGTCGGGCAAGGCTTTCCATTTCTCGACGATTGGCCCCATGAAGATCCGCCGATAGGAGCGCAACATATAAACTGCGGAAATCACAACGCCCCAGACGGCAACGACGGTCGCGATCTGAAACTCGTTGAAGCCACTCTTGACGGGTGTTCCGGCTGAGAAGGCGCCAAAAAAGACCATAAGCTCGCCCGCGAAATTGGCGAAACCAGGAAGGCCAACGGCAGCCATGGCAGCGAATCCAAAGAGCAGCCCGAAGGTCGGCATCGTTTTGGCAAGTCCTCCAAGCTCCGAGAAATCGAGCGTTCCGGTGCGTTCGCGCAATTCTCCGCTGAGCGCGAACAGCGCGGCGATGGATAGCCCGTGCGCGACCAGCATGACCGCGGCGCCTGTCAGGCCGAGTGTCTTCCAGGAGAGGATACCCAGGAAAAGGTAGCCCATATGCATCACGCTCGAGTAGCCCAGCATGAGATCCAGCTTGCGTTGCGAGATCGTCACTAAGCCGACATAGAGGATGTTCCCGATAAGGAGAACGAGAAGAAAGGTGTTGAATGGCGCCGCTATTTGCGGCGGAAAGACCGGAGTCACCAGACGGAGGATGCCGTAAAGGCCGAACTTTTTCAGCACCCCCGCATGGAGCATGGCGGCAGGCGCAGGCGCGGATGCGTAGGCTTGCGGAGCCCATGTGTGAAAGGGAAAGAGCGAAACAAGAATCCCGAAGCCAAGGAAAAGCAGCAGATAAACTGTGGCGCTGGGTCGAACCAGGCCCAACGAAGCCATTTCGGCAATCCCGCGCATGTCGAAGGTGCGGACGTCTTCGGGCATGCTGAGATAAAGGCCGATCAGGCCGATCAGGAGAACGAAGCTGCCAAAGGCGAGATAAATCGTAATCTTCCATGCCGCCGCCTGCCGGTCGCCAGACCCCCAGATTCCGATGAGAAGAAAGGTCGGAATGAGCGCCAGCTCATGGAACATGTAAAAGAAGAAGGCGTCAACCGATGCGAAGGCTCCGATTGCCCCGGCGGAAATGAATAGCAAACTTGCATAGAACCAATTCCCGTTTTTGGGCGGCGTCCGCGTGATGCACACCGCGGCCAGCGTCACCGCGGTCGATAGCAGCAGCATCGCCACACTCAGACCGTCCGCTCCGAGTGTGAAGTGAACGCCGAGCGAGGCCACAACCGGGAACGAGCTGATAAATTGAAAGCCGCCATCGGGTTCGCACGCACCGAAGATTATCAGACTCGCCAGGAAATTGAGCGCCGCTGCCGTGATGGCCGTCTGTCGCGCATGGGTTCCGGCGATGATCAGCGCCGCGCCTGCGACGGGAAGGAGAACGAGGCAGAAGAGGGGACTCATCATGCAAGCAGGAGGTAAATTAGGCCGACGACTCCCGCGCCAAAGAAGAACGCGTAGGCTTGGATATTTCCAATCTGAAGAAAGCGCAGGATGTATCCGCACGCCCATGTGAACCGGCTCGGAATCTGCGCGACAAAGAGGTCAACAATCCAACGGTCCACCCAGCCACTCAACAAAGCCAGACCGTCCTGCACGGTCTTCACAAGCCAATCGTAAAAGTCGTCGATGTACAGCCGGTTGGCGAAGAGCGGGATGGAGACCGGGTCTGTTGCCGGCTTGCGATAGAGGAACAGCGCAAAGCCGGCTCCAACGAAAAACATTGCCAGAAGAACGTAATGCAGGATTTCGGGAACGTGCTCGGGCTCTTCGATGTGGAAGAAGAACTTTTCGACCTGCCCATAGCCTGCGGCCCAGGCGGGTATTGCCAGCAGTATCAACGGGATGATCATCACCAGGGGCGATTCGCGGGCATGCTCGGCATGATCGCCCCGCGGCGTTCCAAGAAAAACCACAGCCAGGAGCCGGAACATGTAGAAGGCGGTCAGCCCTGCCGTCACGACAGCGATCCAGCCAAGGATCGGTTTTTCGACAACCGCCCAGGCGATGATAAGATCTTTGCTGAAGTAACCGCTGAAACCCGGGAACCCGCTCAATGCAAGGGTTCCCACGATGAGACAGGCGAATGTCACCGGAGTCTTTCCTTTCAGTCCGCCCATGTGCCAGATGTCCTGCTCATGGTGCAGAGCGACGATCACCGATCCGGCGCATAGGAAGAGAAGGCATTTAAAGAAGGCGTGCGTGAACAGGTGAAACATCGGCACGTCCGGAACCGGGGCGACGCCCGCTCCCAGGACCATGTAGCCCAATTGGGAAATCGTCGAGTAGGCAAGGATGCGCTTGATGTCGTTCTGCTGCGTCGCCATGAGGGCGGCGGCCAGGCAAGTGATCGCGCCAAACCAGGCAATAACGTCGCGGGCAATCGGAGCCGCGACGAGAAGGGGGAAGATGCGGGCGAGCATGTACACACCGGCCGCAACCATTGTTGCCGCGTGGAGTAGCGAGGAGACCGGCGTCGGACCTTCCATCGAGTTGGGAAGCCACACATGGAGTGGAAGCTGCGCGGATTTGCCGATTGTTCCGCAGAAGACAAGAATGCAAGCGATGGTCAAGTAGTTTCCCTGGGATTCCAGAAGCGGCACCTTCGCGAAAATTTCTCCGAATACGACCGAACCCGTCGCAAACCAGAGCGTGAGGATCCCCAGCATGAAGCCGAAGTCGCCGATGCGGTTTACGATGAAGGCCTGCTTGCAGGCATCCGCGGCGGACGCCTTGCTGTAGTAGTGGCCGATAAGAATGTACGAGCTCAGGCCGACAAGCTCCCAGAAGATGAACATCATCACGAAGTTGTTGGCGAGCACAATGCCGAGCATGGAACACAGGAAAAGCGCCAGCCCGGCGAAATAGCGCCAGTAGCCTTCCTCGTGAGCCATATAGCCGATCGAATAGATGAAAACCAGAGGTGCAATCGTGTTCACAACCACGAGCATGGTTCTGCTCAGCGGGTCGATGGTCATGCCGATGGGAACGGTAAAGACATCAGGGATGTTGATCCAGAGAAGCTGATTGGGCCCTACTTCGCCTGGTTGGAAGAAAAGCCACCAACTCAATGCCCAGGAAAGCAGCGCGGCGCCGATGGCCAGTCCGGCGCTAAGCCTTCTCGAATATTTGCCGAAGAGAAGGATGAGGGCCGCCGCGACAAGGGGTGCGAACAGGATGATCCACGGAACCGTCGCGGTATTCATTAGAATTTCAGGCTGTCCAGATCCTCGACGTGGGTTGTCCGTTTGGCGCGAAAGAGGGCTACAATGATTGCCAGACCCACGGCGACCTCCGCCGCGGCCACGGTAATGACAAAAAATACGAGCACCTGCCCGCTATAGTTCGGCAGACCCGCGATGGTCAGGTTGTAGCGGGAAAACGCCACCAGGGAAAGGTTGGCCGCGTTGAGCATGAGCTCAAGGCACATGAAGATGATGAGAATGTTTCGCCGAAGAATGACTCCGGCCAGCCCAATGATGAAAAGCAGGCCGCTGACGGCGAGGTATTGGCCGAGCGTGGGAGTCATTTCAGTTCCTTCTTGCTCAGGATGACGACGCCAACGGTCGCCACCAAGAGGAGGACGCCAATAATTTGAAAAGGCAGATTGAAATGGCGGAAGAGCGTTACCCCGACGGCAGAGACGTCACTGATTTGCGGACTCGAGACCAGCGGCTTTTCCATATCGAATCGCGGTTCCGACGACAGGACCTTGCCTAAAAGGCCGACAAATCCGAAGACCACCAGTCCGCCGCCGGTCCATGCCCCAATATTGAGACGCCGCGGTCGCTCGCTGCGAAGATCCAGAAGCATGATGATGAAGAGAAAGAGCACCATCACCGCCCCGGCATAAACGAGCACTTGCACCACGCCGATAAAGAAGGCATCCAGCGTGATAAAAAGAGCGGCCAAAAAAACAAAGGACATGACGAGGCTCAATGCGCTCGAGACCGGGTTCCGCAGACAAACAACAGCCGCACCGAAAAGGAGCATCAACACGGCGAAAACCCAGAAGAGAACAAGCTGCATAAGGTGAGCGGGAAGCGGATGGGTTTTTAGCAGTGCCCGCCGGACAGGGCTATTTTTTTTCGTTCCACTTATAAACCAGCCCCTCCATTACCCCGCCCATCTCCAAGAGTTTTTCCTTGTCATTCACCATCTCTTCGCGGGTGTAACCCGTAATCGAGTAATCCTTCTTGAGGAAGATGGCCTGCTCGGGACACACTTCCTCGCACAAGCCACAATAGATGCAGCGGATCATGTCGATCTCGAATTCCTTGGGGCGCTTCTCGACCTTTGCCCAGGGATCCGAAGGGGGGATTTCTTCAGGCACGATAGTGATTGCACGCGGTGGACAGATGAATTCACAGAGCTGGCAGGCCACGCAGCGATCCTTGCCGTGTTCATCCTTCACCAATGCCGGGGCGCCGCGATACCAAGAGGGAAGTTGGGAGTCCCAGCGCTGTTCGGGATACTGCATTGTCACCTTGGTCTTGCCCGAGACGAGTTTCCTGAGATGCTTCAAAGTGATCGCCAGCCCGGCGACGATCGCGGGCAGGTAAAGCCGTTCTGGGAGACTCAATTTTGGACGTTTGACGACAAGTGCCATGCTTGCCTTGGAACTTGTAGAGAACGCCTCTTGCAAGCAAGCTCATATGTCACGAAATCGAGCCACATTTGCTGTTCAAGGCGCTTCGCATCGGGCCTTTAATGTGGCACATTGCCTTCTCATTTTTCGCTGCTAGCAGCCTGTCTACTTGAAATCGAACTCTCATCTTGTGGATAGATCGCGGTTGAGAAACGAGGTTGATTTGTGGAACTTACGGAAAAACTCCTTCTTTCGATGGGCGGCTGGCAGGCATTCAAGGAGGCTCGGCTCCTCCATGCGGCAGGGCGTGTGATCGAAGCGGCTTACGAGCCGCCAGTCTTGAAAGGCAAGCTGATCGAGGGCGGCAGACAGTTCCTGGCCGGTCTGAAGCTGCGAAATTCCATCGACGTGGAAAACCTTTGCTCTTGTCGCGATTCGCGAGTGAGAGGGATTATTTGCGCGCATTCGCTGGCTGTCGGTTTGCAGGTGATAAAGCCTGTCCAACCAGCGGGCGCGTCCTCGCGCCCGGAGACGACAATGAGGAAATCGTCGGTTCAACAAACTGACGAAACGCCTTGCGTGGAACTCGCTATCGAGGGCTCGCTCCGGCATCTCGAAGCGGAAATCCGCTTTCGCTATTCCCAGCCGAACGTCGCGAATTCCGCAAAGGAAGCCGAAGCGTTGGCACGACTATTGGAATGCGGGTTCGCCGAGGACAGGGGCAAAGCGGTTCTTCGGGGTGAGGAGGCGGTGATCGGCTTTTTCGCGACAGGGCTTCCAAAGTTGAAGGAAAGCTGGCAGGTCAAGGAGGGCGAGCGCTTCCGGCACGTGACTCGAGATCTTGTGCGCATTGAGCCGCAATTCGCCATCCGCGAACAAGGCGACGGCTGGCTGGATTTTCATGTGCATTACACGGCAGGCAAGGATGCCGTCTTTTCCTCCGCTGACCTGAGCCGGCTGTTACAGACCGGTCGGGGTCACGTTCGGCTAAAGGATGGGCGGGTGGCTGTGGCGGATGCGGCGCTTGCCGCCGATCTCGAGGAGGTGTTGCGCGACTGCAATCCTCGGCAGGAACGCGGCGGCTACCGTGTCCCGACCGCCTGCAGCGGATACCTGGAGGCCAGCATTTCGCAATGGAAGGGTTCGACGGAGGGGCTTGGCATCCCTGGCGCCACCGGCGGAAAGATCTCTGCTGCCCATTCTGTGAGCGTCGAGCTTGGTGCGTTGAAGGAAAAGCTTCGCCCGTATCAGATTCAAGGTGCTGAATGGCTCCTCGCGAGGGCGCGCAGCCGTCTGGGCGCTCTGCTCGCTGACGAAATGGGCCTTGGAAAGACTGTGCAAACCCTTGCCATCATCGAGGCTCTTCCGGGAACGACCTTGGTCGTGTGTCCCTCCTCGCTGGTCTGGAACTGGAAGCGCGAAGCGCAGCATTTTCTGCCGGACCTTTCGGTGCTTTCCCTTGATGGCCCGGACCGTGAGAAGCGCTTCGCAGCGATTCCCGCTTACCGTCTGATCATTACAAGCTACGCCCTCCTGCGGCGTGACATCGAACGTTACAAGGCGATGACCTTTGCCGCGGTCGTGCTTGATGAGGCGCAGCATATCAAGAACCCTGACAGCCAAAACGCCAAGGCCGCCTGCGCGCTGACCGCGCAGAGCCGCTTCATCCTCACCGGCACACCTGTGGAGAATTCGCTGCGCGACCTGTGGTCGCTCTTCGAGTTTCTTCTGCCCGGCTATCTTGGCAGCCGCCAGGATTTCAAGGATCGGTATGAAACTCCATTGCTGAACGGCGAGCGCGGCGCCGTTTGGCAACGTCTTTCCCGCCGCCTTGAGCCCTACCTGATGCGCCGGCGCAAGCAAGAAATCCTCGCCGAGCTCCCCGACAAAATCGAGCAAGTCATCGAAATCGAATTGAGTCCTGAACAAAAGACCGCTTACACGCAGCTCCAGCAAGCCGCGCGCGCACAGCTCGATGAACTCCGCGACCAATCCTCCGGCGCCGCCCGCATGCGCGTGCTCACGGCCTTGCTCCGCTTAAGGCAGGCCTGCTGCGACCTGCGGCTCCTCGGCGCGGAGGACGCTTCCTCTTCGAAACTCAGTGCCCTGCTCGAACTCGTGGGGGAAACGATCGACGGCGGTCATCGCGCGCTGATATTCAGCCAATTCACCGCCATGCTCGACATCATTGCCGGGGCGCTGGGGGAGGCTGGGATTTCATTCTGCCGGCTGGATGGTTCAACACGAAATCGCAAGGAAGTCGTAGACCGTTTCCAGAACGATGAGCGAATCCCGCTCTTTCTCATTAGCCTTAAGGCGGGCGGCGTGGGACTCAACCTCACCGCGGCCGACACTGTCATTCACTTCGATCCCTGGTGGAATCCCGCCGTTGAAGCTCAGGCTACCGACCGCGCCCACCGCATCGGCCAGCAACGGATCGTCACGTCGATCAAACTCATCGCCCGCGACACCGTTGAGGAACGGGTCTTGCGGATGCAAGAGAAAAAGCGCGAATTGCTCGAGGGCACCGTGGACGCTGAGGCAGCCTTGGAGGGACTTTCAACGAAGGATTTGCAGGAATTGGTCGGCGCCTGACCGGGTTGGTTCAGAATCTTTTCTGTTGTGCACCGGTGATGGCGAGCGGAAGGTGCGCCGATCTACGACTGTGCAAGAGTCGCACATCTCACAGCTCATGAACAGCCAATCTTCATTCTCAGCGCCCGCCCTCGACCTTGCAGTTCGCGTGGGGTGTGAGCTGATTTACGATGTCACCGCCGAAGCTCCGGCGCTCGTCAACCTCAAGCCCAGGCACGGTGCTTTGCAATCTATCCGCCAGGAGAGCTTCCACTTCCAGCCGGAGCTGACGGCCACAGAATTTGAGGATGACCACTTCAATATCGTCTACCGCCTCATTCTCAAACCCGGACGAAACGTCCTGCGCTACGATGCCATCGTGATGGTGCCCAGCCTGCGCGAGGACTTCGCATGGCTTGACCAGCCCATCCCACCCCACCAGTTGCCTGCTTCAATCCTGCGTTACACCTTGCCGACGCGCTATTGCGATTCCGATAAATTGCTCGACTTCGCGTGGCAGAATTTCGGCCATGTCCCCCACGGTATTGAGAGGGTCCTGGGGATCATCAATTGGCTGCACCGGAACATCGAGTATCGCACACTCTCAGGCAGCCCGAATCTCTCGGCCTATGACATCATCCAACGCGGCTACGGTGTCTGCCGCGACCTTGCCCATACCGCCGTCGCACTCTGTCGAACCTTCAATCTTCCTGCCCGCTACGTCAGCGGCTACGTGCCGGATATCGGCTTTGAGGACCCTGGCACCCCGAACGATTTTCACGCCTATTGCGAAGTCTATCTTGGCGGCAGGTGGCAGGTCTTCGACGCCCGATTCAACCAGCCGCGGGTGGGTCGCATCCGCATCTGCTCGGGCTACGACGCGGTGAACTGCGCCTTTACCACCGTGTATGGACAGGCGCTTCTCTCAAACTTTGAAGTTTGGTCGTATCAGGTCGATCCCTCCGATGTAAGCATCGCTGATCCGATTGATCTCTCGAAGCGGCTTTGCGGCACGCTGGAAATCCGCTTTCCCTAGCTAGACACGCTAATCCAGCGGACCGCGTTGCGTTCGGTCGGTCGTGGATTGACACATTGTGGATTGGACAAGACGGTCGGCGTTCTGCAAAGCTCCCACGTCCCAATGGATTTCAAAAGATTCTTGGGTATCTCGCTTTTAACGCATGAAAAAACGACCTTTTGGCAATACCGGTGAAATCTCCGAAGTAGGTCTCGGCTGCTGGCAACTTGGCGGTGCGGATTGGGGAGATGTCTCGGATGAACAAGCGTTGGCGATCCTTGGTGCGGCGCTGGATTCCGGCGTGACGTTTTTTGACACGGCTGACGTTTACGGGAGCGGGCGCAGCGAGAGTCTGATCGGGCGTTTCTTGAAGCAAAGTTCGAAGGAGGTCTTTGTCGCCACAAAACTTGGCCGCACGCCGGACCTTTATCCGGACAATTACACTGAGCGCGGAGTTCGGGCTGCCATCGAGGCGTCGCTCGCCAGGCTCGGCGTCGAGGCAATTGATCTCACCCAGCTTCATTGCGTTCCGACTGAGGTTATGCGCCAGGGCGAGATCTTCGAGTGGCTGCGCAAATTGCAGAAGGAAGGCAAAATCAGGAATTTCGGGGCGAGCGTTGAGTCCATGGATGAGGCCCTGCTTTGCATCGCGCAACCGGGCCTCGCCTCGCTGCAGATCATCTTCAATATCTTTCGCCAGAAGCCGATTGAGACTCTCTTTCCGCAGGCGAGGAACAAGGGAGTGGCCATCATCGCGCGGCTACCGCTCGCCAGCGGATTGCTTTCAGGCAAGTTCACCAAAGACACGAAATTCGGCGTCAACGATCATCGCTATTTCAACCGTGACGGGCAGCAGTTTAATGTGGGCGAGACCTTCGCGGGTATTCCCTTTGAAAAAGGAGTGGAGCTGGCCGAGGAGATGAAGGCCTTCGTGCCGGAAGGCTTGAGCATGGTGCAGCTCGCACAGCGGTGGATTCTCGACTACCCTGCGGTGTCAGTGATCATCCCGGGCGCGAGCTCCGTAGAGCAAGCAAAGCAGAACGCACGGGTCTCCGATCTCCCCGAGCTCTCGCGCCAACTCCATGACCGGCTGGAAAACTATTACCAGAGCGCGGTCGAGCCTTTCATTCGCGGTCCCTATTGATTTCACGGGATTGCTCGCCGCTTCCTTCTGGCGTAGTGGTGGCTCTATGCGCATCGCATCCCTAGTCATAGCCGCAACTCTCACCTTCGCTTCTTTCGTAATGGCACAATCTGCTCTCGAAAATGGTCAGCGTTTTCTCAAGGAAAACGCCACAAAGGAAGGCGTCAAGACGACACCCTCCGGTCTTCAATACAAGGTGCTCCGCGAAGGCTCGGGCAAGACCCCGACGGCGACGGACGTTGTTGCGGTCAATTACCGCGGTACGCTCATCAACGGCAAGGAGTTTGACAGCTCCTACAAGGCAGGTCAGCCGATCGAATTTCCCCTCAATCGGGTGATTCCCGGCTGGACGGAGGGTGTCCAACTCATGAAGGAGGGGGCGAAGTACGAATTCTTCATTCCTTCAAATCTCGCCTATGGCCCGCGCGGCGCGGGCGGAGTCATTGGACCCGATGAGACGCTGATCTTCGAAGTCGAGCTGCTCAAGGTGAAGTAGAGCAAATGTTGCAAGAAATGGAAATTTCTTTCGGCATTTGCTCTAAACTGCCGCAGCCAATTCTTTGCCGGCCTTGATCGACTTTGACTGCCTCGGTTTGTGAAAGTAGTCCTTCAGTTTAAGAAACGGCTTCTCGATCAGGTAGTAGGAGAAGAGGCCCATTCCGATTACGCACACCAGGTTAAGAGGAAACGCATTGACGACCCAGCCTGTTTCTCCATTCAGAAAGAGATTGTTCCAAACGTAAAGGCTATAGGATAGCGCGCCGACATAGGCAAGCGGGCGCCAATTCAAGAAGCGGAACAGCAGCGTCCCAGGCTGCGAAACCGCCGAAATAAGCACAAGTCCAATACAGATGACATCGAGGGTCTTGCCAACAGTGATCGAATAGGCTCCCCTGAAATGAAGGCCGAGAAGCGGAGACACAATGGCCGGATAGAGGATGGCTGTGCCCAATATCCAGCGATTGGAAGCCAGGTTTTGTAACTTTGCCCTCGTATCAGGCATTCGCAGCAACTCTCCAAGGAGTACTCCGGCAGCGATCGAGTCGAAAGCGGTATGAAACATCATGCCAATCTGCGGCCGCGAATCCGGCGCGAGAAAATAACAAGCGATCCGGATCACGGGCGCAATGACAATGAATCCTGCCAAGGTCGCAACAAGCTTCCTCCGGGCGAAAAGGACCATGAGAAGAGGCCACGTCAGATAGAACTGCTCTTCCAGCGCAAGGGTCCAGTAATGCCCGATAACGGGATAATCAAGACCGGCCGGCCAAGGATCCCACAGATGATGATAGTTAAGAGTGAAAGTTGAGGCCGCAAGAATCGTCCGATCCGTCACGGTGATCCATCCGAAGTGCGCCAGGGCCAGAATCACCAGAATGTAAAAATAAAAACATGGGAAGATTCGCAGTACTCGACGGATGTAGAATTGTTTCCAATCAAATCCCCCGCTCTTCTGATACTCCCGCACACTGAGCGAGTAGATGAGATATCCGCTCAGAAGAAAAAAGATGCTGACACCCAATCCTCCATTTCCGGCGAAAAGGCCGAGAGGCGAAAGAAATCCCGGCAACGTATGCCAGAGGTGCTGGAAGAGAACCAACACGATGGCTACGCCCCGCAAACCATCGAGACTCGGAATTCGACCGGTTTCAATCGGTCGGGAGGCCTCGCTAGACGGCAGAATACTGAGGGAGGAGGAGTTTCCTCGAATTGCCCTCAAAACGACGTGTTTCGCAACCTCAGGCTTCTTTCCTTCCTCAGGAGACGACTCGTTGGGCGGCTAGGGTCGGGCCCGTCCGCGATTAAGGCGAAGTCATTTCGCATGCCCACCCCCTCGGGCACAAATCGGAGCGAGTCAAGGCCGGCCGGGATCCGAAAGTCCCTTCGAGTGTGCATTTGCGAACACAAGATGATAAAATCTTATATTATACGACACTGTATATGAGTAAATTAGAAAAATTGGTCCGGTGTTGAGAAGTACCTGAAATTTTTCTGAAAAAAAATCTCGAATCGTCGCGCCACGACCGAGATCGTGCGGAAGCTCAGAGATGGGGGCGTGCGTCTTATTGTCGTCGGTTCATGGGCTCTTTTCCGAGGTAATGCCCAAGGCGAAAGCCGGATATGGTCGCGGCTATCACATTGCGGGCGCTGACGGTATCCGTTTTGCTTTTTCGGCAATCCCAGCAGTTTGCTTCGGCCCTCGCATTGAGACTTGCTCCTTCGCGCGAGCAGTTTTCCGTGTCGAGGTCAATTCGTCAGACGATAGCAAAGCTCGAGCCGGTTGCCGGCAGGATCCTCGAAGAATACGGCGTAGTAAACAGGCGACTCGTCGTAATCAGGACCTTCGATGTTTCTTGCGCCAATTTCGTGGAGGAATCGCGCGATATCGTTGACTTCGGCGACACTGGACGCCCAGAAGGCGATCCGATTCTCATTTGCCACATGAGCGCGCGACTCGGTCACGCCAAAAAATTCGGTCGCGCCTTCTCCTTCGGCATAATATTGAAGCCAGCCGGACACTGTGAGGTCCTTTTTAAACCCCAAGGCAGGAAGCAATTTTCGATAGAAGTCGGTTACCTGCGCGAGATCGGGAACGCGAAGATCGATATGGTCGAAACGACGAGGCATGGGCGAAATATCAGCAAGAGGAGGCATCCCCGCAAATTCCTTCAATCAGGCTGCGGCCGCGTTGTTCAGAAATTCTATCACCCGCCGTTCCGCCCAGGTTTGGCCGCCATTCCAGGAATCAAAGAAACCCAAATGCCCACCAGTTTCAGGCGCCTCTAGAAAGAGCCGCGCACTTTGCTCCGCCTCTGCGAAAGGAAAGGACTCCAAGGTCAGAAAAGGGTCATCCTGAGCGCTCAATATCAAAGTCGGCACAGTGATCGCAGGCAGGAACTGCTGCGAACTGCATTTCGTCCAGTAGTCCGCAGCATCCCGGAAGCCATGGACGGGCGCTGTGAATCGGCCGTCAAAGTCCTCGAACCCGTGAATGCCTCTTGTGTGGCTCAAATCAATACGTTCTGGGAAATGTCTGGCCTTGGCTTTCACCTTGCGCACGAGGCTTGCGATCAGCCGCCTCAGGTAAATGCGATTGCCCCGTCGCTGATCCAGCGCTCGCGCGCTGACGGCGAGATTGACGGGAGGCGAAAGAGCGACGGCGCCGACCACTGCCGCATGGGGTCGCGCTTCACCAAGATATTTTAGTACGATATTTCCGCCCAGGCTGAACCCGACCAGCGTCAAAATCGGAAAGCGCTCTGCAGCGTGCTCGACGACTGTCGCAAGGTCGGTTGTCTCCCCACTGTGATAAAGTCGTGGCAACCGGTTCATTTCTTCGCTGCAGCCGCGATAATTCCAGGCAAGGACATTCCATCCGGCCCGGTGCAGGGCTGCCGCCATTCCGCGCATCACGACATCGCGAGAAGATCCTTCGAGACCATGCGAGAGGATCGCAAGCCGGTCGCTTCCCGATGGCAGCCAGTCCAGGTCCAGGAAATCGCCGTCGGCCAGCTCCAGACGCTCGCGCTGGTAAGCGACGCTCGTCCGCCACCTCAAAAGGGCCGGCAGGATCGTTTGCAAATGCCCGTTGCGCAGCGCCCAGGGCGGATCGAACTGCGAGCTAATGACAGGCATTCAGCGCGAAGGCGGACCTAATCCCAATACGGTCCATTTAAGGGAATCCCGGGTAGCGCGATGAATGCCGCTGCTGTAGCGACCGTGTCCTCACGGCCGGCGATGAGGACATCGTCGCGACAATTTGCTCTAAGTGACAAGTTCTCACTTCACCTCAACCGGCGTTCCTTTAGCAACGAGCTGACTGAGCACGAAGGCATCCCAGTTTGCCATGCGGATACAGCCATGACTTTCGTTCCTGCCGATTCGGTCCGGCGTAGGAGTCCCATGCATGCCCACGCTGGGACGGTTGATCGCCATCCACACAATGCCGACAGGATTGTTGGGCCCTGGCGGCAGGTTATGTGCGTTCTCGCTGCGCACTCCATTCTCAAGGACCGACTTGTCCCATCGGAAGTGCGGCATCAGAATATTTGCGGAGACCTTCCACGTGCCTATCGGAACGGGCACCTGGCTCGAGCCGGGAGTGCACGGGAAGCACGCAATGAGCTGGTCGTTTTCATAGAGCTCTATGAGCCGCTCGCCTCGCAGCAGTTCCATGCGACGCGTTGGAGAGGGCGCATCGCTTTCAGAAGGCAAAGGAGAGGCAGGAGTCGCAGAAGAGCCATCTGCCTGCGCGTTGCCAGCGGCTTTCCTCGCTTTTTCCTCCTCGCGGAGTCGCTTCTTGAGCGCGGTCACGTCGGCCATCTGGAATTCGGTAACATCCGGCACGCGGAAAACGGTACCGGCGCCCAGCGTGCCATCAGAAACATTGGAATTGAGCTCGTGAAGAAAATCGAGATCGCAATGGAACCTCTCCGCCACCGACTCCCAGAGGTCCGCGTAAAGCATTGCCTTCAGCTTTTCCTGCTCGGGCGGTTGCGAAGCCTGAGGACCGATCCATTGCAAATCCTCCTCAGTGGCGGTGTATTCGCGATAGGGAGAGGAAATGCCAGAGACATCGAGCACGGTTCCCGCCGGCAGATTATTCGCCCGGCAGTAGCGATCCGCCGCCTTTTGAGTGAACTCTCCTCCCAGCCCATCGATCTTTCCTGGACGGAAGTTTGCGCGATCAAGGAAAATCTGGACGCGTACCATCTCCATCCGCTCCGCCGCGTCCGGGGATTCTTTCTGCAAACGTGCGATCTGCGCCTCCATCGGCGAGCGGGCGCATAACGGAACCCAGCCACCGGATATCAGAAGGGCAAGCAACAACAGCCGGAAAGAGAAGAGAATAGTCGGGCGCACGGAAAAGGCACTACACTCGCTGCGAAAGGCACAACTGCAAGGGGCAATCGGATGAGACAAAATTGAGGTTTTATCGAGCTGCTTTCGACCTTGTATTCGTTTTCGCGATCACACAGCTTTCCCATTCCTTGATAGAGCACTTCACTCCTGCCGGGGCCGTGCAGCCTCTCCTTGTTAGGCTGCAAGTAGCATGAGCGCGCCCCTCACCAAGGCATTGGCAAACGACCCCGAAGCGCCGGTCGAAGTCGTGCCCTACGATATCTTGTGGCCGTTGAAGTTCGAAGCCGAGCGCTCGCTGCTCGAAGTAGCTCTCGCCCGTTGGCTCGCCGGTCCAATCGAGCACATAGGGAGCACTGCCGTGCCCCTGCTGCCCGCCAAGCCGGTGATCGATATCATGGCCCCGGTGTTCACGCTGGAAGCATCACGTCCGGCTATCGAGGCGGCCACTGCTGAGGGATACGTCTACTACCCATACAGGGCGGAGATCATGCATTGGTTCTGCAAGCCCTCACCTCGGCGCCGCACTCATCATCTGCATCTGGTGCCAATCGGTAGCCAGCTTTGGCATCAGAGGCTCGCATTTCGCGATGCTCTGCGCCAGAGCCCTACGCTCGTCACAGAATACGCCGAGCTCAAGCTGCGCCTCGCCGAGACGTTTCGCCTCGATCGTGAGGCGTACACGGAGGCCAAAGCGCCGTTTGTACAAAGAGTGCTATCCGGGATCCGTAATCATCCCGAGAATGCAGCCTAGCCCAAGCCTAGCCCCTTCCATCGAGGGGACGTCACAGGAAGCTGCGCTTTTGTGGTCTGGATTAATGTGTGGGAGGGCGGGAAGACCTTGGGGGCTTTGAAGCGGATGCCTTCTCTGGTTGCGCTTTCGTTTGTAGCCCGAGACGGTCGTCACGCTCACGTAGTAACCAATAGGTAATTCCGAGTGCCAGGGTGACGGCCGCTAACCCCAACAGTTCGTTTGGTGTCGTCTCTTTGAGATCCAAGATGATGAACTTGCGCGCGAGAGCCAAAAGGGAAATGAGCAGGACGATTTTCGTTTGAATGATGCTCTGCTCCCGGGACACCACGTATTGGAGGGTGTGGTTGAACTCCAGAGCGATCAGCACCGTCATGATTTCGCCGAATACGGTCTGGAAGACCTTATACTCGAGCGGATTCAGGGCGCCGAACACCAGCCCGCCAACCACATCCGCGACTAAACGGTAGAGAGCCACCAGTATGACGAGCGTTACGATGAGCGTAAGGATGAAGGCAATCAGGCTTTCGAATCGTTGGTAAAACGTAAGCGTCGGCCACCGCTCGCCCATCAGACGCCACCTCGGGAATAATTCTTTCATTCCAGGAGAAATACCTTTTTCGGGAGGTCGATCGGGAGCAACGGAGCAGAAATTCTGTAAGAGGGCTACGGAAGGTCAAAATCTGGTCAAAAAGACACATTTCGACCCATGGGGTGTTATGAGGAACACGGTTAACCTCAACGGAGCTAAATTTGTGCATGTCGCCGACATCTTGTAAGTACTGGACACATAAATGCTTGCGTTTTGCTTGCTTATACTACTTTTCTGCTCTGTTGCTCCCCAACATCCAGTTTCGGCATACCAAATGCTGTTTTGAGAACCGAAAGCTCCGGGAAGTCATGAGCCCTCGGAAAGTCTTATTCAATGAGGCAGGCCAAGATCGATCAAGCCCAAAGTTACGAAGAGACCATCGAAGCTCTTCGCCGCGCCGAGCAGAAATACCGAAGCATTTTCGAGAACGCGACGGAAGGTATTTTTCAAACGACTCCGGAAGGTAAATATCTGAGCGCCAACCCGGCGCTCGCTCGGATGTATGGGTACGACTCACCCGGAGAATTGCTCGCAGATCTGACCGACATCAGCCGCCAGCTTTATGTCGAGCCGGATCGTCGCCGCAAATTCACTCTGGCGATGCGCCGCGACGGACACATCCAGGATTTTGAATCGCAGATCTACCGCCGTGAC
>JAXIPG010000119.1:0-6575 GCA_045403045.1 Terrimicrobiaceae bacterium
TCCAAGATGCGGAAGGATTGCCCGGCCGTGAAGGTGCGGATGAAACTGCGTTATATTCCACGCCAGCGTTCTTGAAAGGCCGAAATTTGAGACGCAAAATCGTCGCTGACTCGATGCCCGGATCGAAGCGAAGCATATGCCCGATTTGCAAGACAAGGCATGACTTCATTCGAAAGGAAATCGGTGAACTCCTTGCCCTCAAAGCCTGGTACTGCGATTCATAACCTTTGGCCCAAAAACCGTGCATGGCGCGTTCCAAGGCCACGTCAGGATCGAAGACGCGCGGCCGTCCGATCTTTGCCGGATCGCCGATACCAGATTGCATTAGAACCTTGGGCGTGTGAATCGTACCAAGCGACAGAATCACCTCACGCCCCGCGCGAATGCGATGGGTGCCGCCGTAGTGGGAAATCTCCACGCCAGTGGCTCGTTTGCCCTCGAAGGTTAGCCGGGTGACGAATGCGTGAGTGAGAACCGTGAGATTCGGCCGGTCCATGTAGGGGAAGACATACGAACGGAAGACGGATTGACGTTTTCTATCGCGATCTTCCGCTTCCGATGCAAAGAAATCCCAGTCGCTCTTGTGACCGCGCGTCCAGATCATCGCGTTGATGCTGGACCCGCCGCCCAAGACTTTTCCCATCCCTAAGGGAAGCGCTCGGCCGTTGAGCCGCGGGTTCGGTTCGGCTTTGAACTGCCAATCCCGCTCGCTCCCAATATTCGTAACCCATTGGACTTCTTCGTCTGTGACAATTACGTGATGTCGCGCCGAGTGCAAGCAGTTCGCCTCGTTTGGCGCCTGTGCGGGTTGTTGTGATCGAAATGGCTCCTTCGGCCTTCACAGTCTGTATGGCAGCTAGGCCTGCGCTGCTGGAAGCCGCCGTGATGAGAATGAACTCTCCCTTCTTCACTTGGCCAAACTCAACCAATGCTCCGTAGGCCGTCATGTACTGCATCCAGATGGAAGTTGCTTCGATTAGCGTGAGATGTGAGGGATACTCAGCCAAAGCATGAACCGGAACGATGACCTCATTGCCGAGCACGCCGTACTGACTCATGGGGAACGCCGGCATCGTCGATACGCTCTTGTTCAGCCAACCGGGGTCGACATCTGCCCCTATGGCTGTAACGATCCCAGAAGCTTCGTATCCCAACGTCGCAGGCAGTTGCGTCGGTTCCAAGTAATACCCATGCATGAACATGGATTCCGCACGATTTAATCCAATTGCCAGCTTCAGATCAGCCCCTTTGGCCTTCGATGGGAGGAAGGAAGGTATCCATGTGCTTCTATTGCTTCGCTTCCATTAGATACGACGTCAGATGCTTTATCTTTGCGTTCTGCATTACGAAAACATCGCAGAAGACGGCGTTCAGGAAGCCGCCAGCTTTCCTGGCAGGGCGCACGCTGCCTTCTGCGATAACTACGTCGTTCTCTTCCGTCAAGCGAGTGACCTTTATGTGAGGGCTCCCGACAAAAGCGGCATTCTCAATCTCTTTGTCAAAAGCTCTTTTCCCTTTAATGTGAAATGCGCTGGGTATTACCCATTCAACGTCATCGGTCAGGCAGGACAAAACTTGCGCGTGATCGCTCTTATTGAAGCCGTCCATGTATTTTTCAACCGTCAGCTTGTTCGGACTCATGTGGTATCTCCTGTCCGAAGGATAGTTGTGAGACTGGGACTCGCGCAGCCCGCCAGCAGCGCAACAGCAATCAATGTGATGATAGTTTTCAGGCGCGCGGGGTCACATCTCAGCCTAACTCAGCGCGTCGGCATGCGCGGCCGCGATTGCCGCCTGAAGTGTGTATGGACCAACGCGGCGTAACGACAGCGCCCTTTCCACCAACGCTTTTCCTTCCGCGATCTGGTCCCGGTTCCAAAGCGAACGGTCCTGGTCTTCCAGCAGGAACAGGTCGCCCATCGGCGAAGTCCGTGCGACGCGCCGCGATTCCTGCAGCAGCATCAGCGCGAGAGGCCCCACCGCTTCCGGCTCGGGCAACAACTCCACAAGCAGACGTCCCGGGCGGATCGCTTCGCCAGAAAGGTCGGACCGTGTGAGTAACGCACCCGATGAGGCGGAGCATCCCTCGTTGAACACCAGGTAAATCACTTGCAGGACGGTCCCTTTTTCGGTCTGAGCCTCCGTTTGCTATCCATGTGATGGTCTTCGAGTAGTTGTCGCCGAACGCTAAAGTTCAGCGGCGGAGCGTAGCGGAGTCCCGCTGGAACGCCCTGTTAGCCCGCCATCATTCAGGTCTGACAGGATAACGGCTGGAGATGGCAATTCTGTTCCACGCATTGATCACCACACCAAGCCATTCAATAGCGGAGATTTCCTGGTCCGAAAGCACCAGGGCAGCTTCACCATAGACAGCCTCGGGAACTTGGCCTTCCGCGATCAGGGTGACAGCTTCGATGAGAGCGATGGCTGCGCGCTCCTTGTCAGTGAAATACTGCGATTCGCGCCATGCAGTCAACATACTTATGCGGTCGCTGGACTCACCACTGGCCAAGGCGTCCCGCGTATGCAACCTTACGCAATAGGCGCACTGGTTTAGCTGAGATGCGCGGAGGCGCAGCAAATGCGAAAGGCCTTCGGCGATTCCTGCGGAAGCCACAAATTCGCTTGCCGAACGATTAAGTTTGACCACGGCTTGATACAGATCGGGTGCGCTTTTTCCTAGGTTGACTCGGACTTTTTCCATTCTTCAATTGAATAAGTATTTGCAAGGTATAAGTCCCATTGAGTCTCGACACTAGTCAAAATTGGCAACCACCATAGCCTGCACGGCGGGTTGGGAAGATCCGGAAGAAGAAACAGCTTCCCTGGAATGGGTGCGTGCTTTTTACCGTGCCCTCTTTGCAGACACAGGTGGAGTACCGGTACCCGGTGAATACGCAGATGGCGCCAAGATCAATCATCCGGACGCTGACCTCGCAGACCCTGCATGGAATACTTCCGGAGTACCCTGGTATACCCTTTACTACAAAGACAATTACCCCAGGTTACAGCAGGTGAAAGCACGTTATGACCCACAGAACATTTTTCACCACGCTTTATCTATCAGGAAATAGACCCTGCACGCCGCCGAGCTGCTCCGGCGGCTGGCCGAAAAATCCGTCGCGAAGGGCGACGACCAGTTCATGCGAACGCTGGTCGCCCTTGTTCATCAGCGTTTCAATGGCGGCATTCGCGTCCGCCTCGTTGAGCAGAAGTCGGTGGATGTTGGCCGAATTTGCGGGTCGAACCAGCGATTTGCGGTGACGACGATGTTGTAACGGCTGTTCTTGGCCCGACACCTGATGCCCTCGCGCTTGATCTCGAAGCGGTGCCAGCGGAGCAATTCCCGCAACGAAGCAGCGAGATCTTGCGCTAATAATCTCTTTGTTTAAGCAGCTTTCAAAGACTGCACCCTCGGCTTGTCAGGCCTAACTGCAAATCAAGCATTCCCCTCGGCTTCGGTGGCAAGTTCACGATAGTGCTCGAAAATCGAGTCCCGTCGGTCACCCTTCCTCCCGACGGGACGAAAACGCAGTTCGATCACTCGCGCGACAGCGCAAAGGCCTCTTCCGTGAAGCTCGCCAACGGCGAGATGATCCCCTCGATCACCCTACCGTTTCCCAGACGGGACGAGAATCACGGTTCGACTGCTCGTCGGAGTGAGCGTTCGTCGCGGGAATTATGGTCATCACAGCGTGTCGTCGATTGTACACAACGAAATGGTATTCGGTCACTCGGCAAAGTCCGTGCCGAGCGAAACATGCCAGATTTTTGTGTGTTTCTCCGCGAAGCGAAAGTTATCACGCTCGTAGTCAAAAGCGAACTGCCGGAACTTCTCGTAACTCTCCGGTATCTCCTTGATGCCCAGTCGCTTCCCTACCTCGCACCAGAAAGTAATAGCTGGCAAGCTTCTATTCTCCGCCATTTTGCGCCAGCCGAAGCGCTCGATCCGGCGGATCGGCTCGAAGATCAAGGTCGAGAGCAATACAACGTGAACCGGCAGGTCTCCCAGCGCGAGGCCGCTCTATTCCGACTTCATCAAGGAATCCTCCTCTCTCTTTGCGGAATACCTGGCAGGCAGTCTCGAATCTCTCTGCTGAACAAATTCGTACGAATGCGTTCGCCGCTCATCACGATCCTCTCCGAAAATTCAGCCTGGCGTGCCAGAAAGTACTGCACGAAATTAAAGCCAAACATGACCATCTAGCAGCCTGTCGGACTTGAAATCGAATTCCCATCCTATTGATAAATCACGCTTGAGAAACGAAGTTTCCCGGCGTAACCGGCTGCTACTCAGAACCAAGACGTTTGCAAATGGATATAAGATTTCGTATAGAAATGATTGTGAGCTAGAGGTAATATACGACGATATTTTTACGAAGAATATATACTTTTTCGAGACCGAGAACCCAGCTCCCCATATTATTGATTGCGGAGGGCATATTGGCCTCGCAGTCCTCTATTTCAAGAGCCTCTATCCACGTTCCAGAGTTCTAACCTTTGAGCCGAACCCCGAGACGTTTTCTCTTTTAAAGAGGAACATTGCTCAGAACAGCCTTCACGGTGTCGAGGCCATTAATATGGCATTGTCTCATGAGGACAACAAAGATGCGATCCTCTACGTGGGAGAAAATTTTCTTGAGGCATGGGACTCGACAGACACGATTGAGCCCGATTTGTGGGATAATATGGATCAGTATCGGGGTATTTCGGTACGATCAGCACGGCTGTCGTCGTATATAAACGGCAAGGTCGAGTTTATCAAACTCGATATCGAAGGCGCGGAGTATGATGTTCTTGAGGAGTCCAAGGCAAGAATTGGTTCGGTCGGCGCTATTACGCTCGAATATCACCAGAACGCGCGCAATCTCGCCGAACGGAAGCTGGAGAAGACTATTGCGCTTTTGAGCGCAGCCGGCTTTAGATACGAGCTGTACTCTCAAGCCCGTCCGATCAGTCTTCATTCCCTCCCGAAGGACTCAGTTTACCAACTCATTATTAGGGCGATTAGATAAGAAGTTCAAGCGCCGAGCAGCGTCTGGTAGAGATCGACGTAGTTTCTTGCCATTCGCTTTGAGTCGAACAGAAGCTCGGCTCGAGAGCGACACGCTCTTCGGTCAATTTGGTTGAGGTCTTTTATTCTTGATGCCATCTCCTCTATCGAGGACACTAAAAAACCGGACTCGCCATCCTCGATAATCTCTCCCATCGAGGAGCGGTTCCAGGCGATGATCGGAGTTCCGGATGCCAGAGACTCAAGAGCAACTGTCGGGAGCGGGTCGTTCCACTGGATTGGCATTAAGACGGCCTTGGCTTCTGCCAAGAATTTCTGCTTTTGTTCGAAGTTCAACGAGCCAATGTATTTCACCTGATTGCCATCAATAAAGGGCCTAATGCTGCGTTGGAAATATACTCCACTTTCGTCGGTTGTTCCTGCTACAACGATGCTTTCGTCGGCAAGAAGAGCAGCCTTAATAGCTTCGTGCGTACCTTTCGTTTCGTTTATAGCTCCCAGAAAGGCAAGGTACCGGCCAGCGGAGAAGTTTGGTTTGGGCCACCTGTTTAGAGGGATTCCATTGTAGATCACTTCAGCCTTTTCACTAAAGCCAGTGCGTTGAAACTGACTTACGAAAACGGTGGCCACACGTTTGACAAGCCGTTCCCAGATTGCTTTAAAATAGACCCTGTACGGCTCAGCCGGATAGTTCCAATGGAGCTCCTCGAATTCTATTGGGTGATGAACTGTTGAAACTAAACGGATAGGAAGAAGATGAGCAAAAAGGATAGAGTAAAAGCGAGTGTGGTCGTGGATTATGTCAAAATTGCGCCAATCGGCGAATGCCGCTGCGACAGGAAGCACCTTCCCAAGAATTGTCTCTGAAGCGCCACTAAAGTCAGAGAGTGGAATAAGCTTAGCATTTGTAGAGGACGAAAGCGGTGCGTAGAGAGTCACGTCATGACCCAAGTCAACAAGTTCTTGAGTAAGGACATAGACGATTTGGGAAAGTCCATTCTTGCTCGAATCCGTCACCGGTTCGAAAAGAGTGCCTATTTGGGCAATTCTAAGCCTTTCCATTCAAGTCTTGGGGAAATTGGGTTCGGATTTATCGTGGGCGCGGTCCTGGGCATTTGCCAAACTAATTGCCGCCTCGCTCATCATCGAGGCGGACCCGTGCTTTCGAGCCCGAGCAAACCAAGTCTTTTGTTCGAATTTGGAACTGTCATTTTTTGAGGGGCGTCCGAGCCGGGGACAAGCGTCGCCGTCTTTCCGTTCGTCCTGCACCGGGATGTCCCCCGCGCCGAATGGACTCGGAAGTCACGCAGCCTTGGCCTTGGCGGTGGTTACACCGGCCATCAACCGCAGGACTCCTTCTTGCGTGGCCTCGTGGCGCGAGAGTTCTCCGGCGATCCTGCCGTCGCGCATCACAAGAATTCGCGTTGAGAGGTTTATCACCTCCGGGAGCTCCGAAGAAATCAAAATGACGGCAAGTCCCTGACTAGCCAGGTTGTCAATAAGGGCATGGATCGCGGCCTTTGCTCCGACATCGACTCCGCGCGTGGGTTCATCCACAATG
>JAXIPG010000076.1:0-11215 GCA_045403045.1 Terrimicrobiaceae bacterium
ATCCTACCGTTTCGCCCCTGGCCCAGTCCGGATGGGTTGCTGTCGAGACGGTAATCGGAGAAAAGATCGTCCGCGAGATCATCCCGAGGCTCAAGGCACTGGGCGCGGAGGGGATAATCGAGTATCCGCTCAACAAGGTCGTTTACTAGTTTTAGGAGTTCACACACTGCTCATGGGTTCACTGAAAAAGAAAAGAAAGGCGAAGATCGCGAAGCACAAGCGTCGAAAGCGCATGCGCGAAAATCGTCACAAGAAGCGTTTGCGCTACAAATCGTAAGAGTTACAGTTTCGGGCATGAGCAGGAAGGGACGATTCGAGGCTGCCGGTTGCAGAGCTCGGCAGGTCTTCCTCCTTTGCGCAAGCGTGGCTTTCGGACTGGCTTACCTTGCGGCGCATGGCGCCGTGGCCGACTTGCTGCCCGCTGAGACCCCGGAAACAGCTCGTGCGCTTGAAGCCAAAGGGCAGCGAAAAGCGGATGCCTTGGCGTGGTTCGTCAATGGTCTCTTCGAGGAAGAGAGCGATGGGCCGGAAAAAGCGCTTGAGAGTTACCGCAAAGCGCTCGCTTTGGATCCCGCCAACACCGACTTGGCCGTCAAGGTCGCCTACGATTATTTGCGCCGCGGCGAGACGGCCGACGCCATTTCGGTGCTAAAGGACGCCGTCAAGGCAGCACCAAAGGAGACGGCGCCGTGCCTCGCTCTGAGTTCCACGTATTTGCGGCATCTTCACAAGCCGGACCTCGCCGCAAAGTATGCGCAGGCGGCGATTGAGATTGCTCCGAAGACGTTCGCCCCGTACGAAGCGCTTTGGGAAGTGTATCTTTCGGGCGGCCAGACCGCCAAAGCCGAGCAGGTGCTCGAAAAAGCCGCGCGTTCCAAGAGCACCGATCCTGATTTCTGGATCTCGCTGGCTGAGTTGAGCAGCCGGAACGTTCTCCGTGACGCAGGAGCCTCGCTCTCGGAGGTTGAATTCCAGCGTGTTGGCCGTCTGCTCGAAAAGGCCGCAGCATGCGGCGAAAAGGATCCGGCTGCGTTGAGCAAGATCGGTGACCTTTATGTTCTCACCCGCCAAACGGACAAAGCCCTGCCTTTCTACAGAAAGGTCGTCGAACTGAAGGCGTCCTATCCTCAGATTCGAGAGAAACTCGCAGGCTGTCTCATTGAAACCGGGCAAACGGATGCCGCAATCGAGGTGATTGAGGATCTGGTGAAAGTCAATCCCTTGAGCGTTGCTGCTTATGATCAGCTGACCCAGCTTTACCTTAAGGCTGGCCACCTGCAGAAAGCGCTTGCCAGCGCACGACAGGCGCTCCTGATGGAGCCGCAAATGCTTCCACGTCACCTCCAGGTCATTGACCTGCTTTTCAAACAGAAGGAGTATTTTAGCGCGGCCGCAGCGCTGGCGGAGGCGCGCAAACGCTTTCCGCAGGCCGGACTGCTCACGTATTACCACGGTGTTGCACTCAGCCAGATCAAACACCATGACGAGGCGATGCGCGCCTTTGAGCGGGCGCTTGTCGAGGCGGGCAACAGCCAGCCCGACCTGCTCAATGCCGATTTTTACTTCGACTACGGCGCTGCCGCCGAACAGGCCGGCCAGTATGTAAAGGCTTCCGAGCTTTTCCGGAAGTCCATTGAGCTTGATCCTGGCAATGCCGCACGATCCTACAACTATCTCGGCTACATGTGGGTCGAGCGAAGCGAAAATCTTGACGAGGCCGGCCAGCTCATTCGCCGCGCCTTGGAAATGGAACCTACCAACGGCGCGTACATAGACAGTTTGGGCTGGCTCTATTTCAGGCAAGGCAAATTCGAGGAGGCTCTGACCGAATTGCTGCGTGCAGCGGAACTACTTCCGGAACCGGACGCTGTGGTATTCGAGCACATCGGAGATGCCTGCGATAAGCTCGGCAGAAGGGCCGAGGCCGTGCTCTATTGGCAGAAGGCGCTCCAGCTGAACCCTCAAAGCAAGGACGTTGGCGCGAAGCTCGACAAGGCGGCCGAAAAGGTCGCCAAGCAACCGCAGACCAGGCCGCCGGCTAGCTCACAAACTCCAGCGCAGTGATTGGCGGGACCAGCCTTTGTTCCGCAGCTTCGCTCAGGAACCGGCTTACAGCGGCGCGCCCATTTTTGCCGTAATCGAGAGTGAGGTCGTTCACGTACATGCCGATGAACCGGTCTGCCAGCGGAACGTCCAATCCGCGAGCGTGGGCCATGCTGTGTGTGACTGCGGGTGCTCGATGATCAAGTCCGTAGGTGATGCTTTCGCGAAGGATTTCGCTGATTTCGCTTCTCACCTTGGGCGCAATGTCCTTGCGGACGACGTTTCCGCCAAGGGGAAGAGGCAGCTCACGTGTGCGCTTCCACCATTCTCCGAGATCGAAGACGGCTGTAAAGCCTTCCTTTTCATAGGTAAGCTGGCCTTCGTGTATGATCAAGCCGGCGTCGGCCTTGCCTGAGCGCACTTCCTCGAAAATTTCGTCGAAGGGGACGACGATGTGGTTGAAGTCTCTTCCCAGGAAAAGCTGAGCCGCCAGGAACGCGCTTGTCATCCGGCCGGGTACGGCGATGGTTTTTTGAAGAAGCCAGTTCTTTCTGGCCGAGTCATCGGTCCCACCGAAGAGTCCGTCGGTCTTTTTGACGATAAACAGGGGTCCGTAGCCGTCGCCCATGCTCGCGCCGCTTGGCAGCAGGGCGTATTTGTCCAGGACGTAGGCGAGCGCATGGATAGAAACGGCGGTGATGTGGAGTTCACCGCGAGTAGCGCGTTCATTCAGCGTCTGAATGTCTTGCAGGATGTGAACGAAGCGGTAGCCCCTGAGGTCGATCTTGTGTTCTGCCATCGCATAAAACATGAAGGCATCGTCCGGATCGGGGGAATGGCCAAGCGTAAGGGTGGTCGATTTCCAGTCGGGCATTTAAGACGGGTGGAGAGTTGAGAGTTGAGAGTTGAGGGAAGCGATTTCCCGGATCAATTGCGGTCCGCGATACACAAAGCCCGTGTAGATTTGAACGAGGCGCGCTCCGGCGTCAAACTTCTCCTTTGCCGAGGCGGCATCCATGACCCCGCCAGAAGCGATGATTGGAAGCGAGGTCTTGGATTTGAGGATTCGGATCAGGCCGGTTGCCCGCTGTCTGAGCGGCTCGCCGCTTAGGCCGCCCTGTTCATCGCATTCTTTTGGCAATGCCGAGTGGTCGAGGGTCGTATTTGTTGCGATGAGACCGGCAAGCCCTTCGTCCTCGCACAGTGCGGCGATCTCGACGGCCTGCTGGTCGGGAAGGTCCGGAGCGATCTTGACGAGCAGGGGTTTTTCGAGCGTTTCGTTGTGCAGGACCCGGATGATTTCTCGCAGACGGCGGGTTTCCTGAAGATCGCGCAGGCCAGGGGTGTTGGGCGAGCTGACGTTGATTACGAAATAGTCTCCGAATCTGCTGAGCATCCGAAAGCTGTGAAGATAGTCATCCGGTGCTCGGTCAAGCGGTGTGGTCTTGGATTTTCCAAGGTTGACGCCGACAGGGATCTTCGGCCATTTGCCTGCCTTGCGCAGGCAATCCAGGCGAGCTGCCACCGCGTCCGCCCCATCGTTGTTAAATCCCATCCGGTTGACGAGAGCGTTCTGGCAGGGATAGCGAAAGAGGCGTGGCCGCGGGTTGCCTGGCTGCGCTTTGGCCGTGATCGTTCCTATTTCCACAAAGCCGAAGCCGAGCGCTTCCCAGCCGGGCAGCGCGATTGCGTTCTTGTCCATCCCGGCGGCGAGACCGATCGGGTTGGGGAAAGCACTGCCGAAGACGTTTCTCGATTCGCAGCGAGGGATCCCACGAAAGATCAGGCGCAGCAGGGGTGGCGGAAGAAGGGAAAGCTGCCGCAAAGCCAAATGGTGTGCTCTTTCGGCATCCAGCTGGAACAGAAGGGGCCGGAGAAGCGCGGTATAAAGACTCACTTGCCAATGCAAAACGTGCTGAAGATTTGTCCGAGGATTTCCTCGATATTCGCTGCGCCCACAACTTCACCCGCCGCGTCAAGCGCTTCACGCAATGGAACTGCGACCAGTTCGGGATCGGCTTGTTTTCGAAGTTCTTCCTCGGCTTCCTGCAGGCAAGATCGGGCGCGTTGAAGGCAGGCTTGGTGTCGCGCGTTTATGGCGGCAAGCATCGGAGAGTCGGTGGAGTGATTCCCACGCGCTGTCTGCGCGATCGCATCGACAAGCTGGCCGATTCCCTCGCCGGTGAGGCAGGAAATGGCGATGAAAGCCGGATTCAGAAATCGCGAATCGTCAACACCCTTCCCGATGAGATCAATCTTGTTTGCGGCGAGAATCTCGCCGTTTCGCGGTTCGTGCTCCCAGGGCTGAGTGATATCGACCACACGCACAATCACGTCGGCCCTCTCCATCGCCCTTTTCGCCCGTTCGACCCCTTGGCGTTCGAGGGCGTCTTCGGTTTCACGCAGTCCTGCAGTGTCCGTGATCCGAAAGGGAATCCCCCGCAGGCTTGCGAATTCCTCGATTGTGTCGCGGGTGGTTCCCGGGGTGGCGCTCACGATGGCCCGATCGGACCCAAGAAGCCGGTTGAGAAGGCTGGATTTTCCGGCATTCGGTGGGCCGCAGAGAACCAGGCGTACCCCTTCGCGGAGGATACGGCCCTCCTCGGCAGTCGCCAGCAGGGTTTCGATCCGGCAACGGGTTTGCCGGATCTCAGCGAGGAGCTGTTCGCCCGTGTCCGGGTCAATGCCTTCTTCGGGAAAATCGATGGTGGCTTCGAGATGCGCGACAATCCCGAGGAGAAGACTTCGGATCTGCTCGACCTCGCGGCCCAGGCGGCCTGCGAGTTGTTCCTCGGCGGCTCGCAAGGCAAGCGAGGTGCTGGCACGGATGACATCGATGACTGCTTCGGCCTGAGTGAGGTCCATCTTGCCGTTGAGAAACGCTCTTCGCGTGAATTCGCCAGGCTCGGCCGCCCGGGCCCCTGCACGCAAGACCGACTGCAAGATGCGGGAGGCGACCAGCACGCCTCCATGGCAATGAAACTCTGCCATGTCTTCTCCCGTATAGCTGCGTGGCGCACGAAAGACGACAGCCATGCCTTCATCCAGTCGACCGTCCTCATCTCGAAAACAGCCGAAATGCAACATGCGCTCGACCGAGTGGTTCGATCCACTTCTTCTCTCGAAAAGACGCTCGGCGATCGCGGGAGCCTGCGATCCGGAAAGGCGAATCACGGCGATGGCGCCTTCGCCGGGAGGTGTAGAGATCGCTGCGATGGTGTCCTCGGCAAGCACGTTAAAGCAAATGCCTTCGCGTTTTCCTGGCAGGCAGGCAATTTCGCCTCGGCCCATTGGAAATCTGCTTCGGCATCTGCCCTAAGCGCCTGCCGTCTCGGGCGCGCGGCGTTCCAGCAAGCCTTCTGAATCAAGGCGTCGCAACTCGGCGATCAAACGCCTGTTTTGATCCATCGTTCCGACGGAAACCCGGAGCCATTCCGGCAGTTTGTAACTTCGCATGGCCCGGACGATGAGACCCCGCCGAAGAAGAGCTTGAAAGACCTTGTCGCCATCGCCCGCGCGCACGAGGACAAAATTTGCCGCGCTGGGGACAAATTCGAGACCCATCGAGGAAAACTCGGACTGCAAATATTCGCGGCCCTCGTTCGTAAGCTCACGCGTTTTGCGCATGTGCTCTTCGTCCTGAATTCCCGCCAACGCTCCCGCCTGCGCGATGGCGTTGGCGTTGAACGGCTGGCGCGTCTTCTGCAGGACCTCGGCGATTTCCCGCGAAGCCAGGCCATAGCCGATGCGTAGACCTGCCAAACCTTGGATCTTCGAAAACGTCCGCATCACTACGACATTTCGCCCGTCTCGCACGAACTTTAAGACGTCCGGCGGGTTGTCCAGGAACTCGTAATAGGCTTCGTCGAAGATCACGAGCACCTCGTCTGGCACGCGATCCATGAAGCGGTCGATAGTCTGCTGGCCGACCATCGTGCCAGTCGGGTTGTTGGGGTTTGCGATGAAGACCTGGCGAGTCCGCCAGGTGATTGAAGCAAGCATTGCATCCAGATCGTGGGTGTACCCCGGGTCGGGCACCTCGACCGTCTTTGCGCCGAAGAGTTGGGCCATCAAGGTATAAACCGCAAAGGCATGACGCGCTGTGACCACTTCGTCTCCTGGCCGCAGGAAGGCATGACCGGTGAACTCGATGATTTCGTTCGAGCCGTTGCCAAGGATGACGTTTTCCCGGGCAAGGCCGAGTTTGCTGGCGATAGCGCCTCGCAGCGCCCATCCGCCGCCGTCGGGATAAAAGTGCGAGCGCTCGAGCGCTTCATGCATCGCTGCAAGGGCTTTGGGCGAAGGACCCAGCGGATTTTCATTCGAGGCCAGCTTGATGATGTCCGCCGGCTGCAAACCCATTTCGCGTGCCAGCTCCTCGACCGGCTTGCCGGGTTCGTATGAGACAAGTTTCAAAATATGCTGGTGCGCGGTTTTCCACATAGGAAGTTTACAGTTCTCAGTTTGTCAGGTTTTAAAGGAGAGCGTCGCGCGTCGGTCGATCAGTGAAAGCTGGCGGGACGTCGCCTCAGATATGTCACTTTACACCGAGAGACTGTAAACTGAAAACTCATCATGCTCATTGCCGTAATTGCCGATACGCACGGGAAATTTCCAGCCTCCGTCGCCGGTGAATTGAGGAAGGCCGATGAGATCTGGCATCTCGGGGATTTTTGCGACCAGACGACGCTTGAAGCGGTCAAGGCCGTGGGCAGGCCATTTTTCGGTGTGCTTGGCAACAATGACTGGGGCCTCAATCTGCCCAGGCGCCTTCTTCTCGAGCGTTTGCGGAAAACATTTCTTCTGGTACACATTCCTCCTTCGCGCGTCGGAGGAGCCGACTTCCTGCTTCACGGACATACCCATGTGCCGCGCGATGAAACCGTCGGCCTGACCCGCGTGTTGAACCCTGGCACTCTTGGCGGACCCGGCAAGGGTGCCCCGCGAAGCTGGGCATGGATCGAGTTGGACGAGACCACCGCGGAGGTTTCCTGGAGCGTGATGCAACTCTGATTCGATAAACAAAAGTGCTCGGGGGGGGACTTGAACCCCCATGCCTTTCGGCATACGCCCCTCAAACGTACGTGTCTGCCATTTCACCACCCGAGCGAAAGTGGGAAGGAAAGTTTGCCGCTGCGGGATCGTCGCGCAAGGGAAAAATTTCGCTTGATGGGTGATGGCGGGTGTGAGATTCTCGCAGGTTCCACGGAGGAGACAATCTCATGGCATACGCAGTCATTCAAACAGGCGGCAAGCAATACCGCGTCGCGGAAGGTGATGTGATCGAAGTCGAAAAACTCGACGTAGAGGCCGGCGCAGAGGCAAAGTTCGAACAGGTCCTCTTGGTTTCCAACGGGGAGAGCCTTTCGATCGGGGCGCCGCTCGTTGCGGGCGCCGCTGTCACCGCCGAGGTCGTCGAACAGACCAAGGCGCCCAAGGTTGTCGCTTTCAAATACAAGCGCCGCAAAGGCTATCACCGCACAGTCGGCCATCGCCGCCAACTCACCCGGCTAAAAATTAAAACCATCAGCGCATAATCCAGGCTTATGGCTCATAAAAAAGGTCAAGGAAGCGTCAAGAACGGACGCGACAGCGTCAGCAAACGCCTCGGCGTAAAGAAATTTGGCGGGGAGTCCGTTATCGCGGGAAACATCATCCTTCGCCAGCGCGGCACAAAATTCCATCCTGGCCGGAATGTCGGTCTTGGGCGCGATTACACCATCTTCGCTCTCATTGATGGCCACGTGAAATTCGATCGGAATGGCCGTCGAGTGAACGTCGAGCCTGTAGCGACGGTGTCCCCAGCGTCGCTCTAGAGCAAATGCCGAAATAAATTTCCGAAATTTCTTACGGCATTTGCTCTAAACAAGCTCCACCGCTGCGGCGGGGATGCCCTCTTCGCTCAACGCCTGGGTAAACGGCCGGCCGGCTGCGACCCTGGCAAAGGGAATCCCATGGCGGCGCGCTTCGAGCCGCCAGAGGTTGAAGTGCGCGAGATACGTTGCGGAGTAGGCCCGCAGGTCCTCCAAATCAAAACGAAGATTTCTTTGATCCTCGCTTTCGCAATCGATCAATTGGGTGTTTCCCAGCCAGTCTGGGTCAGCCTCGGAATCCGAATAGGGAACCAAAAGAATCGACCGCCCGCGGTTAGCGAGCAGAAGCGACATCATCGACCCCGGTTCACCGGGGTAGAGTAGATCACTGATGAAGACGCGCAGCGACGCCGCCCGCCAGGGAATACAGCGAAGATCCGGAGCGCTCAGCCGACCCCTGGACCGCGCTTGATTGGAGAATTCCCACCCGGTCTGCGCCTTGTGGAGCGTTACGTCTGGACCTTCGATGGAGAACAGGCGCACGGAGGCCCCGGAGCGAAGCGCACTTTCCACGCAGAACCAGCTAATTTCGAGCGTGCGCCGGCTCTTCGCGTCGTCCAAAAACATCGACGGCGAAGCGTCCAGGACTAGGTCCGCGAGGGGGTGCACTTCCTCGCGGTAGAGCTTCATCGTGTAGTGGCCGCTGCGCGCGTAGGCCTGCCAGTCGATGTGCCTGGGGTCGTCGCCCGGGACGTACGGACGGTGATCTTGAAAATCGAGCGAGCTTCCCGTGCCGGCGCCGGGCACGCAGCCGTTGGATCGGCGCAGGCCCAGCTTGAAGGGGAGCGTGAGGCGCTCCGCAACGGCTCGCATGGCGGGCCGGATATCGTTGCTGGCATTACGTTTCAAGCGTTTGTCGGACGGGAAAGGTAAGTGCAACCGAACACTTGCCGCGTGAGATGTCATGGACAAGACGCCGCTTTCGTTCCGAATCCGGCAGGTTGCTTACAGCGTTTTGCAGAACTCTTCGAGTCGGTCGAGGCCTTTCTTGATGACGTCGAGGCTCGTGGCGTAGCTGAGCCGGATGGTGCGATCGTCGCCAAAGGCGATTCCGGGTACAACCGCAACATTGGCCTTGCTGAGAAGCCGGTCGGCAAAATTTTGCGACTTGAGGCCGTAGGTGCCGATATTGACCAGGACGTAAAATGCGCCAAGGGGTCTGACGGCGCTGAGGCCGGAAATGTTGCTCAGACGATCGAACATGTACTCCCTCCGGATATCGAACTCGTCGCGCATATCAGTCACGCACTGCTGGTCGCCTTTGAGAGCGGCAAGCCCTCCCTTTTGGGCGAATGAACACGGGTTTGACGTGCTGTGGCTCTGCATCGAGTCGATGGCCTTGGCTATGGCCTCGGGCGCCCCGAGATAACCCAGGCGCCAGCCGGTCATGGCGTATGCCTTGCTGAAGCCGTTCACAGTGATTGTCAAATCGTGGGCCTCCGGCGTGAGCGAGGCGATGCTGACGTGCTCTGCACCCTCGTAAATGAGCCTCTCATAGATTTCGTCCGAGAGAATGAAGATTTCCTCTTCGGCGGCGACTTCCGAAATCGCGCGCAGCTCCTCCTTGGTGTAGACCGAGCCTGTAGGGTTGCCGGGCGAATTGATGATGATCATCTTCGTCTTGGGCGTCATGGCGTTCTCAAACTGCTCCGCAGTTATCTTCCAGGCGTTTTGCTGCGTAGTTTGGACGATCACTGGCTCAGATCCAGCGAGGCGGACCATCTCCGGATAGCTCAGCCAATACGGTGCGGGGATGATGACTTCATCGCCCGGATCACACACGGCAGCGACGGCGTTGAAGCAGCACTGCTTTGCGCCGTTGCTGACGATGATCTGGCTTGGCTTGTATTCAAGCTTGTTGTCGTTCTTGAATTTCTCAGAAATGGCCTGGCGCAGCTCCGGTATGCCTGAGCTCGGAGTATATTTTGTGAAGCCCGCCTGAATGGCTTCGATGCAGGCCGCCTTGATGTGCTCGGGAGTGTCCATATCCGGCTCGCCAGCCCCGAAACCGCAAACATCGACGCCTTCGGCCTTGAGCGCCTTGGCCTTGCTGTCGATGGCGAGGGTGAGGGAGGGAGTGAGTTCTTGGACGCGGGTTGCGAGTTGCATGATGTGTTTAGGAGAGGTGAGCTTGGATAAGGGGACTAAGATTGTTTTCTGCGATACGGATAATGTCCATCTCGCGCTTGGCATTTTCAGCGGAATCCGAGGCATGCGCGGCGTTGATCATGATCGTCTCGCCAAACTCGCGCCTGATCGTTCCGAAGGGCGCCTTCGCGGGATCGGTCGGGCCAAGAACCTCGCGGATCCTGCCCACCGCATCGACCCCCTGGTACACAAGCGCGACGCATTTCTCCGTGCCGGGGAGCGTACGCTTCTCCGGAGGGCACTGACTGGGACGCGTGCCGGCCATGAACTGGACGATGCTCTCCCAGCGGCTGCGTCCGGCGATGGGACCGATCAGTTCGCCGAGCTGGCGCTCCGCAGCGGCGTCCATGGGAACGCCAAACTCCTCTTCAACAGCAAGACGCGCGCGCTTGCCGCTGGGTTCCTTCAGCTTGTCCATGATGACGTTCAGGACGGGCCTGTAGAACTCCTCGGCCTCCGCCACGCTCATGTAGTGGACCTTGAACCCGATGATCGACAGTCCCGCGCGGGAGAAAAGGTCGATCACGCCCCCGAGCCGGGCGTTGGGAGACCGAAAGTTGTCCGGCTTGATGAGGACCAGCGTCTTTTCGACATTCTCGCCGGCGGGATACGGGATGCAATTATCCAGCATTCCGCCGTCGGTGTCTGAATATTTCGCCCAGATGGCGAGATGCTCGCGGGCCGTCTCGTCGTCCTGGGCGGCCAGCACAGCCGGCTCGAAATAGACGACCCGGCCATCCTCGACAAGGTAATCGCCATAGGTGTCCCGGATCGTTTCTCCGCTCGTGCGCTCGTGGACGATGTGGCCGGTGACGGTCCGGGTTTGCAGGACGGCGTTCTCGCCTCTGAGAACAAGCAGAAGAACGCGCCGGCGAATGTTTTCAGCGTCTGGGGAGAGTTTCTTCAGAAGATAGTCACGAAGCAACTCCTGTGTGCGGCGGTGGCGCTCGTCGGTTTTCATGATCGAGGCCGCCGCAAACTCCTCAACCAACTCGCGGCTCGGCGCGAACATGCGGGCTGCGGCCAATTCCAGACCCGAGCGCGACAGAACGCGGGAAACAATTCCCCCGGTCCGCGATTTACGGATCGAATAGGGTGTGATGAGAACGTAAGAGAGCTCCATTGCGGCTTTCGCGCCCAGACAGGGCGGG
>JAXIPG010000144.1:0-14914 GCA_045403045.1 Terrimicrobiaceae bacterium
TGAAGTGCTTGAGCGATTTCGTTACCTCCATCACCCCTCCAGGTGGTTCCGGGCGGAGCGAATTAGTTCCCGGGTGGGTTTGCTTTGTCTCTCCCACTGGAGACCCGTGGCTTTTCACGGCGCACTGAGATATGCGGGCTAAGTCCGACAGCCTGCTAAACGGTGTTCGTGCCGCGGTGCGTGGCGCGCTTGCGCTGCCGGCCCGTCTCTCGCATGGGCGCCGGCTGTCCGTCATCCGCCGCAGCGATAGCAGAACGCCTATCGTTTCGTTTGGAGGAGTATTGGAAGGGCGCCGCCCGATCCATGGCGGAGCGGTCAAGCTGATTCATCTTCGCGACGCCTATGCCTGGAACGAACAAACGTTCAACATCCTCTATCTGGTCAGCAGCGCGCCGCCGGTCTTTGCCGAGGATCTTCTCAATCGCTGTGACAAGCTCAGCATTCCCCTCGTCTGGAATCAGAATGGAGTCGCGTACCCCGGATGGGCCGGCAAGGATACGAATAGGTACAATGACCCCATGCGGCGATTGCGCGCGAGGGCAGAGTACGTCATTTACCAAAGCGCATTTTGCAGGGATTCCGCAGAACGTTTCCTGGGGCATTCCGACGCGGCGAGCGAAGTTCTCTTCAATCCGGTTAACTTGCAGAAATTCCACCCCAAGGCGGACCTGCTTCCGGCTAGCCCGCTTCGGCTGCTAACCTTGGGCACCCACGGATACCGCGAGCGCGTTCTCTCCACTATTCTCTGCGCGCGTGCATTGAAGGATTCCGGCACCGATTGTTCGCTGACCATCGCGGGCCGGCTTGGCTGGCCTGGCGGCTCCGCTGATATCCATCACGAAATCGCGAGGGTCGATCTTGAAAAAGCCGTTACGGTGTTGCCTTCATTTACCCAGGATGAAGCAGCTGAACTTTATCGCCGCCATCACATCCTGGTTCATCCCAAGTATCTTGATCCCTGCCCCACCGTCGTCATCGAGGCGTTGTCCTGCGGACTCCCGGTGATCGGATCCGCTTCGGGAGGTCTGCCGGAGATGGTCGCGCCCTCCTGCGGCGCGCTAGTTCCTGCGCCACTCTCCTGGGAAAAGTTGATAACGCCCACCGGGGAACAACTCGCCGCCGCCGTAGAATCCCTCATACCCAGGCTGAGAGAAGCCGCGCTGGCGGCGCGGGCCCACGCCGAAGCCAATTTCGACGGCACAAAGTGGGTGGAGAGGCACGCGAGCCTCTTCCGCAGGGTTCTCACATGAGTGAGCCCGTTGTCAGCGTCCTGATGACAGTATTTAATGCGGGACGCTTTTTCGAGCCATCGATCCGCAGCATCCTCGACCAGACGTTCCGCGATTTCGAATTTCTAATCGTTGATGATGCTTCAACAGACGGCTCGGCGGAAGTCGCGGAAGCGTGGGCTGCAAGGGATGCACGCATCCGCCTCATCCGCAATGCGGAAAACAAGGGCCAGACAAAATGCCTGAACCAGGGGCTTCAGTTGGCGCGCGGACATTGGATCGCCCGGCAGGACGCGGATGATCTCGCGCATCCCTTGCGGCTTGCGATACAGCATCAATTCACAACCACCCAACCCGGCATCGTGCTCCTGGGCAGCAACGGCAGGATCATCGACGAACACGATCGGCTTGCGGGACTGCTCGATGCGCCGCTTTCCCAGCAAAGCATCACATGGACGTCGCCCTTTCTGAATCCCTTCATGCACACCTCGGTCATGTTTCGCACAGACGTCATCCGCGATCAGTTTGGAGGTTACAATGAAGACTATCGCATCGCGCAGGATTACGAGCTTTGGACGCGCGTAATTGCCACACACCAGGGCGCAAATCTTCCCCAGCGGCTCGTCTGCTACCGGCACCTCGCAACGTCGCTTTCAAAGTCCGGAAGGAGCGCAGCCTTTGCCGAGGCTGCCCAGGTCTCCGCACGAGAGGCCAGGCGGATCTTTGGGCGCGATCTGAGTGAACGCGAGACCGGGCTGATCGCTGCATTCCGCGAGGGGCTTGATCCGGGCAACAGGCGGGCGTTCTGGCAGCTCTACGGGGAATTGCTCTCGAATCGGGATACGCGAGCCGGTGATCTTCCCCGCACCATGGCCATGCACCATCTGAAGGCGGCAGGAGCGCTTTCTTCCAAAGCTCTGCCTCCGGCGATGGCGGAGATCCTCATGGCCTTGCGCACGGATTTCCGCGCAACGCTTGGATGGCTGGCGACGCGGTATGTCAACGCCTGAGCCGCGCGTCGAACCATACGCTGGCCGTCTGAACCGCATAAAAAATGCGGCGAGCGGCCATGCCCTTTCTTTGCCAGCGTTCCGCCAACCTTTGCACGGTATCACCCAGAAGATGCTTCCATCGGCCAAGAATCGCCTCAGATGTGAAGTTCTTTCCCGCGATTCTTCCGGCCGCAACGAGTCGATCACGCAAGGCGGGCTCTTCCCTCAGACGGCGGATATGCGCAAAGAGCTCGTCAGCTGTCGCCGCCCGCAGAAAATTCCTTCCGGGCACTCCATCCGCGGCATAGGCCGAGTCCGTACCTCCGATGAAAGGAACTCCCGCCAGCCATGCGTTGTAAAGTTTTGTTGCAGGCTTGTGAAGGTAGGCAGAGCGTCCGAACCCGCGCACGGCAGCCACGCAATCGGCCTCGCTATAGTCGTGCCAGCGATCCGCGCCGCAGACAATAAAGTTGACGCCCAGTTCGTCCTTGAGTTTCCTCTGCCAGCGTCTGTCGGCCAATTCCGGCGCAAGATTCGAGTTCTCGCCAAAGAAACAGACGTTTTCAAAGCGATCCGAGCGAGCTGGATCGCGCGGAATCAGATTGGGGTGCGGCCAAAGCGGAATGAAAGCGGCGTTCCACAATCGCCTCATGTGCGCCGCATTTTGAACGACGTGCAGATGCGCTTGAGGATGAGCGAGGTAGTCCGCCACGATGCCGGCGAAAAAAACGCGATCCGGAGCTCGAAAATCCGCGCCCACGCAGCTGGTAAGGGTCACCAACACGCCCTCCGATGGCATCGAGTGAGTGAGATGCGCCGAAAAGCCACTTCGTTCCAGAGCAAGCCAGGTCTGAAAAATCCAGCATTGTGCACATGCGATCTTGCCGCCTTCCTCAAGCCGAGTGATTTTTCCGAACCTCCAGGCTTCCTGCCGGTCAGTGTCCGGAAGATACCTTTCCGGAAGATAAAAATGAAACTCCATGAAACTTCCGACCGTAGATGAAAGCCGGGATCCTTCAAGATTGGGAGGCCAACGCCGGGAATTGGAAGAGCCGCAGCGCGTTGCTGCTCTACCGCGCCGCGCAGACGATTCAACGAACGCGACCGCCGCTTCGCTGGCTCGGAGCTCCTATCGTGGCCTTGTACGTGCTCTATGTAGAATGGGGACTTGGCATCGAACTAAATTTTAAATCGAAGATCGGGCCCGGCTTGCGACTTTATCATGGGACAGGGCTGGTCGTGCATGAAGCCGCAGTCCTCGGTAGCAATTGCGCCCTTCGGCATTGCACAACGATTGGCATGAGGAATGGCCCCGCGGACTGTCCGACCATCGGAGACAATGTCGATATCGGCTCGAACTCGGTTTTGCTCGGCGCCATTAAGATCGGCGACAACGCGGTAATCGGCGCGGGCGCAGTCGTTCTTCACGATGTTCCTCCCGGAGATGTCGTCGCGGGGAATCCTGCTCGCTCGATCAAGAGGCGGGCGTGAAATTCCTCTTTCTTTCGGGCCACGCTCACCTTGCGCTCGACCCTTCCTCACAACGATCCTCGGGCGGAGCGGAACTTCAAGTCTCCCTCCTTTCGCGAGAACTCGCTGCGCGCGGGCACGAGGCCGTCATCCTTGCCGCGGACACCGGTCAGACCGACGGAGTCGTTTGGGAAGGCGTAAGAATTCGTACCGGCGGACGCTTCGATACCGGTCTTCCCGCCGACACCGTGCGCGCTCTGCCGCGTCTCATTCGCGTTCTGCGGGCGGAACAGCCCAAATACGTCCTGGTTTATGGATGGACAGCCTGGCTTTACCTTCTTTGCCAATTGCGCGCGCTGATCCGCTTCAGAGTTATCTTCGTATGCGCGCTGGATGCCGAAATCAACGGGGGATTTCGCCGGGCGAATCGGTTTCGCGGCCTTCTCTTCGAGCGCGGTATGCGCCTTTCAGACGCCCGACTCGCGATTACGGAGCATCAAGCGCGGCTCTTCCGCGAAAGAGGCATGCCCTGCACGGTGACAAGGCTGCTCCTCCCGCAGACGAAATTCGCCGCGCCCGAGCAAAAGTCCATCGACCTCCTCTGGGTCGCGCGTTGTCATCCCGTGAAGCGACCGCACCTCTTCCTCGATCTCGCGGAACGTTTGCCGAAGGCGCGCTGCCGGATGATTTGTTCAGTACAAGACGAGTCGCTCTGGCAATCCGTCAGCACCCGCGCAAGCGGACTGCGAAACGTGGAATTTCTTGAGACTGCTCCCTACAGGGAAATTCAACGCCATTTCAATGAAGCGAACATTTTCGTGAATACCTCGGAACACGAAGGCGTGCCGAACACCTTCATCCATTCCGGCCTTGGTCACGCAGCCATTCTCTCATTGACGGTGGATCCGGATGGAATGTTCCGGAGATTTCAGGCGGGCCTCTGCGCGTCGGGCGACTTCGAACGCCTCGTCCGCGAAGCGGTTGGGATGCTCGGGAACCGGAAGCGGTTGACTGCCGCACAAGACGAATCCGCGCGCTTCGTACGTGAGTGGCACGACAACGGCGCCAACGTCGAAGCCTTTCTTGCAGGCTTGCCACGATGATCCGCGTTCTTCATGTCATCGATCATCTCGATCTCGGCGGGGCGCAGACCGCGCTTTTGGACATGCTTCGGCACCGCGATCGATCCGCCTTTGATGTGGAAGTCGCCGTCATGCATGGCCGCGGACCGTTCGCGGAGGCGCTCGAAGCGCTCGGAATCAAAGTGCATTCCCTCGCCCGAGAAAAATGGCCGCCCGTCTATGTCACAGAATTTGTCCGGCTGCTCCGGAATGCAAATTTTCAGATTGTTCATTTCCACCTTCAAGGAGCGAACTGGATTGCCAAGCCGCTTGCCGCTCTGGTTGGACAGAGGGTCCGGATCGCACACGACCACACCAGCGGAGATCTGAGGTTTCGCGGTGCGGGTTCGCTCTTGCCGGATGCTTCCTCGCATCTGCTCTCTTCGCGGATCATAGCTGTTTCGAAGGGTGTTCGCGATTTTCTTACACGCTGGGAGGCGGTACCAGCTGATTTGATCGAACTTGTGCCGAATGGCGTGGACGAGGAAATCTTTCATCCTTGCACGGAAGAACAAAAACGCGCGGCGCGCAGCCGGCTGTGTATTTCGGAAGAGGCTTTTGTGGCCGGCGGCATTGGGCGGCTCGCGCACGAAAAAAATTTCGCCCTGCTGCCGCGGCTCGCTGCATTGCATCCAGACATCCTCTTTGTCATTGCAGGCTCCGGTCCCGAACGCGACCGGATCGCTGCATTAGCTTCGGAACTTGGGGTTGACTCGCGCCTCCGGCTGCTGGGAACGATCGTCGACCGTGGGTCCTTTTACCATGCGCTCGATGCCTTCATTCTGCCTTCGCTCTACGAGGGTCTCCCCATGGCTGTCCTCGAAGCGATGTCTTCCGGCGTGCCGGTCTTGGCCTCGCGGCTCGAGGGAATTTTCTCCGTCCTTTCCGACGAAAATGAAGGGCTTCTCGCACAGCCGGGGGACGTTGCTGACTTTTCAAGGCAACTGAGACGCCTCAAAGAATCGCCGGAGTTGGGCGAGCAACTCGCGCAAGCCGCCCGCACGAAAGCATTGAACCAATTCTCGGCCGCCGTGACGGCCCGCCGCATCGAAAGCATCTATCGACAAGAGCTCAGTATTGCGAATGCAAAAGCTGCTGATAGAAATCCTGTGTGATGACGTTTCTGCGAAATATTCTGCTCTCGGCGGGCTTGCTGGTTCTTGCCGCCTGTGCAACGCAGACTTTCAAGCCGGATCAGGCTCCCGAATACGAGATCACCCGTAGCTTCACACCTTTCTATCAGCAGCGCCCTATACAGGGAGCCACGACGGACATTTCTTTGAATGCAAAAACCCGTGTGAAATTGCTTCGCAAGGGGATGGGATACAGCTTCGTTCAACTTGAGGATTCCCGCACGGGCTACGTCGCCAATAAAAACATGGCTGTCGCTCCGCCGGGATCCCAGCAAAAGCCTTTCGGCTCGACAAGCGACGAGGCTCCGACCAAGCCACGCAGAAAAAAGCGCCCAAGTCCCACTCCCAGCGCCGGCGTCAGTCCCACTCCCAGCCCAAGCCCCGTCTCTCAGGCCGAGCAATTGAAGGACATCCCGTCGCATGATGTAAATGCCCCTTCCCCCACACCTCCCCCCGATCTCCCAATAGCACCCAAAGAGGTCCCCGCACCCAGTCCGACACCAACACCGCAACCTCCCCTGGAGAAGCCAAAGTTCCGGCTTTAGAGATCCCCGTATCCCCACACATCCTTCAGCGGCGGATTGCCTGCAAGTACGTTTCCGACGATCTTTCCCGACATTGTCGCTGCCTCCACGCATCCCGCATTTAATCCATTGACCGTCCAGTCTCCGGCAAGGTAGAGATTCGAAAACCCGCTCTCATATCCCGTCAAACGGGAGGATGTACTTCCACTGACTGAAAGCACGTAACGTTCCGAAGGATCAATATTCGCGCGATGGTAAATATCGACGACAGAATTCCAGTCGAAATTGCCGGTCGCGGGATCGACATTTTTTGGCCACCACCTCTTGCTGTCGCTACTCAGCCACTTATCAGAGATTTGCTTTACGACTTCTAACGCCTGTTTGGGGGTATTGGTCTCGGATTGAGTTGGGATGCCCCCTTCCATCGGGCCGCAGAAATAAGAAATGCTCCTTATATTTGAAGACGGCGGATATGCTTCCCGTCCGATGAGTTCGCTCATGTCCGCCCAGGTGTCCATCGGTTCGACATAGGCATCCATGACCGGACTCTTGCCATCCCATCCCAATTCTTTCAGATCCTTATTCATCCACGCCTGGAACGCCATCGTGCGCGTGGTCTCGACATTGTCCACCATCGCGCGCCACTTCCCATTGCAGTTTAGCAGCTCCTCGCATAGATAAGGAATGCTCGCAAGAGATATGCCAAAAACAACATCGTCAAAATGCTCTCCAACTCGAAGAGTCAGTGTCTCGACGTCGTTCCACGTTGTATAAAACGATTCCAGATTCACGCCGAGCTTCCGAATTTCTTCGCCCTCGACCAGCTGATCGTAATTCAGCGTGCTGGGCCAGCACTCGAGATCCTTGATATTGACGAGCGGATCGTAGTCTCCGCTTTTGACCGTTGCCTGTCTGCCGATCGAAATCGTCTCGATCGATCTCTTGTCGCCTGACAACCCGAGATTTTTCACGCGGCGAAAAAACTCAAAAGCCACGCCACGTTTCTTTAGCGCGAGATACAGTGGGGCGATTACCGCATCACCCATGCCAGCTTGCATCTTCCAGAAGATCCCGCCCTTGTATGCAAGGCAAATACGAAAGATGCATCGTATTGCTGTGCCCGCGGCAAAGGACGGTTTGCCAACCTCACCGTTTCGAAACCCGAATACAAGATCATAAAGCCCGCGCAATAGATCGGAGTTTACCGTTTCGTTTAGCGCCCCCTGCTGCGAAAGCCATTCGAGAAGATCCAGGTGGTCGATCGCACCCAGTTTGTTGGGATGAAAGAGCACTCTCTCGGTCAGCAAGCCCTTTACAGTCGTGATCGCCAGATCCATAAGAACGATGAAGCGATGGACTTCCAGATCGACATTGATCTTATCTCCAAGCTCCCGGCGTATCCAGTTACGAAGCTCTCTAAGGAGCATGGTGATTGGGGAAAGATCACGGTCGGTATGACGCGTTATGTCGTCCCCAAGATTACCCACCAGGGACGCAAGGAGCGATAGGATCTTCGCCGCAAGGGTCTTGCCGGAGAACTTCAAATCATCAAGCCTATTTCCGACGCTTTGTCTCAAACGGGAAAGAGCGCTTCGTTGCTCATCAGAATCGACTTTTCTTTCGATATGCAGAAGCATCCCCGAACGCTCGAAATGCCTGATTATGAAGTCGATCGTCGAGCTGATGCATTGCCACAAGTTCGGAGTGGTCGAATCTCTTCCTGGTACGCGGTCATCGATTGGAAAATCGAAATCCCACGGGTACCATTGACCCTTAAACTGCTGCGCGAACACAAGATAGCTGTGCTTCTTGAAAGCATCCGACCATGTGGCAAGAGGAGAACCTGCGGGACGGCCAAGCATCGCGTAGGCATTTTGAATCACGTCAAATGAATTATCGTAAAAACCAAACCAAATATGCAATCCGTGCTCTTCGATGCGGCCGTTTGGGCCGCGTCCGCTCGCACACTTGCCTCCGAGGCGCCAGCCCGTTTGATATATCGTGATGCTCTCGTAAATCTCTTTCCAATTCGGCTGGCTCGTGAGCTGCCATGCAGTCACCAACGATCCAATGCCGCCACCTAGAATAGCAAGTTTCTTCTTTCTGTTTGGGGGCATAGTTGGTCTGGATGATGAATTCGCTCTCCGTTTCCTTACGCTTTAGCCTGTATAATCGTACCTAGGCCAATCTCGAAATCAAACTTGACATAGAAGTTGATTTTCGACCGAAGGGCACCCGTTGTTGTCATTCCGAAATCAGCGCAGATTGGATGACTATCACACTGTTCGATGATGACGTCATAATTTGATCCGAGAATGCGCCCTTCGTATACTTTGGACGAGAACAGCGTCGTTTCAACGATCGCCTGGTAAGCTGCTTTCCGGGGCTGAACAACGTCGCGAACCTGCTTCAAGAACAACATTGGTATCTTGAGGTGAAGGAGGTCGTCCATTGTACGAATGAACAACCGAATATCCTCGAATAAGTCGAGTTCCTCGTCAAGGAACTTGACGATCTCTCTAACCAGGTCATCGAGATCATGCCAAGTGCCGATCGGGCCGGAATAGACATCCGCCACCGGAGCTTTCCGAACCTGGACAAGGCGCAATAACTCGGCCTTTGATAGCGGAGGGTACTTCTTCACGACAAGCGTCTCGAGCGATAGCTCCGCAGCCTGTTCGGGTGATGGGGGGATGGTAATCGTCCCCATGCTTTTCGGAAAACCGTATAGTTCTCGTCCCATCGCCATTGCGTAGGTGTTATCGACAAAGATATACGGCAAGAACCAATATAACCTCTCCTTTACTTTGTCGATGACCAAAACCCAGAAGGCGACCTCGCGCTCAACGAATCGGCCAAAGTTGCTATACGGCGGAGTGATCGACCGGAGAGAAGAAAGTTTGCAGCAGGCGAGAAGTACGAAGCCCCCGGCCGGGAGGAAGCGCCGAACGCCTCCGATCGGTGCATTGAGATAGCGGTCGCATATCTCTTGGAGTTTGCCTTTGTCCGCATCAAGAATGAAGCTGTAATATTCCACCCCTTCCGCAGCAAAAGGCGGTTCGTATACGAGTTCTCCACCCCGGTCTATGTATGTTTGCATCGTCATTCGTGTTTATGCCTAAAATCAGCGCAAAGGAAGTATGTTAGAGCAAATGCCGAAAGAAATTTCCGAATAGAAGAGCGCTCAGGCATTTGCGACCCTTTGTGCCCGCAAAATGAACGAGTTTCCGAATCCTTCTGTATATGTCCCGAGGATTCTCCGCACTTTCTCCTTTCCGTCGGATCCCGTGCCGCTATCCTGCTGCACATCTGCAAGCCCCACGGCAGCGGCCAGCGCATACGAACGGGCGCCAAGTTTCATGCACCGTTCCGTTGTATCGCGCAGAATTGTCTCCGCCTCTCCCATGCTGCCGCATTTGTGCAATAATTCGCCTTTGATGCGATCCAGGTATAGCTTCGAGAGGAGTTCATCCTGAACCTGTGCGATATGGATGCCCTCATCAACTGTCGCAATGGCCTCTTCTAAGTCGCCGCGCAGCGCCTTGGCTTCGCTGAGCAAGCCGAGAAAGATAGGTCTCACGATGATGGAACCGATCGTCTTCCAGCCGTCGAGCCCCTTTTCGATGAGCGGAATACCTTTTTCAGGATCTTCAAGCAGTGAGATTGCCCAACCCCGAACAATCATGGCGGCAAAGAGCCAAAACAAATAAGCCTGTTCCGTGCAGTAGGCTATGGTCTTGTCTGCAGCTTCAAGTGCACTGGCAGGATCGCAACTGAACATATCGATCATGAAACGAAAGGCAAGCGCCCAACCGATGCTGAAAGGGTGTTTCAACGATTCCGCAAGTTGCAACGCCCTTTGCTGCGCCGCAACGGCTTTATCGGGAAAGCCGAGTGCGAAATACGTGTAAGCAGCATAGCAATGAGCCGCAACGCCCGGGTCTTGCCCGTAGATATAGGCATGAATATGATGCGTCTGAGGCTCGTAGATCTCGATGGCCTTCTCCAGGTTGAGACGACTCTCGTCCAGCTCGCATAGCCAGAAGAGCGTATTGCCAAGCGTCCAGTGCGCCTCGACAAGCATTGCCGAGTCGTGCGAGACTTCCCCGAGATGTTTCATCTCCAGTGCGAGGGAACGGGCTTTATGGAGATCATCCCTGACAAGATGATACACCCACTGGCCCCACAGTGGCGTAAAGAGATGCGGTCCCTCCCCGAGTTGCGCGCTAAGTTCGGCGGCGCGACTATAAACTGCACCCACCTCGCTGTCGCCGAATCCTTTCAGCGCGATAAGCGCCGGACCGATTGCCGATTGCAACTGCAATTCGAACCGAGCTTTCGATGCAGCGTCCGGAAGTTCGTCAACGAGCGCAAGCCCGCGGCGTAAATGCGAAATCGCCTCTGCATTCGCCGAACGCTGCAGCGCCCTGACGCCAGCCATGAGCCAATACTGAAGGGCTTTCCGTGACTGTAAAGCTTCGGTATAGTGTTGCGCCAAGAGTTCGGGCTGCGCCTCGGCCACTTCAGTAAACTTTTCTTCGATAGTCTCAGCAATCTGCCTGTGATAGTTACGCCGATGGCTCTTTAGGAGTGATGAATATGCCGAATCCTGAATGAGCGCATGCTTGAACATATAGGATTCGTTTGGCGAGGATCCACGCTGATACAGGATCCGCGCTTGTACCAAACGGTCAAGTTGAGAGCGAAGGTCCTTTTTGTGAACGCCGGGGATAGCCCTAAGCATTTGATATGTAAACTCGCGACCGATCGTTGCGCCTAGCTGCGCTAAAGCTTTCGCCCCTTGCATGCGGTCGAGACGCGATGTTAAGGAATTTTGGAGCGTCAAGGGTATGCCGAGCGTGACAAGAGGTGCGGCGAGTTCGTAGCGTCCGTTTTTCTCGACAATCATGTCGCTCTCCAGCATCGTCTTGGTCAGTTCTTCCAGGAACAATGGGACACAATCTGTCTTGGCTACAATGTGGTCTATGGCTTCCTGCGGCAGATCGTTATTGCCGGCCACCCGCCGAATGACTTCGGCGGCATTCTTCTTGGAGAGTCCGAGAAGCTCAATCTGGGTAAAATTATCCTTCGTCAGCCAGGGCGGCGTAAACTGCGGACGGCAGGTCAGGAAGATGAGGATCTTTTGTTTTTCGGCTCGCGCGATCAATTGCTCGAGCATCTCCAGCGAGGATGGGTCGATCCAATGAAGATCTTCAACAGCGAAGAGCATCGGCTGGCGGGATGCCCGCGCTAAGACAGCGGATACGAGTAATTCTATCGTTTTCTGCCTTTGTCGCTGAGGCGTCAAGGCAAGCGGTTTATACTGCTCGTTCAGGGGAACGGAAAGCAACGATGCAATAAGGGGCACCGCCCCGGCGGTTTCCAGTCCATACTGGAGAACGAACCCCTCAATTTTCAGCAATTTTGCCGAAGGAGAATCGTCGCTTTCAAAATTCAGAGCAACATGCTCCAAAAAATCGATGATGGGATAAAAGCTACTATTCTGATGAAACGGTGAGCAGCGCAATTCTGTCAGCCAGGATTCCGGGTCGTTACTTGCGCGTTCCTTTAGAGACAAAAGCAGCCGCGACTTCCCTACGCCTGCTTCGCCGCAGACAAGGACAAGTTGTCCCGATCCTTCCTCCGCCCGGTGCCAGCGACCCATTACGGTCTGCAACTCTTCGTCACGTCCTGCAAGAGGTGTGAGCTGTCCGGATGCCGCATCCAAGCGGCTGCGCGCCGTGCTCTCGTGAACGATGCGATAGAGTTTGACGGCATGCGAAATCCCTTTGAGTTCATGCGTACCGTAATCGACGGTCTCGAAGAACCCCCGTGTCAGCTTAAAAGTGTCGGAGCTGACGATGAGTGTGTTGGGTTCTGCGGCTGATTGAATTCGTGCCGCAAGATTGGGCGCATTTCCAACGATCGCATAGGATTCGAGGTCATCCGTATCGTCCATATCACCAACAACCACCAGACCGGTATGAATGCCGACACGCACGTCAACTTGCACGCCCGTTTCACGCAAGAATCGCTCCCGAATGGCTCCCATCGCCTCTATGATACCAAGCCCCGCTTGAATCGCTCGTCTGGCATCGTCTTCATGAGCAGTGGGATATCCAAAATAGGCCAGGATACCGTCGCCAAGATACTTTGCCAGGTGTCCTTCATAAAGTCCGATGACTTTTGAGCACGCCGCCTGGTAATCGCGGAGGATTGTCAGGAGATCCTCGGGATCCAGGCTTTCCGACAGCTCCGTCGAACCGATGATATCGGAAAACATGATCGAAATCTGCCGCCGCTCACCGTAGGGCATGACAGATTGAACGCTTCGCCAGGCGCCCGACTCCGTTGTGGATTTCGAACTCGATTCGCTCGAAGCACTCCAAGTCCGGCCGGTGAACGGCGTGCCGCACTGACTGCAAAAGCGCGAGTCATCGGGGCTCTCCGCATTGCAATTCTTGCATTTCATCGGAAGCGGTATTGTAACGATGCCGTCTCAACATGGTATACATTGGGCACGTGGAATTCCATTTGGAATTGTATGAACGAAAACTGGAACCTTCATTTTCCCACACAGCTGTCCAAAATTCGCCGGGCGACGGAGGCAGCCGGGTTTCGCATGGCTTCCGACGAACTTACTGGATCGCTCTTGCGCAGCCTCGCTGCCTCCAAGCCCAAAGGGGCCCTGTTAGAGCAAATGCCGAAATAAATTTCCGAAATGGTGGCAGCGCCGAGGGGTCTCTGGCAAGGCGCGGAGGCAGGCCAATCCCAAGAAAGGGGTGGGACCCTTTCTTCCCACCAAGGCTTGGCCTGCCGACGCAACACAGCCGGAGACCCCTCGCCGCGCCAGCCCTTTCCCAAGCAGCAGTTCTGAAGGAATCGCTTGGGAGGCGGCCCGGGCGCAATGGCCTGTCTGCGGTGTCAGAGGCACAAGGCCAAGGTCTATGGACATTGGCCTTTGCCTCTTCCTGGCAGACAGGCCATTTCGCCTCGGCCGTTTGGAAATTTCTTTCGGCATTTGCTCTAGAACTTGGGACCGGCACGGGCATGGGTAGCTCATGGCTCCTTTCCGGAATGGACGCTTCCTCGTGCCGGAACTTAAATCGATGACCACTCGAGGAAGCGGATTCTAGACTAAGAACTCGTCGCGATCGTCATCCGGGGCTAATTCTCACTTTTCGCTTGCTTATCGCGAAAGGATGCGGACCATTTGCATTTAGCTAACTGTTCGGAATAAACGATGAAAACAGCGATATTTTCCTTAAGCATTGCAACCTGCCTCGGGCTTCTGATTTATCAGCACTACAGGTATTCTGCGCTCTATGAACGGCAGAACCAAGCGATTGCACTCGTCCAAAAACAATATGAGGCAAGCCTTCGTGAGAACCAAACTCTCAAAGCGACAGGCCAGATAGAATCGCGCTCACGAATCGCTTTTTCACAGGCACAACCTATCGCAGCTCGCTACCAAAAGGTTTCCAAGGCGCAGAACCGGACTACGGTGCCGTAAAGATCAAGCGGCATCTGCATTTTTCGAATCCGCAGATGACGCAGATTGACGCAGATGAAGAAAAGGACAAGCCTGCTACTAAATTTCGGGGGCCCGCGCCTCGATTACAGGCGTTTGGTCTTCAATCTGCCTCCATCTGTGGCATCTGCGGATTGTTAGGCTAGATTAATCCTCGTCGGTTTGAGGCGTAGCTTCGCTAGAGCAAATGCCGAGTCGCTTGAAGGCCATTCAGCAGCGGCACGCCGATGTCCATGACGACGACTTTGGGATGAAGCTGGAACGTCAAGTCGACTACTTCGCGCCCGGTCTTCGCCTCGCCCACAACTTCAATGTCCCCGCGCCTTTATTCTGGAGGCTTGCCAGCACTTCTGGACCTGCTGCGCTCAGTCGTCGCCTTTGTCTTTTTTCTTGTCGGACTTCTTTTTACCGCCGCCCTTGCCTTTGCCGTGGGACGCATCGGAGGGCTGCGATGGATTGTTTTGCTTCGCAAGAGAAGGTGCGGACTGCTGGGCCTGCTTCTGCTGGTGTTTCTGCCCATTCGAGGACTGCGGGGAGTTCTTCGATTGGGGAGCTGAGCTTTGAGAGTGGTCAACGTGCTTCTGGCGTTTTTGCGTTTTGGAAGATCCGTTCGAATCCTTCAGGTCCCGGCGAATTCTCTCGTTGCCCTGGCTGGTGAAATCGGGATGTGAGGGTTTGGGGATGTGTTTTGCGCGCAAATCGGAACCTCTTGTCTTGCCGGGCGTGGACGGCCCGCCCGGTTCATGGTCGGCGTCCAAGGCATTCACGCTTGCACTGCGCGCATTCGCACGTTTGCTGCGCTGATGTTGCGCCTGCTGGCGCTGGCTGTTCGCACTTGGTTGCCATTGACGCGCGGTGTCGCTCTTGATGTTTATGACATTGACGATGTTGTTGTTTTGGCCTCGGTCCCTGCG
>JAXIPG010000289.1:0-2468 GCA_045403045.1 Terrimicrobiaceae bacterium
CGGCGCTGGCGTCGGTGGCGATTTTATTCCACCGCGTGACTTCGTCAGCCGAAGCCCTGCTGGCAACGGTGATGGCCAGCAGCGCTGCGGCTAGTGTAGCGATAGTCTGAACTGGTCTTACCGTCAGACGCTTACCGCCAAGGCGATAATTGAAATTAGAAACAGAAGGCATAGCCCTCCTCATGCTGATGGTTAACTGTCGAGATATGTCGAAGGGGTGGTATCAAACCTATCCGTGAAAAGAAATCGCTTTTTTGCGGATGGGGCATCGACGCCTGAACCGGCGCGAAGGCGCTGTTTTCCATGGTCGGAGGATGGTCAAAGAGGGCCAGGGAGGTCCATTCGATAGTGACGAGTGAGATCCTGGCGGCGATAAGCGGAGGTGGAACGGTAAGACCTGTCCGAACTCATCAAGAAGGTCCGGGAAGCCGATCCGCTCCTGTGCCCGAAGCGCCAGGGAGAGATGAGGATTGTGGCGATCAATAGCGCCATTTCATTTCAAAGTCTGACAAGCGGCTCGAGTGAAAACTTGCGATATAGCCGGTTGTCGCGTCATTGTTCATTCGTATGACCGCGCTCTTTGAAATTCTGACAGGGCATCCGAAGCGGCACTTCGGCGCGGGCGAGACAATTATCGCGCAAGAGACCACAACGGGAATGCTCTTCTTCCTGATCGATGGAGAAGTGGAAGTCTACAAGGACGATGTGCAACTCGCCACCACTTCGGAGCCGGGCTCAGTCTTCGGCGAGATGTCCGCCCTGCTGGGCACGAGTCATGGAGCCAGCGTGCGGACAGTGACGCCCTCATCGTTTTATGTCGTGGAGGACGGCCGTCAGTTCCTGGAAACTCATCCCGTAGTAAGCATGCACGTTTCGGAGGTGCTCGCGCGCCGCCTTGACGCGCTGAACAAGTATCTGGTCGACGTAAGGCAACAGTTCGAGGGCCACGACCATCTCAGCATGGTCGATGAAGTGCTCGAAGTCCTCATGTATCGCCAGCGGCGGCCACCCGTGCGCTGATCTCGGCAGAATCAATCGCGAGGCGTTTGAGAGATTCGCTTTCGAGCGAAAACCATTCCGCTGTCATCGCGCCGAGATCGAACACAATCGAGGTAGGACGCGGACCGATCTGACGTCCGGGATTGAAGACCCAGGTTTTTCCGATCCGATCAATCCACGAGCCATCCGGGTAAAACGGCGCATTGTGAATGTGTCCAGAGAGCACGAGGTCCGGTCCAAAGCGCCGAATCCACTCCACGAGATATTTGTCTCCCGCGAATTTACTCCCCGTCCAACTTACCGGCGAACGGTCCGGCGGCGCATGATGTATCCATATCCATTTGCCGGCCACGCGGGTTGCGGCTTGGTTGAGCAACTTCTCCAGCTCAGCGCGCGATACGGGTCCGTCCCACCAAGGACATAAGGTCACAGTGACTTCGGGAAGCGAAACCTCGTCCCAATCGACGAAAAGACCGTCCCCGCGCGCTTTCATCAGCCATTTGGCGAACCATTCGCCGGCCGCGTTCCGGGCGTCCGCATCATGATTTCCGGAAACGACGAGCAAGCGCGTTTGGCGCCGCAATCGCTTGAGGTATTTCTCGACGACAACGATCTGAACATCGGGGTCCAAAGCACCTCCGACATCGAGGAGATCTCCGCCGATTGCCGCCACGTCGTATGGACCTGCGTTCGCGAGCAGCCAGTCGAACTGCTTCAAGCTGTAATGAAGGTCGGCAACGTAGAGGATTTTCATTCTTCGAATCCAGAGGATCTGTCGCGCTTCGCGTGATTTTACAGACAGGGTCTCGCATCGTACAGGCTCGGATAGCGCGTGATCCTAGCTGCTCTCACCCCAAGGGTGCAAAGTTTTCCCGCTCTGCTCGACGAAACAGCGCGCATCGCTCGAAGGTAGCGACCAAAGCCCCGATCTTGCCTTCGGGCGTGCGATTTGGTCCCCTCGCCTGAGAACGCTTCTGTTCCATGAACTCATGAGACATTGGATATCAATCTTTCTTTCATTCGCGCTGGCAGGCTGCGCGACGCTCAATGTCAGGATAGATCACCGTGCCGAGGATGTGCAGGTACGTAAGGACCGCGATTTCGCGTCCTCTGAGGCTGCCAGACACATCGCCGCGGGTGATGCAGCCGCCCTGTTCAATCAGGCGCAAGACCTGCCGCGAACGGACGAGAGGCGCCTGACGCTTCTTTTGGCAAGCGCCCATGCAATCCTTGACTCCGGCGAGTTGTCCGACGGGACACAGCAGCTTTACAACGGCGTTATCCGCCAAATCGTTGCGATGCTCGGTGCGGGAGGCATCAAGGATCGTGCCATCCGTGGTGCGGGTGGAGTGACACGACTCGTGGTGGCACGCACGGGAAAGGACGTTGTGGATCCCGGCCAATGGGATTCCCTCGTATCGGCTGCGGAAGTGCGCATCAAAAGACTCTACGACCGAAGTGTCCAGCCC
>JAXIPG010000161.1:0-6598 GCA_045403045.1 Terrimicrobiaceae bacterium
CGGAGAGAAAGCGCTTCCTCCAGATTGAAGGCCAGGGGCTTATCACAAACGACGTTGAACCCGGCCTCGAGAAAAGCCGTGGACACCGGCACATGCGTCCGGTTGGGCGTCACAACGGAAACGAAGTCAATGCGTTCACCAAGAGGCAACTTGGCCTCTTCCGCCGCCATGGTGCGGTAATCCGCATAGACCCGCCTCGGGTCCAGAAACAGGTCCTCGCCCGATAGCCTGGACTTCTCCGGATTCGAAGAGAAAGCGCCCGCAACCAATTCGATTTTTCCATCCAAACGCATCGCCATTCGGTGGACTCCACCGATAAACGCGTCGCGACCACCTCCGACCATGCCAGCTTTTAGTCTTCTTTTCATAGGCACCTCACTTTCGCGATCTTGCGACCGTTACGGCAAGGATAATCATCACTCCGCGGGCGATCAGTTGTTGGCTAAATTCGAGTCCTATCAGGGACAGACCGTTGTTAGTCAAACCTATCATGAGCGCTCAGCCATGTCGGCTGGGTCCTGCCCGCACCGATCGACAGCGAAGGCCGAATCCTCCGCGATCCGTACTTAGGTGCCAAGGATTTCGCCATTATTCCGACAAATTCCTTTCCAACAGGGCTTGCACTTGGCGCATGCTTTCCTGGCTTATCGTAATCAAGCCATGTCGAGGACGGACGTCCAGCGACGCCTTCCCTGCGTTTATACTCAAATCGTGGAGGAAAGGCAAGTTCGAGCGAATTAGCCTTTGCTGGATTTCCTACCTTTCTTTCACACGGATTTGGGTTCGAATGCTCTTCTCACCATCGGTAGACTGCGGCGCCTCCGCCACGCGGCAATTCACTGATTCGACACAACGCGTGCTCGACTTCCACCGTCGCCCAAGCGAGATTTCGGCGTATGCCAGCGACCTGCTTCGACACGCCTATCGGCTCTTGCGCGATCGCTTGGACGGCGGATGAGATCACGGGATTTTCATTGCCGCCTGCCACGAATTCGCAGGATCGACCTTCACCTTGGGTGAGCGCGATTATTGCGCGGGTAAAGCGTCACCTCGCAGGCGAAATGCAGGATTTTACCGACCTGCCCTACGCGTGGAGGCGCGTGTCTTCGTTTCAGCGCGCCGTTTACGAGGCGGCACTGCAGGTGAAGCCTGGTCAGACTTGGAGCTATGGACAGCTCGCCGCAGCCATCGGTCTGCCGCCCGTCGCGGCGCGCGCCGTCGGCACTGCGCTTGGACAGAATCCGTGGGCGCTCCTCGTTCCGTGCCATCGCTTCATCGGCGCCGACGGGCGGATGACCGGATTTTCCGCGCCTGGGGGTATCAAAATGAAGCTGCGCCTTCTCGCGCTCGAAGGCGCTGAGTTGTTCGCCGAATGAGGCCTCCCCTCCCTGTCGATGGCAACAGCGCAGCCCGCAAGCTCGCCGCAATCGATCCCGTGCTGGCAGGCGTGATCGAACGCGTGGGCCCCTGCCCTCTTGTATGCGAGCCTTCTCCGGGAGCGCAGGAACCACCTTTGGCCAGAATCTGAAAACAGCTGTTGAACCGCGGATGACCCGGATAATACGGATGAGGTAGAGTTATCAACAACCATCCTGCGCTGGAGAGTGCGGCCACCGTTTCCGCTTTCTCCAGATTCCTGCCTTTCATCCGTGTATATCCGTACCATCCGCGGTTAAAAGCGTTTGCCTTCTCAAGTGCTTCTCTGTGCTCTCTGTGGTAAATAGTTCCCTAAGCGTGACACGCACACTGACGTTACTTACGCCTCCAGATTTGCCATCGTTCCTTACCGGCATAGAGCGGCAAAGAATCTTCCACTGCGTCGTCTTCGATCTTTTCAAACCAACTGCCAAGCAGTTCATCCAGTTGGTCCTGAGAGATTGGGTAGGGAGGAGGTTCGTCTTCGGGACCCAAAAAGAAAAATCCACAAAGGAGACCCGAAGGGGCAACTAGTTTGGCAATCCGTTGAGCATAGCGAAGCCAGAAATCGGGCAACAGCGTGCACAGGAAGGTACGCTCATAGATTATGTCGAACCACCCTTCACGTAACGCATAGTCGAAAAAATCGCCCTCGTGGACCTTGCCCGCCAATGGACCTAACAAACTTCGGGCGCGGGCGACGGCGACTTTACTGAAATCAATACCGATGACGTCCCAAGCACCTGAAGAAAACGCCTCGATTTCGTAACCGGAGCCGCAGCCGGGGATCAACACACGCCCTGGCCCTTGGTGTTTAGCAAGAAACTCCTTCAACGAATTCGGAACTCCTCCGAAGTCCCACGGCATTCTGCCCGTGGCGTAACGGATATCAAAAAATTCCGGACCGCTACTAAGTACGTCATCCACAGGACTGGTTTTCCAAGAAAACTATCTCAATACTGAGGCGCTCTGTCCAATATCCTCTTCCAGGTACTAAAGAATCCTTGCCTCCACCGCGAGACGGTTGTCGCGTTTTTCATCATGGCAATAACAAAGCACCTTAAGCCGTTTAGCTGTATCGTCTTGGTGTTAGCGATCTTGACATCACGGCCCTCTTTGACCATCCTCCGACCATGAAAAAGCATCTTCGCGCCGGTTTCAGGCGTCGATGCCCCCATCCACAAAAAAGCGGTTTTTTATCACCTCCAGGCCCAATGGCAGCCGGTAACCCTAAAGCCCATGCTTTACCGTTTGCGTCCGTTGGGTCCGCAGAATTGTAGTGGCTCGATCAGGTCTTTAGTGATGTCCCCAGACCAGATCCCTCGGCTGACCGAACTCAATCGTCATTTTGAAGCGATGCAGTCGGTGATTTTGGCTCGGCAGCATCCAGTGACTGGCCTTTTGCCCGCCAGCACGGCGATTACCGTGCACGGGAATTACACCGACGCCTGGGTTCGGGACAACGTCTACAGCATCTATGCGGTCTGGGGCCTAACCCTGGCTTACCGCCGCCATGCCCCCGATGATCGCCGGGGCCGCGAACTGGAGCATGCTGTGGTTCGTTTGATGCGCGGATTGCTCGCCGCCATGATGGGTCAGGCCGCCAAGGTGGAGCGCTTTAAGCACACCCAAGATCCCCTGGATGCGTTGCATGCGAAGTACGACACGGCCACGGGTCAGCCGGTAGTAGCAGATGACGAATGGGGGCATCTCCAACTCGATTCCACCTCCCTCTATTTGCTCACCCTGGCTCAGATGATTGCCGGGGGTATTGACCTGATTTGGAGTCCGGTTGAGATCGCCTTCGTTCAAAACTTGATTTATTACATCGGCCGGGCCTACCGCACCCCGGATTACGGCGTTTGGGAGCGCGGCAACAAAATCAACCTTGGTCATCCTGAAATTAATGCCAGTTCCGTCGGCCTCGCCCTTGCCGCTTTGGAGGCCTTGGATGGCTTTGACTTGTACGGATCCCGCGGGGATCGCAGCACCCAAGTACATGTTCTTCCCGATGAGATAGCTCGGGCTCGGATCACCCTCCACAGTTTGTTGCCCCGGGAATCGGCTTCCAAGGAAGTCGACGCTGCGACCCTCGCTGTTATTGGCTTCCCCGCATTCGCGGTCACGGACGAGGAGCTCGCCACTCGTACCCGTTCAATCATCGTGGACCGACTGCAGGGCAACTACGGTTGTAAGCGCTTCCTACGGGATGGCCACCAAACGGTGCTGGAAGACACCAGCCGTTTGCACTACGAGTCCAGTGAGCTCAAGCTCTTCGAGCACATCGAGTGTGAATGGCCGCTTTTTTTCACTTACCTTCTGCTGGATGCCTACTATCGGGGCGACGGCGATCGTGCCGCGGAATATCGCAGTCGCCTGGAGAAACTCGAACAAAGACTCGGTGACATCGGTCTTTTGCCGGAGCTCTACTACGTTCCAGCAGAGAGCATCGAGGCGGAAAGAAAGAACCCCGGCAGTCAAATCCGTTTGCCCAACGAAAATGTTCCCCTGGTTTGGGCCCAGAGTCTGTGGTGGCTGGCCCAAATGCTTCAGGATGGACTTCTGGATCGCAGTGATATGGATCCCCTGGGACGCCATCGCCGGCGGCTGAAACCTCCCCCCCCTGTCCAAATTGCCCTCTTGGCGGAGGATCTCGAAACTCAAACTCAATTGGCTAATCTGGGAATCAGCGCTGATCGAATGGATCAACTGGAATCCCTTGAGCTGTGGCATCCTCGGGAGCTGGCGCGCTTTTATGGCGCCCAGGGTGCTAGCCAGGTCTTAGGCTTGACCGGCCGCCCCCAGCGACGTTTGCGGACCTTGACAACCGCTCGTTTCTATCGCGTGGAGGATCGCAGATTGGCGTTTGTCCCATCCGTCCTGGCCGACCACCATGATCACCTGGCCTTGGATATGGCCATCTTGAGCCAACGCTTGCGCAGTGAAGTGGCCTATCTCTCCCGCAATTGGCAGAGCCAGGGACTTCCCACCCTCGTTTTGCCCCTGGGTCGGCGCCATCTTGGAGCCAAAACTGAGCTCTTATTAGCTCTCCTGCACGAGTGGCGTGACGGTCACTGCGGGCCAGCTGCGGTGCGCCTCGCTCCCTTGGAGCAGCTGATGCCCTCGGCTAATTGGATGTCTTTGGATCCCAAAGTGGGGCCCATCCCCGAGGTGGATGGGAGCCCCAACCATCACCCCACCCCGGTATTGCAACATGATCCTCAGCGCGATTTGCCCCTTAGCGCGGCGGAAGAGTTAGCTTTGGAGTTGGAGCGGGACCGATTGCGCTTGGTGCAGCGGCTTAAAACCAGCGACAATATTTACGAACAGGCGGAATGCCTGCAGGGACTGGTGCTTTTGTTGGGCCGCGAAGGAGAAATCCCCTATACGGAATCCGGGACCGAGGCCTCCCGGGATTCAGTGGAGGGATCCATTCGTTTGGAAACCCTGTTGGATCAGCTCTGGAAGCGAGCCAGCCATGGCCGTCACTGGAGTGTGCTGCGCCGGGTCGCAGGGCTACGAGGATGGTTGGATGGAGGGCTCGAAGAAGCAGTTACCAACCTGTTAGTTCGACAAAAGCAGGTCTTGGTGGGTAAGGCCTACAGCCCCGCTTCATTGATCACAGAACCGATGACGGGGCAGGCCATCGCCGATCGAATTGCTCGATTTTCCCGGCAGGATGTGCGAGAGCGCGTCCTGGCTCAGGAAATACTGCTGGGTCTTGATGGCCTCATCAAACTAGAACCCGAGTTGCTGCGAGGCTTTTTGACCCTTCGGGTGGGATATCTGATTTTGCTATTAACCGCGGAGGTGGCGGCAGAGTTCCGCCTCACCCAGGACGAGGCTTATGAAAAGCTACTGGGGTTTTCCCCCTCGGAGATTCAGTCGCGATTAACGACGGTTCTCCGGGCTTACGCCGAAGCCGCGGAGTTACTCAAAAAACAGGAAGCACTCAACCTGAAGGCGGGCATTGAGGTAGCGTGGCATCCTGACGTCCCGAGGGCACAAGCACCACCTCAGTCGTCTTCTACCCCGGCCAGCAGTTGGTTGGAGCATCGCCGTCGGGGAGGCGCCCTCGGACAGGTACCCGCGGGATTTTACCCCGGCGTTTGGGAAACCCTGCGCCACTGTCGTGGCTTGGTGATTGGCGACAAGCTCGAGCGGCGCAATCGCATGGACAGCGCCCCCCTTTTGGCAGAGATGACGCCGGGTGAAACGAATTTCGCCCGTTGCGTGGAGCACCTTTTGGCCAAAATCGATGCCCCCGAATATCATCATCTCACCATTGAAGCTCTCGTCGCCCTGGGTGATTTTTTTCGCGAGAATCCTGACTTTGTTCTGACAGAACACCTCGTCCTAGACGTGCTCATTGGACATGGGGTGCGATTGGCCTGGCTACAGGACCACACCGAAAATGTCTACGAAGATCAAAAAGCCTTGGCCTGGCAGCGCTTCTATGAGGAACCTCCTCCATCTGTGGCCCATTGGATCATTGAGGCCCTGCGTTACTTGGTGGAACAGCAGAAGTGAGCTTCTCGGGCTTCGGCCGGCAGTTGCCAGATAGTTTGTTGATAGTTCGAGCTATTTACCACAGAGAGCGCAGAGGACACAGAGAAACGCTCGGCTGCTTTTGTGTACCGCGGATGGTAAGGATCCGTCTTATCCGGGTCATCCGCGGTTCAACAGCTGTGATCAGTGCGATAACGGCTCACGAGGACGTTCGCCCTCTTAACGCCAGTTGAAAGTTGAGCGTTGAGAGTTGAGAGTTGCAGGGCTTACCTGCCGGCTTCAATGGGGCCGCGTTCTTATGAACGCGGAAGGCCGGTCGGCGATCTCCTCTAGCGTCTTCAGGGCACTACCTTCAATGGGGCCGCGTTCTTATGAACGCGGAAGGCGCGGCATTTCATCAAAGACTACGATTTCCGTTTAGCTCCTTCAATGGGGCCGCGTTCTTATGAACGCGGAAGGTTGCCGAGGGTCAGCTCGACAAGCAAATGACGGCACGCCCTTCAATGGGGCCGCGTTCTTATGAACGCGGAAGGTAACGTTGATTGGCGAATCATGGAACCTAGCGCCGGCCTTCAATGGGGCCGCGTTCTTATGAACGCGGAAGGGCCTTTATTCAAGGCATTGTATATGTCAACGACTCTTGCACCGTCACTGGGGCCGCGGGCTGATGAAC
>JAXIPG010000159.1:0-6511 GCA_045403045.1 Terrimicrobiaceae bacterium
GCGGGCTAGTCGCTCGCAGTGTCGCGAATCTTTTTCTTCCTATCTTCTCGCTTCTCTTCAAGCCTGGCGATCTCCATCGCAAGCTGCTTGCGAAGTTGCGCCTCGGCCGCTGGATCTCCCGCGGCTTTCATGATCTCCCCCTCAAGGAAGACTTTCCTCTCAGCGATTTTCGCCGTGATCTCTGCATCAACTTCTGCAAGTCGAAGTTTCTGGTCGTCGGTCAATTTTTGGGTCGGGGACTCTTTTTCGAGCCGGCTCATGGCGAGTTCGAATGCGGATTTCATGGACCAAATATAATGATCGAATGCTCCCGCACACAGAAAAATTGCCGGAGTTGGGAAGATGTGTAGCGTGGACCATGATGTCACGCATTCGACTGCTCAGCACGGATTTTGACGGTACCCTTATCGCAATCGGATCCAACGGTCGTTGCCCGCCGGATTTCGCGGCCGCTCTCGAAGAACATAACCGGCGTGGCGGGTTGTGGGCGATCAATACCGGCCGCAGCCTGAATCACGCCATTGATGGCTTAAAGCTCTTTAATGCGCCGCTGGCGCCGAATTTCCTCCTAACAAATGAGCGGGAGATCTATCGCAGAACGGCTGACGGACAATGGATGCCCCACGGGGATTGGAACTCGATCTCGCGTCGCCGGCACGGAGAACTCTTCGAGCAGGCCCTCGAAATGTTCGCATTCATAGAACGGCTCGCCCAGGAGTCGGACCAAATCACCATTCTTTATGAGGAGGAACTTCCCGCCGGATTGGTGACAAGCTCCGAAGAAGTGATGGAAATCGTTGCGCGCGACATCCAAAGAGAGGCGGAACGCCTCCCTGATTTCAGCTTTCAACGAAACAGCATCTATCTTCGCTTCTGCCACAGGGACTATCATAAGGGCTCGGCTTTGGGAGAATTGTGTCGCTTGGAAGGAATTGAAGCCGATGTGGTTTTCGCGGCCGGCGACCACTTCAACGATCTCTCCATGCTGGACGGTTCGTGCGCTAAGATGACGGCCTGTCCGGCAAACGCCATAGATCCGGTGAAACAACTCGTGCGGCGCTCCCAGGGATACATAGCGGACAAGTGCTGGGCGGATGGGGTCGCGGAAGCGCTAGACTTTTATGAGAATGTCACTCGCGGATGGAATTTTCCTGCACCATCTTCCGGCCGAAGCGGAGACTATGCGCCCGGTTTGAGGCGATAGCGGCCCGCTCCCACACGCTGGATTGTGCCAAGTTTCTTGCCAGTGCTGCTGAACCAGACATGAACGTTTTGATTTTTTACACCAAGCTTGGCAGAGAGCTCCTTGACGGCAACGCCCTTATCGCCAGCGGCCCGCAGCGCGGCAAGGATCCGGGCTTTGAGCGCGCCGCGTCTCCCGATCTGGGCTTCAGACTCCTTTGCTGTCTTGATCTCGGCGGCAGGGGCGACAGAGCGTCGTCGTCCTGTGCTCTTTCTGCGCCTGACGGTGGCAGGTTCGGACTTTGCGCCGGAGGTGACGCTGGTGATTGCCGCTTCAAGCTTCTTGAGTTCGTCCAGAAGGATATCGCGCTTCTTCGTCAGCTTGATGAGGCTCTCAAGAATTGAGGTATTGAGTTGTGAAAGGTCCATAAGGTGTATTACTTTAGCTAACACCTATGCCATTGCGCAAGCAAATAATTAGGTATGGATTCTTTTTTGCAGTCGGAATGGATTGACTATGAGGTTCGAGATTTAGTGATTCCTGCGCGGGGAGTCCATCTTTGGCAGATCCGTCCGTCTCGCGTCTTTGTTCGGTATTTGAATCCGGCGGAATCGTTGCAGTACGAGAGGATTGTCAACCAAGAGGTGAAAGGCAGCTATGGTTCTGCCCAGGGCGGCCTTCGGAGAATCGTCGCCTTTTACACGGGTTGCCTGCCTGAGGAGGTGGACATGTGTCGCGAAAGGCGGGGGAAGCCTTATGTTCCTGGCGCTCCGGAGTTCAATCTATCCCATACGGCGGGCAGGATGTTCGCGGCGCTTTCATCGAGCCCTGTAGGCCTGGATGTCGAATCGGCGCGCCGGACGGTTCGTACGGAAGCGTTGGCGCGGAAGTTTTTTTCGCACGAGGAGACAAACCGGCTCAAGATGCTTGAGGGTCCGATCAGAGCCTTAACATTTCTTCGCTATTGGGTTTGCAAAGAGGCTATCGTCAAGCTGAGTGGGGATGGTATCTATTATGGACTCAGATATGCGCGAGTGGACCTGGAGTCTGACGGGCGGTCGCGCGGGGACTATAAAGGGCGGGACGTCTGGCTGCGGGAATTTCGTCCTGCGAAAGATTTGGTTGCCGCCTTGGCCTCATGGGAGCCGCTTGAAGCAAAAGGCTTCTTTCGGATCTAGAGAGCTGCTAAATAGAGGAGAGCTATGTCGTTTCAAAACCTGGGTTTGTCGGATTCCGTGGTTCACGGAGCTCAACGCATGGGCTACGTGGATCCTACGCCGATCCAGCTCCGCGCAATTCCGCTGATCCTCTCGGGACGCGATATTATAGCGTCCGCGCAGACGGGAACCGGAAAGACAGCGGCGTTTGGACTTCCCTTGCTGTCGCTTTTGGATTCACCCCGCCAACTGCCTCGTTGTCTGATCCTTGAGCCGACGCGCGAGCTTGCGATGCAGGTTGAGACGGCTTTCCGGGACTTTGCGCGGTTTATGCATGTTCAGGCGGCTTTGATTCACGGGGGGGTTGGCTATGGCAAGCAAAGGGAGGCTTTGGACACCGGGTGTGATGTGATTGTAGCCACTCCGGGCCGGTTGCTCGATCACATGCAAAGGGGCGCGGTGAATCTCTCAGGGTTGGAGTTTCTCGTGCTTGACGAGGTGGATCGGATGTTGGACATGGGCTTCCTTCCGGATGTCCGAAGGATCGTTGAACAATGCCCGAAGAAGAGACAAACTCTGCTTTTTTCGGCGACGATTCCTGAAGAGATCGAGCGCCTCGCCGCATGGTGCCTGCGCGATCCGATTAAGGTTGAAATTGGAGTAAGACGCTCGCCGGCGGACACGGTGAGCCACGCGTTCTATCCTGTGGCCGTGGCGCAGAAGTTTGAGCTTCTTCTCGCCCTGCTGGAGCGAACGCAATTCGACAGCGTTTTGATCTTTTGCCGCACAAAGGAAGGGGCGGATCGCATCGCGCGGCAGTTGAAGCATCAGAATCATTCCGTGGCCGTGCTGCATTCAAACCGCACGCAGCCAGAACGCGTTGAGGCGCTGGAAGGATTCAAGAACGGACGCTACGAAGTGATGGTCGCCACGGATATCGCGGCGCGTGGCATTGACATTGCAGGAGTAAGCCACGTAATCAACTATGACGTCCCGCAGCATCCGGAAGATTACGTGCACCGGATTGGGCGCACGGGTCGCGCGCAGAATGTCGGCGATGCCTTTACCATTATGACGGCCGAAGAGCTTCCCCACGTGAAGGAAATCGAGCATTTCATAGCTCAAAAGGTTCCCCGGCTCAAGCTCGAGAATTTTTCTTATGTTTACTCCGCCATCTTTAACGAGGAAGCAGTCGAAGCCGCATTGCGTGGCGCGAAAGGTGTGCGGACGCACCGTGGAATGTCTTTCGGAGCGCGCCGTCGTCGCCGCTAGCAGCCTGTCGGATTTGGAATGAAGCCGGAATTTGAAGCATGAAAAATCCCCTAAAAAATGAACCCGCCCTCTCAGACATGCCGCTGAAACTCCGCTTCCCGGAGAAAAAAAGCACGGGTATTGGGTCTTCTTTCGGCGCGAAGTACTCGGACTTCCAAGCCCGACAGCCTGCTAGGCTAATGGTCGTGCGCGAACTGATACGCTGCCAACAATTCCGAATCGGAGATATCGTGAAGGACTTCGTTATGTCCGGAGCCTGGAACACGCCAGAGCTTCTTCGGACCGGCGTATGATTCGAAGAGCCTGATCGCGGAATCTACAGGAATTACGGCGTCCTCCTCGGCGACAATGACCGCGAGCGGTGCGCGGCACTTTTGCAAAGCACGAGACGACTCATAACGGTCTCTCAGTATAAGACTGACCGGCGCCCAGGGGTAGTGCTTTTTGGCTACTGTGATCAGCGAATCAAAGGGTGTGATGAGCAGAAGTCCGCGGACGGAGCCGGGCCGCTGCGACGCAGCTCCGCACGCGACGCCAGCCCCCAGGGACTCGCCTACGAGAATCACCGGTTGGTCCAAGAGATCGATGGCTTTGGCTGCGGCAGCTACGAGGTTGCTTTCAGTGGGTGTCCCTGGTCGAGCGCCGTAACCTGGATATTCCAGAATGAAAATTGGCGGGGCGACCCCCGCGTCACGCAGACGTGAAACGAAGTAGCTGCGATGCAATGAATGACCGGCGTTGCCGTGAAGAAGCAGGACGGGAATTCCCGCGCCTTGCCTGCTGCGCCAGCCAATGAAGTTTCCCTCGACGTCGAGCCATGGGAGAAGCCCTTTCCGCGCGGCCTGCGGTTCGAGAGTTCCGAAATCGGCCGTTTCCGGATAGTAGATGAGCGTCCTTTGCAAGACGTAGGCAAGAATCGTGACCGCGCCCAACAGAATCAGTGACAGACCTGCTATTCGTGCCGCCATTTCCGGCAATGCCATGGCCTCGAGGCTTGCGGAATCCTACTAGTGGGACAAGACAGAACATCTTCGCGAGCGCATGATGGCGCACGATTTTTCAAACGGCGAAACCCGTTGGGCATTGGGAAACGGGTCCATTCCGCGGCGGGAAAGCTTGAAATCGTCGCCGCTTGGGATAAATGAGGCTCAGCTTTGCGCGATTAGCTCAGTGGTAGAGCGCCTGCTTCACACGCAGGAAGTCGCAGGTTCGAACCCTGCATCGCGCATGTTTCGTTACTGTCTTGTCCAGGCATGACAGGCGCTGACAGAATATGCGCAATCTCCTCTTTTTCAGTCTCTTGTGGCTTGACTTCCCCTGTCAGATTAGTGACGGAGAGGGACAGGGAGTGACTGCGACGGAACAAACTTTGTGAGTCTACTGTATCGGAATCGGCGAATGACGGCAGTTTCGTGACTGCGTCAGCGAGAGGCAGCAGCCCTGCATCCGTATAGGTCTTCGAGGTCAAGCGCATGTCACTGTGGCGCATGACTTCCATGGCCACTCGGGGAGCTGTGCCGGCCAGTGCGAGGTTAGTCGCAAGCGTGTGGCGAAGCGCGTGAAAGTCGGTTCGTTGGCCCCTTCCATCCACAGGATCAATCCTGGCCGCCCTGAGATCAGCTTTGAAGATGTTCATGCGAGGTATACTCTTGAAGACCCGACTGCTCACCGAAGAACATTGAGCTTGCAGCTCTCGCAATTCCGTCACCACGTCACGATGGAGTGGAATCACTGCTTGTCGATGGTTTTTGGTTGTCGAGGCGCGTACGTTCAAAAAGGGGTTGGGATTGTTCAAATGGACATCGCCCCATTCCAGCGCTGCGAGTTCGCCGCGGCGTAGACCGGTAAAGACAGCTGTGAGATAAATTGCCTTTCGAGGCCCAGCAACCGCTAGAAGTCGTTGTATTTCCTGCCGGGTAAAGGCGCGCCGCGTGTAAACTTGGTTTCCATTGCTCTGCACCTTCTGAACATTGTGCATCGGATCGCGTTCTATGCGTCCATGCATCTTCATCCAGTTGAGCAACGACCGCAATGAAGTCAGATATTCGTTGACGGTCTTGGGAGCCAACTTCTGTTTGACTCTCCATGAAAGGAAAGAATTCGAGGTCACGTTCTGAACTTGCGTCCATCCGCACTCCCGCATCAGTCGAAGCACCCGCTTCTTGAGATCGTGAATATACTTTCCGCTCCTACCAGTGGCTTCGAGGTCGGCCACGTATTCGCATAGATGCCTTTCCAAGGCCGTCCGCGAGGCTGCGCGTATGCTCTGTTTCGGTAGAAGGCCTACGGATTCCAGTTGTTTTTCTCGCACGATCTGTTCCAGTCGTTCACGGGCCACCCGCTTGTCCGTGGTGTAGAGAGGAATATCGCTGATGTCCTCTTCTCCCTCCAGGCGGTATCTGCCGCGATAGCTCCGGGCGACGCAGGGTTTGCCGTTCTTGACACGCCTGGGGCGAAAAATGGTCAAGATCATAGAATTTATCGGTGGTAGGTGATTCGTTTCGTTTTGAGCTTTTCAAGATAAGCGAAAACTTCGGAGCGGTAGAGACGGGGTGCGCTCAGGACTTTGACCGGCTGGGGAAGATCGCCGCGCGCAATGAGGCGGCGCACCGATCGCTCGGAAATGTCACCCAGCAAGTGGGCGGTTTCCTTGAAGTCAATCAGTCGGTCCTCTTGGGTGGAAGGGATATTCATTGGATCTCCGGGACTTGATCATGCCTTGTTCTGGAGTTTCTTGAGTTCCTTTTCGTGGGCGATGCGCTCCATGTTCATGCGTTGGGCCAGTTTGCGGTAGCCCTTGAAAACCTCCGCCGTCAGACGGCCTTCGTGCTTGTTGACAAGTTCCATCAGGAATTTCTGTTCCTGGGCGTCGATGTCGTAAACTTCCGGGACAAGAGCA
>JAXIPG010000232.1:0-6025 GCA_045403045.1 Terrimicrobiaceae bacterium
CAGGAAGCGCAAAATGAGCGCCCATCCTCTATATTTGGTCACTATCGGAAACCAACAGCCAACCAAAACCTATGCCACTCTACGAATACGTCTGCCGCACGTGCGGTGAAAAAATTGCCGAAGTTTTGACCATCAAGGAGCACGATACAAAGAAAGTTCAGTGTCCGAAATGTCAAAGCACCGAATTGGAAAAGATTATCGAACCGTTCTTTGCCAAGACGGCCAGGAAGAGCTGAGTATGGCAAGGAACGTCCGGCCGAAGGCCCCAAAGACGAAAGCGACCCCGGGCGGTCCAGTGGCTTTTGGCCTCAAGCGCCGCGGACGGGAGTCGCCAATGAAACGACGCTCTGACGCTGAGATCAGGGCTGAGGTTCCGAAGCGCTGGGCATGGCATTATGAGACGCTATCGTCCCTTCGGGAGGGGTTGATTCGGGAGCGCAAGGAACGACTGAGCGAAGTGGCGCAGCCCATAGAACCGCACAGTATGAGCCTTGCGGATTCCGCGACCGATGAGTTCGACCACGAGATCGCGCTGAGCCGGCTCTCGGTCGATCAGGATGCGCTCTACGAGGTCGAGGCCGCGATGAAGCGCATCCTGGATGGGACGTATGGGATTTGCGAGCAAACGGGCAGACCCATTCCTGCAGTGCGATTGAAGGTGCTCCCCTGGACGCGGTTCCGAAAAGAAGTAGCCAATCGTCTGGAAAGGACCGGCGTGATTTCGCGAACGCGCCTCGGCCCCCTTCGCTCCGTGCGCGAGGAGGCCGCAGCCGCTCTCATGGAAACCGAGTCCACGGTCGATGAGGCGCCTCCTCCCACCCTCAACAAGCTCCCGCCGGACGAACCCGAAGAGTAACGCCCACTTCATGCAAGAACGAACGACGTGAGCGCTGTTGTGGAACGCGCCCGCCTGGCTCGGCCGGTGGCGCGGCTCGAGCCACTCGTTTGCGTGAGGGGTTAGCAGCCTGTCGGACTTAGAAATAAAAATGCGCTTCCTTTCAAGGCTTCAGTAGACCTGACTGCCCTGATTGACTTTATGACAACCGCCGGGCATCCTTTGCCAAACTTTGAAGAGCAGGCAGGCGTGAATAAGGCGAAGCTGTGCCGGCTTTCAAGATCAGATCACGATGCATTTAAAATCCCAAACTGATTCGGGAACGCGAAGGGACCGATTTATACGCGAGCACGTTCACGATCCGTACCAAACTCCGTCCAAATTGCCCGAACCGACAATCTGCCCTACCTGCGGCGCCATGTTTCATGACGGACGCTGGCAATGGACGACGTTGCAACCGGCCGGCGCCAATCGGCATTCGTGCCAGGCCTGTCGCCGGATCCGGGACGGCTATCCGGCCGGAATCGTGAAGTTGACCGGCGGTTTTGTCGGCAAGCATAGAAAGGAACTGGTGCATCTCGCGCGAAACAACGAATTGATCGAGAATCGGGATCATCCGCTGAACCGTATCATCAGGATCGAAGAGCATCCGGACTCGATCGTCATCACGACCACGGACATCCACCTTCCCCGCCGCATCGCCGAAGCAGTCCGCCACGCTTACAAGGGCGACCTCGAACTCCGCTATGACGAAGAGGGCTATTTTGCGCGAGCCGAATGGCGGCGGGAATCTTGAGCTTCCCGGATTGTCTGAGCCTGGAAGTCGATCGTCGAATGAGCAAAGTCTTCCGAGATGGGAGGGAATCGAGACGGCGGATGATCAAGCGTTTTGTTGGATTCACCGTGCTGTTGCTGACGACTTTGAGTTCCAACGGGTGTGCGAGTCTGCGAAAGGACGGGTTGAGGCCGGCGGAGACAATGATCTTATCGACTTATCCTTTGGCTTCCGACAAGGCGTTTGGCACGGGCTTTCTCATGGCGATGAAAGACCGCAGCGCCCCGGGCGGTGTGGTACCGGTGATGGTGACTTCGACGCATCTTGTGAAATCGGCAGGTCGGGGAGCGGTTTACATGCCATTGCGAGGATTTGATGCCAAGGGAAATCTCTCCGTTGCCGTTTTGCAGGTTGTTCCCGCAAGAAAGGGTAAGCCGTTCTACGTGAGGCATCCCCAGTTGGACGTCGCAGCATTCAAGGTGCGATTTCCGGAACAGTTGCCGGTCCCTTTGCTGCTGACGCTGCTGGAGGAGAAGAACTTGGAAAGCCTGAACGAACCTCGCGCAGGGGAAGAGGTCACCTTTGCCGGATTCCCGGAGGGCCAGGGCACCTCACTGGGCATGTTTCCGGTCCTGCGTGCCGGGAAGGTGGCATCCTTTGACCAGAGCCTTCTCGGCCTTCGGAACTTTCTGATCAACGGGGACGTCTATCCCGGGGACAGCGGCGCGCCTGTGTTTCGTGCCTCCCAAACTGGCAGCCCGAGCGTGGTAGGCATGGTGACCGAGCGTCTTGGCTTCGGACGCCGAAGCCCCTTTCCACTGGCCCTTGCCGTCGATGCAAAAGCGATCCTGGAAACGTTGCGGCTGCTCGCGGAACGGGACCGTTAGAGCTCGTGTTCGCATTTTCTTTGTAGATTTGCGAGTCTGAAAGGCATCGCAATCAGGGAATTGCCGTTCATGCGTTCTATTCGGGATGGCTCATGCGAAGAGCGGAGGTGCAGTGCGGGAAGAAGTCAATCTTGCGGGGCTCTATGATCCGGCGCAGAAAGGAATAGGTCGCATCGACCATACCAGATTTAGCTTTGTGATCGACCAACGTCACTAATGCCGAACTTTGGTCCTTGCCAAGCCTCACCCAATGTTGCACCCAATCCTTGACATTCGCGGGGAGTACGGCGTTGCCGGTGAAGGAAAGAATCACCAGATGAGCATGGGCGGCAGACCGTGCAGCCGACAGAAGGGTCTCTGGGTCGCCGAGCAATGAAAAGCTCCACATCAAGTGGCTGAACTCAAAGTCTCCTTCAAACCTGCGAGTCAGCTTCCCGTAAAAATTCCAGGCGCGCACTCCAGCGGCGAGATCCTCGTAGATCAAGACCGTATTGAATGATGGCCCGCCTTTCTTGCGGAGGCTGCCGTTTGCCTTGCTGAGGACTGGAGTGATCACGAGAAGTAAGCCTGGCCCTCCGTTAGCCTTCCGGCAATTGGCAGAAAGCACCAACGGTAGTAGGCGTCACGATTAGGTGGCTAGGAGATTTCCCTAGATTGAGTGTCATCTAATCAGCGAGACCCAGCCGGCCCAGTCGAAGCGGTCCAGCGCGCGGCGAAGGAGATGAGCTCATTGGTCGTCTTTACCTTGAGCTTCTCTTTGATGTTCGCGCGATGGGCATCCACCGTCTTCATGCTCAAATGGAGCCTGTCAGCGATTTGCTGGGTCGAGAGACCGTCGCCCAGCAACTCGAAGATTTCGAACTCCCGATCGCTGAGTTCCTCAACGGGCGAACGCTCCTGCATTGCCGCAGCTCCGGAGAAAATTTCCAGAATCCGTGCCGACATCTTGTCGCTGACGTAGATTGCTCCGCTCAAGACGTGGCGGCTGGCCCGCATCAACCTTTCACCGCCTTCTTCCTTCGTGATATAGCCGCGTGCGCCGGCACGCAGCACGCGTTCGGCGTAGAGCGACTCCTCATGCATCGAGACGACCAGTATCGGGAGCTGGGGTGCGATAGCCTTGATGTCTTTGATGAGTTCCAGCCCGTTCTTGTCAGGGAGCGTGAAGTCTGTGAGCACCAGATCGGGCTTAGTCCGGATGATCCCTTCAAGGGCCTGGGCGGCATTTTGCGCCTCGCAGCAGGCGATCATGTCCGGTTGGTGGTTGATCAAGTAGGCAAGTCCGCTGCGTGTCATCGGATGATCATCAACGATCAAGACGCGCGTCCTTTTCGAAGTCTGCCTCGTCTTTTTCACCGATTGTTCCTGAGGCTGCATACGACGGATGTAGCGCCGCCTTTGGCCGGGCCGATCGTAAGGACCGCCCCGATCATTTCCGCGCGATATTTCATGATGCGCAAGCCCATGCCGCCCGATCGGGCCGCTGGCGCGGGAAATCCGCAGCCATCGTCGGTGATGCTTAACGTTGTCTCTTTGGCCGTTCTACGGAGGGCCACCACTATCGTCTTGGCGCGGCTGTGTCGCGCGGCGTTGCTGATAGCTTCCTGCGCGATCCGATAGAGATGCGTTGCCACAAGGTTGTCTTCAACCGATACGGGCTTTGGGCATTCGAACCGGCAGGTCTTACTGAAGAGTTTGGCAGCGTTTTCCGTCAGCTCCTTGAGCGCAGACATAAGGCCGTCGGCTTCGAGGCTCACGGGCGCAAGGCCGTGCGAGAGCATCCGCGCCTGCCGGGCTCCTTCACGAATCAGCTCACCAATTTCGGCGATCCCGTGCTGCACTTGTGGGCTGTCGGCAAGCTGATCGATGAGTACCGAGGTCCTGAACTCAATCCCGGCCAGGTGCTGGCAAAGGCCATCATGCAGGTCCTGCCCGATGCGCCGCTGTTCGGTGTTGCAGATCTCCAACAACTCCTGCTCAAGCCTGCGGCGCTCGGTGATGTCGCGGTCGGTTTCCAGAATGAGAGTGGCCTTGCCGTTATCGGACACAAGTTGAAGGCGGCAAGAAACGATGACTTCGCGATCGGCCTTGTTTTTCCGATGCAATTCTCCTTCCCAAAGACCGTGTTCGTGAAGCTCCGCCTCGATCTGAGGCCAGGGGCTTGGGAAGCCGGCTTTGAAGAGCTCGTGCGGAAGCATTCCGTGTACGTCGCTCGATTCGTAGCCATAGACCTGCGTGGCGCCATCGCTCCAGAATTGAATGCCGCTCTCCGCGTTCCAGACAAAGATCGCGTCGTGCGAAAGGTGAAGCAATTCAGCCTGCCGCCTCAAGGTTTCCTCCTCGCGGACGCGACGCGTGATATCTCGCACGATGACCGTGTAGAATTCTTTCCCCGCCGATAGGACCTGGGAGATTGAGGCCTCGATGGGGAATTCCTCACCGTCAGCCCGCAGTCCGGAAACGGTGTCAAGTTTGCCAATCTCTCGGATGGTTTCACCGGTTTCTGCAAAGTGTTTGATGTGGTCATTGTGCGCGGCTCGGAACCGTGCCGGAATAAATCGTTCGAGGGAACTGCCGATTACCTCGCTCGCCGTACATCGGAACATTTTCTCTGCCGCTCGGTTGAAGAGAACGATCCGCTGGTTCGCATCCACGCTGATAATTGCGTCCATTGCAGACTCCAGAATCGCCGCCAGCGGCTGGCGGCTTTCGCGGAGCTTCTCGTCGCTTTGAAAGCGTTCGATGAAGTCTGCCGCCTGACGCGCCAATAGGTCCAACAAGCGCAGATCACTTTCCGTAAACCGCCAGGGGACACCATAGTGGGTCGAAAATATGCCCAGCAGACGACCGGCGCGCGTGAGCAGCGGAGTCGACTGCACTGCCCGGCAGCCCGCGGACAACATGACCTTTAGAGCGGGAGTGCCGCCGAAAATAGGGCTCGTTGTCACGTCCTCGACGATGACGCGCTCCATCCTCTTGAGGACGGTTCCGCACGCGGCTTCCCCCTTTTGGACATGGCTGAAAAAATCAAGAAAGTCCCTCGAGAAACTGCGCTGTGTTGCGATTCGAAGCGTGTGCCCGTCGTCATCGAGAAGTTGGATATTTCCTTTGTCAGCGCCCGTGATACCGATGGCGGCGTCTAGAATTTGATCAAGCAGGCCGTGCAATTCCCCTTGCTGGACAAATCGCATGCTGACCTCGTGCAGCCGGGTCATGTTTCCAAGCTCGAACATGATTTGCTGGCGGGCCGCGTTGAGTTCCGTTTCAGCGCGTTTGCGCCTGGTTATGTCACGATTGGTTTCCAGCACGAGCATCGTGTCACTATTATCAGAGACAAGCTGATACCGGGAGGCGACGAACACTTCCTTGCCCGCTTTGGTGATGTGCCGGAGTTCGCCCTCCCAAAACCCGCGTTCGCGCAGTTCGGCTTCTATTTCCTCCCACGGGCGCGGATGGCGTGTTTGGAGCAGATCACGCGTGACTTTGCCAAGTGCTTCCTGCGCTTCGAATCCGTAGAGCAAAGTGGCA
>JAXIPG010000295.1:0-7271 GCA_045403045.1 Terrimicrobiaceae bacterium
TCTCGTGAACGACTTCGCGAGTCACAGCCTCGCGAGCCTCGGCGAATTCCGCAAGAACATCACGGTCGACGTCTTCAACGAGGCCAATCAGAAGGCACTCTCTTACAACCTCTATCGTTGCTGGGTGTCGGAGTATCAGGCGTTGCCGGACCTCGACGCGAGCGCCAATGCCGTGGCGATCACGACCATCAAGCTCGAGTTCGAATGGTTCGAGCGCGATAACGCCGTCAAAGAATCTATTGGACCGGCGCGCCTCGCATAAATCATGCCCGCATCGGCGCTTCTGGACGCAATCAGACTGCCCGGTGGTTTGGTGCTCGAGGAAGACCGTCGCCTCGACGACGCCGAGTTGCGGCCCCTGACAGGCCGGGAAGAGGATTGGCTCGCTGGGCATTCGTCCATGCCTAGTGCCGTCGCGGTCACTTGGTTATTGAGCAATTGCCTGGTCAGAATCGGCGACGCAGTACCGACGAGCGATCTTGTGCGCAAACTGTTGGTCGGCGACCGCGACTATCTCATCCTGCAATTGCGCCGGTTGACTTTGGGCGATGAAGTCCAAGCCGTATTCCGTTGCCCGGCATGCGATTCCAACATGGATGTTAACATCGACGCAAAGAATGTCCCGGTGCCGTTCAAACCGGAGGCCTCAGCCGATCACTCGATTCCGCTCGATTCGGAAACCAACCGAAACCGCACGGTGCGCTTCCGCCTTCCCTGCGGCGCGGATCAGGAGGCCGTTCTTGGGCTCCGTTCCCCAGAGGCAGCCGTAGCGCTCCTGGACCGTTGCGTTCTCGATAATGGCGGTATTCCGTTGTGTGCCGACGAGCGCGACGCCATCGCTGCTGAGATGGATCGGCTCGCACCACAGCTGGACCTTGAGCTCGATCTCACCTGCCCGGAATGTGGAATTCAATTCCTGACTCCATTCGACACCACCGCCTTCTTTCTCAGCGAAATGGGAATCAACGGCCAACAATTGCTCCGCGAGATCCACTCCCTGGCGTTCTACTATCACTGGAGCGAGACGGAGATCATGAGTTTGCCGCGCGATCGCAGGCGCGCATATCTGAGTTTGTTGAGTGATACGTTGCACCAGGGATGATGGCGGCGAGACGAGCAAACTACCTGGAAAGAGTTGTTGCTGCCGGGGCAATGACTAGCCCTTCAGCGAAACCCGCTGTCGTGGCTCCGCCATGCTTGCCCGGCACCGCGCTAGCTCCCCTTCCCATTTCGTTGCCAGAACCGTCCGAGAGCGCAGAGTTCATCGCAGCTCCCGGATGGACTGCGCCGCCAGCCAATCGACTCGAGCGCGAACCCGCCTCAGCAATCGCGACCCGGCAGGAATCCCCGACCCATCCGACCGCATTCGACCAGCCGCCTGCGGAACAAAGACTTCCCCCGCAATCCGACGTCGAAGCGACTCAGCACGTCCAGGAACCGCCTGCTTCCCCAAGACTGCCACCACCCTCGGCCACGCTTGTCCACGCACCAAGCTCGATGCTTCGCGCAAGCACACCGCCTGCCGCGCCGATTCCGCAATTGATTCCGACGCGCCGGCTAGCAGGTTCGCCGTCCAGACCGCCCGGCGCCCAGGCACCGGACTCCCCACCGGGCCAAACTATACCAGTCAAGGAGACCCGGGAGTCGCCTGAGAATCAGACCCTTAGGGCGCCGTTACACATGAGGGTCCACGCACCGACCTCGTCACTTCACACAGGTCCACCCGCCACGCCGACCCCGCAACTCACGCCGGCGAGCCGGCTAGCAAGTTCGCCATCCAGGCTGCCAAGCCGGACGCAAGGAGCCCCGGCGAAACCCGATGTTCCGTCGGCTGCTCCTCTTCGTCCCGCGCCGGAAGTGCCTGAAGGGAGCGCCTCACGCGAACGGTCGGCAGAGGCTACCCCGCCCTTCCCGGTTACTTTGACTCAGTCGCAATCCCGCGAGATAAGACATACGCACGCACCAGCGTTAAACCCGCAGACTCCAGCGGCGCTGCCACGTCCGAACCTAACCGCCCAGCCCGTAACTCTACCGCGGCTGGCCAGCCCGGCAGCTTCCCGCAAAAACGAAACTCGCATCTCGATCGGCCGGATCGACGTTCAGGTCAATAACCAGCTGGGTCATCCATCTGTCGCACCAACTGCGGTACGCCGCGCTTCTCCTTCGGAGATCGACCTTGAACGATTTTTCCTCACCCGTTTCTCGATGAGGCCCTAATGAGTTTCGCTGCAGTTTACAACGTTACTCGGGGACTTCGCATGCTCCTGCGCAGCCAGTTGATTCTCGTGAGCCCAACCGCTGTCGTGACGCTGCTGCCACCCGGGGACAAACTTCCCGAGGTCTCCGGCGTCAATCTCTACCTTTACCGCGTAAACGAGAGCGCTTTTACCAAGAACAAGCCCTGGCCAGGCGATCGCATTACTCCAACCTCGAGCCAACCTGCCCTTGGTCTTCAACTTTTCTACCTCCTTACGCCTCTGGGAATCCGGCCTGATGACACAAGCTTCACGCTTGGCGACGACTCTCACACTATGCTCGGCATCGCCATGAGCACATTGGAGGAAAACCCAATCCTCAATAACGTCCACATCCCCGGTTTCGACGCCGACAACGTTCTACCCAATTTTCTCCTCAACAGTTTCGAGCAGATTAAGATCACCCTTGTGCCGACCAACCTCGAAGAACTCTCGAAGATCTGGGCAACTATCAACCAGCCGTATCGCCTATCGGTCGCCTACGAAGTCTCAGTCGTGCAACTGACACCGGCCGCGCCGCCTCCGATCAGCGGCGGAGCGGTCTCAGGGACCAACATCGATTTGGTCATGTTCGATTCGCCCCGACTCACAGCGCTGAATCCGCCGACGGGCTCGCTTACCCACGAAGATGGCGCCGGCAATCTTCAGCCCAACGGGCTCGCAATCTCGGGCTTCGGTTTTGTCTTTTCCGGACAAACCGCCACCGTGCGGATCGGCGGGCAAGCGGTCGCGCTCGCATCTGCGCCCCCACCAACTAATACCGCGCTTAATGTGACCCTTCCGATGTCGCTCGATGCCGGCCCTCAGGAGGATGTCCGCGTGCTGCTGAACGGTCGCGCTAGCACGCCGCTTGCGTTCAACGTGAGCCCATGGTTGGAGAGAATCACGCCAATCCGCACTGCGCTCGATGCGCCTTCGACGCGGTTGGTGCTGGACGGCGCCGGATTCACCAGCACACCGCAGGCGGTTCGGCTGGACGGGCCTGGCGGTGTCACGAAAATAACAGTCTTCGACGCCGTCAGTGACGCCCAGCTCACGATCATCTTGCCACCCATGCTCTCCAACGGACTCTACACGGCGCGGGTCGTACTCAACGATGGGCAAAACAGCGCTTCGAACGGGCGAATCCTTGAGGTGATTCCGTATCTCGCGACGCCGATCGGTCTGGCAGTCGTCACTCTTTCCGGTAACGAGGTCCACCAATTAGCGATGAACGGCGCCCGGTTGAGCGCTGCGGACTTGCGGGTAATCATCGACGACGTCAACTACCTCGTCGATCAACTGGACCCAACCGTCACCTCCACTGCCAATCAGCTCATTTACCCACTGAAACGTCTGCTTTCCCCTGGTCCGCACAGCATCGGAGTGAGCGCGAACGGCCAAATGTCTCACACGGTAGCCTTGCAGGTATGAGCGGTATGGAAGCAAACTGGACGGGTCTGAACCATCAGGCGCTGATAGCCGCGGCAGCGGAAATCCGAGCGGCCCTGGAGACTCACATCGCACGCGTCGAAGGAGCAGCTGTTCCATCTCCGCGCCAACCGCCTGAGGCGTCCCCGGCCCCTACCACCCTTGAGGTGCTCTGTTCGACCTTCGGCCTTTCCAGCTTCGAGCGCGCAATCGTGCTGCTGTGCGCGGGCGTCGAACTTGATCCGGAAATCTCAGGATTGTGCGCCGCGGCACAGGGTAATCCTGCGCGGCCCTACCCGACGTTCAGCCTGGCCATGGCCGCGCTCCCTGTCCCGCATTGGAGCGCCCTGACGCCAGCGGCGCCTCTGCGCCGGTGGCGGCTAATTGAGATCGCCCAGCAAACAGGCGTTCCCTTGGTGGTCAGCGCTTTGAGCATTGACGAACATGTGCTCCACTTCCTCATCGGTGTCCAATACACTGATGAGCGCCTCGCCCCTCTCATCGCACCCGTCGACTCGGAAGATCTCGTTCCGTCTCACAAAACCATCTCGGCGCGCATTGTCACGCGCTGGACTCATCGCCCCTCCGTCGACGCCGGGCGGGCCCTGCCAGTCATCCAACTCTGCGGCGCCGACGAAGCTGCTATTCGCTCCGTCGCCGCAGAGGCGTGCCAGGAGATCGGACTCAACCTCTATGCAATGGGAGCAGAAGCCATGCCCTCCACCGCGGCGGAGCTCGATGCCTTCGCCCGGCTCTGGGAGCGCGAATCCGCGCTAAGCGCCTACGCCCTCCTGCTCGAGCTGGATGCTGTCGACCGCAACGATCGCCGTGCCGTCTCGAACGTAAGCAGTTTTCTGGAACGGATCAGTGGGCCGATCATCTTGAGCGCGCGTGATCGCTGGCGCCCTTTACGCAAAGCGATCCACACACTCGACATCCTAAAGCCGACACCGCAGGAGCAGCGCGAGGTATGGACCCGGTTCCTTGGCGGCGCATCGGCCACCGTTAACGGGTACGTGGATCGGATCGTATCGCATTTCAACCTCGGCTTGCCTGCAATCCGCGAATCGGTCCGCTCCGCCATATGCACGGCAGCAGAAGGGGAGGGACTGGCTGCCGAACTCTGGCGGGCCGGTCGTTCCCAGTCGCGACCGCGCCTCGAAGATCTAGCCCAGCGGATTGAAACGCAGGCATCCTGGAACGACCTCGTGTTACCCGAGACCGAAAAATCGGTGCTGCGCGAGATCGCGGCCAATGTCCATCACCGTTCCACTGTGTACGGCACATGGGGCTTTGGCGTGGCCAGGCGCGGACTGGGCATCACAGCGCTTTTTTCGGGCGCCAGCGGGACAGGCAAGACTCTCGCCGGTGAAGTCCTCGCCAACGCTCTCTCCCTCGACCTGTATCGGATCGACCTCTCGAGCGTTGTCAGCAAATACATCGGCGAAACCGAAAAAAATCTCCGCCGCGTATTTGACGCAGCGGAGGACGGCGGGGCCATCCTTTTCTTTGACGAAGCCGATGCGCTGTTCGGAAAGCGTAGTGAAGTCAAGGACAGCCACGATCGATATGCAAATATAGAGATCAGCTACCTGCTTCAGCGAATGGAGGCGTACCAAGGCCTTGCCGTTCTAGCCACTAATCTGAAGGCGGCACTCGATTCCGCCTTCCTGCGGCGCATCCGGTTTGTGGTGAATTTCCCCTTCCCTCCGGCGGAGCAGCGGGCCGAAATCTGGCGCCGTGTATTTCCGGCCGATACTCCGATGGAAGGCATTGATTATTCCCGGCTATCCCGCCTCGATATTGCCGGCGGTAACATCCGAAACATCGCGTTAAGCGCCGCCTTCCTCGCCGCCGAAAAAAATGAACCCGTGCGCATGCCGAAGATCTGGCAAGCAGCACGAGCTGAATTCGCCAAGCTGGAGAAACCCTTTACACAGCCGTAAGAGGCACCCTCGTAGCATTGGCATACCTCTAAACGCCCGATGGGCGGCTCGCCATGGACCTCAAAATAGATCGCCTGCTTCTGAACATCGAGAATGGTAGCGGTCATGAACATCGGGTGGGACCGATCACGCAACGGGCGGTCGCACTGTTTGCAGAGAGGGCGGCAAAGTCCTTGGAAGGCAAGGCCCCGCGTTCAGGCACGTTCGACTCTCTTAGCGGCCCCCCTGTGGATTTGAATCTAAATTCGACGAGCAACGAGCAAGCGGCCCACGCGATCGCCGAGGCCTGGCTGCACGTGCTGATGCTCCGTTTGGGGAGGTAATGCAATGAGGGCACTAAAAGGCGCATTCCTCAATTTTGGCGCAGGACTTCTGGGTGCACTCCCGAACATTGTGGTCTTCCAGTTCAACCCAGACCGAGTCACGCGTACCCCAAGTGCCGTTCGACCGCCGCCGCGGGACGATGGGGCAGGCACGCGCGACCCTCGGCTGCAGCCCGGGCCGCCCGTCGAGACCTTCAGTTTCACTCTGCGCGTCGATGCGACCGATCAGCTTGCAAGCAGCAACCCTCTCGCGGCCGCCAGCGGCATCCTGCCTACACTGTCCGCGCTCGAGCTCCTCATGGTGCCAAAGGGATCTCTAGCGATCGACCTGTTTGATCTCGACGGCCGCGATAAGCGGTATCAGTTTCCTCCACGAAAACTGCCCATCGTGTTATTCTTTTGGGGACCTCTCCGCATCTTCCCGGTGAACGTGACGAGTCTGAGTATCACAGAGACCGAGTACGATCCCTTGCTCAATCCGGTGCGAGCGGAGGTCGCCGTGAACTTGCAGATGGTTACTCGAGGCTCGACCATCGTCCGGGGGGCCTACAATTACTCGCAAGGCGTCAAGGAGGTCATGGCGGCGCTAAACTTCGCAAACGCTGTGCTCTAGTTTTCAGTTTTCAGAGAGGGAACTCATGCTGTTTAAAGGTAGTCGTTATCAAGACGTCAAGACCTACCGAGTCACCGCGCCCGATGGCCAGACGATCGTGGTTCTGGGCATTCGCCCTATTCCCCCTACACCTGCCGGATTTCTGCACACGTTCACCGCAGGTGAGCGGCTCGACATTGTTGCGTTCAATTTTTATCAGAATCCTGAGAAGTTCTGGCTCATCGCAGACGCCAACACTGAAATGGATCCGGAAGATCTCCAGGTTCCCGGCCGGCAGCTGAAGATCCCACCGGACCGATGACAATGGCCGACAAAGCACTCGCGATCGCCTTTAACGGAAAAGCGGTCAGCCAGGATTTTTACGAAGACATCGTGTCGTTGACAGTAACGGAGAATTTCAACTCAGCCAACACACTCGAGCTCCGACTGGCCACCGAGCTGAACGAGAATGGCGCGTGGGCCTACCTGGAGGATAAACGACTCGACCCGTTCACGAAGGTGTCCGTCAAGTTTGGCTTCACTTCGGGAGGAGGTCTGGCGGGCGCACTTGGCCTGCAGGCTAGCGCTCCCGGGGGCAATGACGGCCTCGAACCGATCTTCGACGGCTATATCACTTCCGTTCAGGTGAATCTTAGCAGCGACCCCGCAAATGCACAGATCGAGATCGGCGCCATGGATACGAGTGTCCTTCTGAGTCTTGAAGAGAAGATTACCACCTGGAAGG
>JAXIPG010000070.1:0-9664 GCA_045403045.1 Terrimicrobiaceae bacterium
CTCTCGTGATCGGCGCGGCGGTGTTCCTGTTGATGACCACATGGAAAAAGGGGCGCTACCTTCTGCGCAAGAACTCTCTGCAAAATCTTTCGCTCAGAGAGCTCATCGTCTCGACGACTGCGCTCGGGCGTGAGTCCGGACTCCCCGCACGGGTGCCGGGCACCGCGGTGTTCCTGGCGGGGCAGCCCAAAGGCGCACCAATCCCGCTCCTGCACAATCTCAAACACAACCGCGTGCTTCACGAGCGCAACATTGTGCTCACAATCGTCACCGATCGCATCCCATACGTTCCCAAAGACTCCCGCATTGAGATCAAGGATCTCTCTGAAAGCTTCTTTCGAATCATCGCTCACTTCGGCTTTATGGAAACACCGACAATCAGCGAGATCATCGAATGTTGCGCGATGAAAGACTTTGTCATCGAGGAGGAAAGAACCAGTTTCTTTCTGGGGCGCGAGACCATCATCTGCACGAGGAAGCCTGGTATGGCACGGTGGCGTGAGCATCTCTTTGTGGCAATGAGCCGGCACGCGCAAAGACCGGCGGAGTTTTTCAAGCTGCCTTTCAACCGCACAATCGAGCTGGGAGGGCGCGTCGAAATTTAGCCGGTCTTCGTGATGATTAGAGCCTTAATCTTTGATTTGGAACAATTATGAACGTCGTGAATAGCGAAAAGACCGGAGTGATCACCGAGGTGACGACGTGGTTGTAGCTCTGGACGTTCGTCTCCCACGTCGAGCCGGTGTTGTCTGTAACGGTCGCGACTATGACAGCCGCTGCGCCACTCGTCAGGCTCAAGATTTTCCTCGTGCTTCAATCACCGTTCCAAATAGAGTCGAGATAAAGGACGTAAACAACACGTAAAAACATGTGTAATAGTCTATTATATAGCACATTATACTTAACGCATATTACTGACAATGCGTCGCGATAGGCTTTGCATGAGTCCCGAAATTGCGCTAGAAAAAAGCGCGATAGTCGTCTCGCTGCGCTCGGCTCTTCGGAGAATTTTGACAAGCCGGTTCCGCTGTCCAATATTGTTCCGATGATGGACCGTGTTGAATCCGGATGATGGAACGGTCACGCCAAGGATAATGGGCCACCTTCCGGAGATTTACGAGTCCAAGAGGCGGGCAGAGATCGAATCATTCAATGCCGACCGTAACTTAATAAAATCCTAATTTTATGACCTTCCTTTTCATTGCGGTGCTCATCCTGTCTGTCTTTGCAGGAGCGTTGGTCAAATACGCCGTGGAGAAGATTCCCTCGAAAACCGACCGTCACAAGTGCAGCGGAGGGCGGTGCGGCGAGTTCGGGTGGACCCTCGTCAGGAAGGACTCCAAGTCTTGTCATGCCAAATGCGTCAAGTGCGGATGGATGAGCCATTTCGACATCAAACAGTGGCAGCGGGTTCAATAGGGGATTGCACATTCAATAGCAGCATGTCAGGCGGTTTGCCTTCTTTGCACGGTGGGTTTTTCGAGGAGAAATTGCACTCGGACTCCAAGTCCGACAGTCTCTCAGCAGCCTGTCGGACTTCGAATGAAGCCGAAGTTTGAAGCATGAGAAATCGTCGAAAAAATGAACCCACCCTTTCAGACAGGCTGCTGGAACTCCTTCGCGGAGAAAAAACACGGATTTTGGGTCTTTTTTCGGCACGAAGTGCCGATTTTTAGCAGGATGTCGGACGGTTGGCCCTCTTTGCACGGTGGGTTTTCGAGGAGAAGTTCCACTCGGACTTCCAAATCCGACAGCCTGCTAGGGCGTTTGCCATATTCTTGACATCATGCGCGAGATCCTTCCCGGCATCTTCACGTGGGGTTCAACCTACGCCGACAGGCCGTGGGATTTGAACGGCTACGCAATCACGCTCGATGGATGCGCGGTGCTCGTTGATCCACCGGCACCCGGAGAGGACGACTGGCCGAGTTTCGACGCTCTGAAGCCGTTCGCGAAAATTGTCCTTACCAATCGCGATCACGTTCGGGACGCGGAGCTGTTTCGGACGCGCTACGGGGCTGGCCTTGTGGCGGGTGCGCATGAGGTGACGCAACTCGCGCCCATGACGATCGACGAAGCGGTTCGCGAGGGCGATCTGGTTGCAGGCGCCCTGCGCGTGATTGATCTGCCTGGCAAATCGCCCGGCGAGATCGGGCTTTATCTCGACCCCGCGCATCACGCGATCTCCCGCGAACTGGGAGGTATTCTGCTCCTCGGCGATGCGATCATTGGCCACCCACCGGGTGCTCTCGGCCTAATTCCCGATCACAAACTCGACAATCCCTCCAAGCTCAAACAATCATTGTTCAAAATCCTCGATTACGACTTTGACGTGCTGCTACTTTGCGACGGTCAGCCGGTGCTGAGGGGCGGCAAACTAAAGGTCTCCGAGTTTTTGAACACGCAGCGCATCCGCGCCAATTTCCAGTAACCTGCGCACCGCTTCTTCGCGCTCGTGCCGGTGCAGGTTGTGGCGACCGGCCGTCAACACGGAGAGTTGCTTCGGACCCTCGAGTGCGCAAGCGCATGCACCACGTCGTCAGTGATGCCCGCGCTGTAGAGACGTTGGAAAAAAAAGGCGGCCCAACGTGAGCTGACCACACTACGCCTTCGAATTCTTTGCGACAGCAGCCTGATCAGGATTCGTTGTTTTCTGACTTATGCGAGTGACGCTTCCAATATTTCATCCACGCCAGGTGATCTTTGCGTGTCAGCTTCTCCATTCGCCCGATCGCCGTTGCCAGCCAGTCTCCACCCAAGTCCCGGCGCAGGCGATCCATCGCTGTCTGCAAGTCGTTCGGGCTTCTGCTGCCAAGGTGAACGTTCGCCGTTTCAAACCCCATCGCGCGGAGCAAATTGGGAGCAAAAACCAAACGGGAGTCTTCCTTGGAGGCGGGAAGCTCAATTTTGAACGCATCGGGCGCTAGTTGACGAACCAACCAGCGATCGTGGACTTGCAGCCACGGATCGGGGCTACGCACGGCCCGCTGAAGGATTGTAGCCGTTAGTGATATCGCTGCGGGCCGCATTTCCAGCCAGGAAAGAGCGGAAGGAACAAGCGCCTTTGCCTCGCGAGCGATATATTGATCGTCACCGTGTTTCAAGACCGCCATGTACCTTCGACGCCCAAGGCTGCCGAGTCCGCCCGGCTTTCTTTCTCTACGGTAAGCTGGCGTGCTTCCACGCGGAAAAGCCGGACGAAAAACGTCTTCCAGCCCCCTGGGAAGCTCTTTGGCAGTCATCTCAGGATTGTCATCGTCATTGAGCTTTTTGGTCCAGAAACTTACCGGCGGCACATTCACCGTACTGACTAGCGCCAGCAATTCGTGGCAATCCCCGTTTTCAAGCAAGATCGGCGCGCCAGCCGCCTTGAGCGCGTCCTCATACCCCGCGGTCAGTAACTCGGTGACCTTGTCTATTGGGGCTTCAATTTCGACTACCTCGGCGGCAAGAATGATGCTTGTGGCGAGGCGAACGAGATCGAACGTAAACGGCAGCTGGCACGCTTCGTCAAAGTCGTTTATTCCCCAGACAAGCCGGTTCCGGGAATCGCGCCAGATTCCGAAGTTCTCCACATGCAGGTCTCCCACAGCAACAAGCGCGTCTTCGTCTCGCCCATGCAGATCAGCACACTCTTTTCGCCATCGTTGAATCCACCGATAAAATGTGGCGCGAAGAAAGGGGAAGGCACCCAAGGCCATCGACGCGTGTTTTTTGTCAAGCCGCCTCTTTTGCAGATCGGTTTGATCCGCCAACCACGACTCGTAGAAAAGAGTGGACTCAACGATATTCACCTTCTGAAAAAACTGACCGAAAACGAGCTTAGGGCCAAAACTATCCCTATTAAAAGGCTAAAGCGTCGCCTTCCGGCGCCGCATGCAGCTCCTGCGCGGGTGATGCAGCCGTTGTGCTCAGCGAGCATTTGCTTCAAGAGTCTTTCCAATTTTCGACGGTGACTTTCCGGCCGTGAGACGCTTTGTTGTTTTCGCCTGTTTCGTAAGGTGTTTTTCATACTTCGAATTCGGGTTTCATTCCAAGTCTGACAGGCTGCTGTGGTGCAGGAAATTGCCATCGCGTCTCTGCCGGCGTCGCCTCACTGGGGTGACCGCTACTCTGGAAATGCGCGCTACTTTAACGCCAACTCCGCCACGTTGAGTTTGCGCATTAGGACGGACTTTTTAGTCTGGTGACCTTTCATGCGGGCAAGGACATCGCAAAGGAAATCGAGGGCCAATAGAATATGCGGGCCCTTGTTGAGCATCACGCACTCGGCACGCCCCGACATTGCGGCATCAGTTACTTCCGCTCGGGAAGGCAAGCCGCGTTTGGCGAGGGATTCGAGCACTTGCGTGGCCCAAATCACCGGGACATGCGCAGCTTCGCAGAGCCAAAGTATCTCCTCCTGAATCTCAGCCATTCTCTCGAAACCGATCTCAACCCCGAGATCACCTCGGGCGACCATCACGGCAATCTTTTCCCGGCGCATCGCAGTGAGCAGAATTTGCGGAAGAGCCTCCACGGCAGGGCGGTTCTCGATCTTGAGAATAATGCCGGTATGGGTGACCCCCAAGCTGTCGAGTTCGTGGATTAATTCTGCAACGTCTTCGGGACGCCGGACGATGACCCAAGTGGACGTGATCCAGTTCCCTGCGAAAATGGTGCTCCGCTTGCGAAACATCCAGGCGGATCGGCTGGAGGCGCGCGATGACCGACTCAATTTCATGAATGAGGTTCCTGCTCATAGAGGAAGCGAAAACGATCAAAAGATACTCTCACGTGGAGGATGGGCGACGGCAGATATGTGACAATGTCGTAACCTCTTCGCGAATTGGCTAGTCGCTCCTATGAGGTCGGCTTGGGTCAGAGCGTGGGCCGGGTAGGAGCGGAGATGCACGCAGCTTTTTAGGCAGCTGGGGTGTGACCAGTCGCGCCCAGTTGGTACTCACGGTGGTGCGTGAACGAGGGAGCCCGAAGGGATAGTTGCCCGAATGCTGCAAACCAAATGGCCACTGCACAAACACGCCTAATCTTGTCCCGCTAAGTAAGTGTTGAATGTAAAGGCTTCTGGTGCTTTTCTTTTGGTATGCGTGCGATCTGGAAAGGAAGCATCACCTTCGGGCTCGTGTATATACCGGTGGCTGTCTATCCGGCCACGCGCGAGGAGAAAATCAGTTTCAAGCAACTGCGGGCCCGCGACCTCAGCCCGATTCGTTACAAAAAAATCGCGGAAGCCGATGAGAAAGAAGTCAAGCCGGAGGAAATCGTCAAAGGATTTGAGTACGAGAAGGGTCATTGGGTGACGCTGAAAGACGAGGACTTCGAGAAAGTGAAGATCGAGTCAACGCATTCCATTGAGATCACTGATTTTGTCGATCAGGCGCAGATCAACCCGAAGTTCTTCTACAAACCCTATTTTCTGGAGCCGCAAAAGGGCGGAGAGAAACCCTATGCGCTTTTGTACAAGGCGCTCAGGGAATCGGGCAAAATCGGCATCGCCAAAGTTGTGATTCTGAGCCGGGAATACCTTGCGGCCGTCAAACCGGACGGATTGTTTCTAATGCTCGAGCTGATGCACTTCGCCCACGAGGTTCTTGAACCCGAGGCGCTCAAGACTCCTTCTGAGAAGGACGTTTCTCCCAAGGAACTGGACATGGCCAAAGCGCTGATCGAATCGATGACGGCCGAATGGGAACCTGCGAAGTACAAAGATCAATACAGAGCGGCGGTCATGGAGTTGATCGAAGAGAAGGCCCGCAAGAAGCCACCGTCGGGGAAGCCGGTTGCGCCCCGGATGGCCTCGAACGTGGTGGACTTGGTCGCCGTCCTGCAAGAAAGCCTGCAAAAGGTTGGCAAAGGAAAGACGCAACTGAAAAGCTCCGAACGCGTCCGATCGACGACCTCGCTACTGAAGCAAAAGAGAAGGTCAGCGGCCGCTTAGAGCGAATTAGCCCCGCGCTCGGACTGAAACGATTTACGGCGGCGAACGTGCCGCGCGCTCGTCTTCAATCGCATCTCATTCAGCCGACTTTCTCGTGCAGCCGCTCCAAAAGGATCCGCTGCGCCTGATTGATCTTTTTTTCCGCCTCGGGCAGCGCGAAAAATTCCGCGCGATCAATCTCGGGAAATGCTTGCATTTTTCCCGAATGCGGCGGCCACTCCATCTCAAACGTGTTGCTTTTTGGCCGGATTGTTTGGCGCGGCTCGGCCTTGAGCGCCCAGGCGTGCACCGTCTTGCCGCCCTTCTGCTTTATCCAGCCGAGATCGAGGAGATTTCCTTGCGGCTCGATACCGATTTCCTCGTGGAGCTCGCGCACCGCAGCCGTCAGCAAATCCTCTCCTTCCTCCGGTTCGCCCTTCGGAATGCTCCAGGCGCCTTCATCTTTCTTTCTCCAAAGCGGCCCGCCTGGATGGACCAGCAGGACTTCGAGCTGGCCCGCCCTGTGGCCATACATCAAGACTCCCGCGCTTATCTTGGCCGACATCTCTATCAAAACTTTTGGAAAGTATAACAAAAACCAGCAGGATGTCAGGCGGTTGGCTCTCTTTGCACAGTGGTTTTCGAGGAAAAATTCCACTCAGACTTCCAAGTCCGACAGCCTGCTAGGGTGTCCTTCGGCGGTTGGAGTATCCAAATTGGTGCTCCCGCGCTAAATTGGAACCATCTTACTTCTTACTTCTTAATTCATCCTTCTCAGCTACATGGCTTCCCACTCCGCCACGACCGCGAGCCGGGAAACGGCTTTTCTCGAACTCGCACTCGAACTGTCGCGGGAGCTCCATCCCGCGCGGAGAACGCGCGGACTGACGCCGGACAGCTCACTAGAACGCGACGCGGGTCTGGACTCCCTGGCGCGCGTGGAGTTGCTGCTTCGGGCGGAGAAGCGACTGGGAGTGCGGCTGCCGGATCACGCGGTTCTGTCGGCGGAGACGTTCCGGGACCTGCTCGCCGCGGTCGAGGCCCCGCCCGCGGGGGGGCCCGTGACTGCATCGGAGGGACCCGCGCCCGACTCCGGGACGAGCGCGGAGGAAGAGTGGCCGGAATCGGCGGAGACGCTTGTTGAGGCCCTGGAATGGCATGCACAGCGGCATCCGAACCGTCCCCAGATTCAGTATCTTGCGGACGGCGAAACTCCCGAGGCGATCACGTACGGCGAGCTGTGGACGGGCGCACGGAGGATCGCGGCGGGGCTGCGGACCCTGGACCTCGAACCGGGCCGGCCCGTGGCGATCATGCTTGCATCGGGGCGCCCGTATTTCGAAGCGTTCATGGGGACGCTGATGGCATCAGGCGTGGCCGTGTCTCTCTACCCGCCGACGCGCATCCATCGACTCGAAGAGCACGTTCGCCGGCAGGCGCGCATCATGGCCAACGCGCAGGCCTCGGTGCTCGTGACCTTCGAGGAGGTGAAGAGAATTGGCGGGCTGTTGAAGTCGCTGCTGCCCGAGCTCCGCGCCATCGTCACACCCGCCGAGTTGTCGCGCGAGCCCAGTGGCGAGAGGCTGCGGGCGCGCGCCGGCGACCTGGCATTCCTGCAATACACTTCGGGAAGCACCGGCGATCCGAAGGGGGTCATGCTTACCCACGCGAACCTCCTCGCAAACATCCGCGCGATGATCCGCGGCTGCGCGGCGACGCCCGCAGAGACGTTCGTGAGCTGGCTCCCGCTCTACCACGACATGGGACTGATCGGCGCATGGCTCGCGGTCATGTGCGCAGGCGCGCGATTGGTGCTCATGTCGCCCGTCACCTTCATGGGTCGCCCCGCGCGCTGGCTACGCGCCATTTCCGCTTGGAAGGGCACGCTCTCGGCTGCCCCGAATTTCGCCTACGAAATTTGCGCGAGGAAGCTCGAGGACGTCGACCTGAAGGGTCTCGACCTTTCGAGTTGGCGCGTCGCGTTCAACGGCGCCGAACCGGTCCACCCCGAGACGCTCGAACGTTTCGCGGCTCGCCTTGCCCCATATGGCTTCCGGCGTGAAGCGCTGGCGCCCGTGTACGGGCTCGCGGAGAATTCCGTCGGCGTGACGTTTCCTCCGACGGGGCGGGGACCACGGTTGGACCGCGTAAAGCGGCAAGAGTTTCTGGAGAAAGGACGGGCGGAGCCCGCCGGCCCGGACGGTACGCATGCGCTGACGTTCGTCGGATGCGGAAGTCCGCTCACGACCGTCGAGGTTCGGATCGTGGATGAAGCTGGCCGCGAAGCGGCGGACCGCGCGCAGGGGCGCGTCGAGTTTCGAGGCCCTTCGGCGACTGCGGGCTACTACCGCAACGCGGCGGCGACGCGCCGCGTGCTCGACCGCGGCTGGGTTGACTCCGGAGACCTTGGTTACATCGCGGAAGGAGAACTCTACGTGACAGGCCGCACGAAGGACATGATCATTCGCGGCGGCCGGAACATTCACCCGCAGGAGCTCGAGGAGGCGGTGGGCAACGTCTCCGGCATTCGCCTCGGCTTCGTTGCCGTTTTCGGCACGCGCGACGCCCGGTCGAGCACCGAGCGCCTCGTCGTCGTCGCCGAGACCAAGGCCACGCAACGCGAGGACCGCGAGAAACTCGTCTCGAAAATTTGGGACCTTTCGAGTGAGTTGCTCGAAGCTCCGCCTGACGACGTCGTGCTCGTCCCGCCGGGCAGCGTCCCGAAGACGCCGAGCGGAAAGATTCGGCGAAGCGCGTGCCGGGAACTCTACGAGAAGGGAGAGCTGGGCCGGAAGCGTCGTTCGGCCGGCCTCCAGATGGTGCGGCTCGCACTGTCCGGCCTCGGGCCGGGACTCGGTCGCGCGGCGCGCGCGGCGGGGCGCATTCTTTACGCGGGGTGGTCCTGGGGAACCGCGTTGGCTCTCAGCGGCCCGGTTTGGCTCGCGATTGCGAGCGTCCCCGGCCTCGCCGTGCGCCGCGCCCTCCTTCAGTTCAGCGTCCGTCTCTGGCTCCGCCTCGCCGGTATCCGTGTGTCCGCTGCGGGGCTGTCGAACATCCCCGTCGACCGTCCCTGCGTGCTTGTTCCCAACCACTCGAGCTACCTGGATTCCTTTGTCCTCGCCGCCGTACTCCCTCCGCGCTTTGTCTTCCTTGCCAAGAAGGAGCTCGACCGCAGCGCCTTCCTGTCCATCTTCCTCCGCCGCCTCGGTACCCTCTTCGCCGAGCGAATCAGCGCAGAACAAGGCGTCCATGACGCCGCGGACGCCGTTAAAGCCGTCCGCGCCGGCCAGGGCCTCGTCGTTTACCCCGAAGGCACATTTCGTCGTGCGCCCGGCCTTCGCCCCTTCAAACTTGGCGGCTTCCTCGTTGCGGCGCAGGCCGGTGTGCCGCTCCTCCCGGTCACGATCCGGGGCATGCGCTCGATCCTGCGCGACGGCCAGAAAGTTCCCCGCCCGGGGCGCGCTTCGATTTCCATTGGCGCGCCTCTGATTTCCCAGGGCGCGGACTGGAACGCGGCGGTGACGCTGCGCGCTCGAGCGCGCGCGGAGATCTTGCGGGGCTGCGGAGAGCCCGATCTGGTGGAAGCGGAAGTATAGCGGTGACGTTCAGAGAGTCCCGGGAGAGACGACGCAAGCCGGAGCTATCTATAGCGACCGTCCCCACGGTCGGCGATGAGGACATCACCGCTCCAATTCGCGTGTATGGCGCGAGGACGCTTGAAACCATTGCTGCTATGCACCTCATTGA
>JAXIPG010000040.1:0-18503 GCA_045403045.1 Terrimicrobiaceae bacterium
TGCTTCGCGCGCTGGAGGAGTGCGGATGGAAAATCTCAGGCGCCAAGAGCGTTTCCGCTCTTCTGGGTCTCCCTCCGTCCACTGTCTCCTCTCGCATCAAGGCCCTCGGCATACGGCGCCGGTAGCTGGGATCGGTATTCCAGATGCAGCGAGTTCTCGCGGGACGCTTCGCGAGATTTGGGAAAGTCACGAAATCTCGTGACTGCCCTGCCTGCAGTGTAATTGCATAATATCCGTAACATCAATTTGTTGTACATAAAGACTCTCTTGGCACGCCTCCTGATATAGCGGAGTACCATGAAAATTCCTCTCTCGCGAAGACTATTCCTCATGCCGAGGAGCTGCAGTTGGTGGGTTTGGGCGATAACGGCCCTATGTCTAGCGGCTGGTTTGAAGGAGTATCCCTCTGGATTTCATGCAGCCATTCTCATTTCGGTGATCCAGACCGTCGTCGTCTTTTACCTCCAGGAAACATGGACATTCACTTTTCCCGTCCAAATCCGTTTCGCATACACGGGTCTCTTGATTCTTTTCCAAGTTCCATCCCTAGGATGCCTTTATTGGGTGCCAACGGTGGGAACATTTGCGCTCGTTTTCTTTGGCTACTGCCCGATGGCCCGGATTCTCTCGCTCTTGCCCGGGAACCGCACAGAGCCAATGAGCTTGGATCTGCTCCGGCGAACGTTTCTGACACCACCCGCGCCGGGCAACATCCATCACGGACTCGCTGCGGCCGGTTGCCCCGGGGGGGCCTGCGCTCTCGAAGGCCGGATCGCAACTCTTTCCACCCGGACAAGGACCGAAAATTCAAACTAACCAAACCAATAAACCAACGAAAACTATGACTACCACAACTGAAAATACCCAAGTCAACGGCATCGATGTCGATGCCCTGACCCAAGCTATCGAAGCCATCGCCGCGGATCCCGCCAAGGGCCAAACTCGGTGGCAGGTGACTTCGCGCTGGCGCGGGGGAACGCGGTCCGACACCTCCGTTAAGGCCTACTCCATCGGCGGCCAGCGCGTCGCGAAGGACTTCACTATCCGCATCGATGAACCCTACGAACTGTGCGGCACCAACCAGTTCCCGAATCCGCAGGAATACCTGCTCGCCGCCCTTAACGGGTGCATGATCGTCGGTTACTCAACGGTCTGTGCCTTGCAGGGCATCGAACTCGAGGAGTTGCTGATCGATACCGAAGGCGATATCGACCTTCGCGGCGTCCTCGGCATCGATTCCTCGGTGAAGCCTGGCTACGACAGCTTGCGCTACACCGTCCACATCAAGGGCGACGCAACCGTCGAGCAGTTCGAAAAAGTCCACGAGATTGTCAAAGCGACTTCGCCCAACAGATTCAACGTGGCCACCGCCATCGCTCTCAACAGCAAACTCGTGGTCGAAAGCTAACCAAAGAGGCGTTGCGGGGTAGCGCCAACGCGCGCTTCAACTGAAATCCTTGTGTCAACACCTCCTTCACTATTCAGAAGAAGAACTTCGATGATAAAGCCACCGCGCCCGGACCGTCTCCCAAGCGCTTCCGAGGGAATTGCTTGGGAGAGGGCTGGAGCTGGAGCCTTTGCGGCATCATTCCGAGCTCTTTCGGCACTTTTCCACACCATTAGAGGCGGCGTCCGGAGCGGAGATCGTCCTGGAGGCCGTCTCGACAACCGTCATATGATTAACCGCTATGAGCTCACGTCTAAAGACACCGACCTTGGAACATGCCACTGCCGTGCTAACCCTCGCATTCAGCGCGGATCCTCCCACACGTTGGGTCTTTTCAGATCCGCATGACTATGTGACTTACTTTCCGGAATTTGTCAGGGCATTCGGCGGGCGGGCGTTCGAGCACAACACGGCCCACTCTCTAGAGGGTTGTCCAGCCGTGGCACTCTGGCTTCCTCCTGGCGTTAAGCCAGATGAGGAAACGATGATTGGACTGATACAGCGAACTGTATCCGAGAGCCTCCTTGGAGATGCTTTTGCCATATTCGAGCAGATGAGTGGTTTTCATCCTCAGGAGCCTCATTGGTATTTGCCCCTTATCGGCGTGGATCCGGCCCGTCAAGAAGCGGGCTACGGCACGGAATTGATGAAGCATGCGCTTCAGAGATGTGATGCCGACCACAAACTCGCTTATCTTGAGTCCAGCAATCCGAGAAACACCCCTTTTTATGAACGCCTCGGTTTTGAACCGCTTGGCACGATTCAGGCGGGAACGTTTCCTCAGATCGTTCCGATGTTGAGAAAGCCGCGGTGACGGTGCGGGGACGCAACGGCCTCACGCCGTCTTGCAATCCTCCAGGAGATCGTTAAAGTGGTCGATCCAACCCATAGCGGTTTTTGAGATATGAGTAAAAGCATTCTGGATCCGACTCGGCTCGAAGACATCGAGTTCAGCAATGATGAAATCGCCCGTTACTCGCGGCATCTCATCATGCCGGAAGTAACACTCGAGGGGCAGAAGAAACTGAAAGCGGCCAGAGTGCTCTGCATTGGGACGGGCGGGCTGGGGTCCCCCATCGCCCTGTATCTTGCTGCAGCGGGGGTCGGCACACTTGGGCTCATTGATTTTGATATTGTCGACTACTCGAATCTCCAGCGCCAGATACTCCATGGCACGAAGGACGTCGGCCGGAAAAAGCTCAATAGCGCCCGCGACCGCATAAAGGATGTTAATCCCAACGTGCACGTTGTCCTGCACGACGCCATGTTCCGCAGCGAGAATGCCATTGAGTTTGTGGAGCCGTATGACGTCGTCATCGATGGCACGGACAATTTTCCGACGCGGTACCTTTCGAACGATGTTTGCGTGTTCCTCAACAAGCCTAACATCTATGGCTCGATTTTCCGGTTCGAAGGCCAGTGCACAGTCTTTGCGCCGAATCTTGGAGGTCCCTGCTACCGCTGTTTGTATCCCGAGCCGCCGCCGCCCGGGATGGTGCCGAGCTGCGCGGAGGGCGGCGTGCTTGGCGTGTTGCCGGGTGTGATTGGGGTGATGCAAGCCATCGAAGCCGTAAAGCTGATCGTGGGAATTGGCGAGCCGCTTGTCGGACGGCTCGTGCATTTCGATGCGCTAAAGATGAAGTTCCGCGAGTTCCGGGTTCGCAGGGATCCAACATGTCCGGTGTGCGGCGAGAATCCTACCATCACCGAATTGATCGATTACGACCAATTCTGCGGCATTCCGCAAGCGCAGGCCGCCGAAGAGGCGGAGCCTCCTGTTCCGGAAATTTCCGTGGAGGAATTGAAAGCGAAAAAAGATCGCGGCGAAAAGTTCGTGCTGCTCGACGTGCGCGAGCAGTTTGAATATGACATTGCCAAGATTCCTGGCTCCCAGCTTATTCCATTGGGGGAGTTGCCCTCGCGCATGAGCGAGCTCGATAGCGCGGATGAGATTGTCATTCACTGCAAGAGCGGCATGCGCAGCGCCAAAGCTCTCCGTCAACTTCAGAAAGCCGGGTTTGCCAAGTTATTCAATGTCGAAGGGGGAATCAGCGCTTGGGCCGATCGCGTCGATTCCAGCGTGCCGAAGTACTAGGTCGACTCTTCGGTCGATTACTCTAAACACCCGGCCGGACGGGGCTCATAGAGCCTCTGATCGCCACCATTTTTCTTGCGCGCTTGCGACGGAATCGGAACGTTATCGTCTGATGGATGCGTCCTTACTGGAACTAATTTGCTGTCCGCAAACTCACCAAACTCTCGCGCCACTGGCCTCAGACAAGCTTGCGGAAGTGAACCGAAGGATTTCGCTGGGCGAGATCAATACGGTGAATGGTATTGTTGTTAGGACGCCATTGCCTGCGGGTCTCGTGCGCGAGGACGGAAAAGTGATTTATCCGATCAGTGACGGCATTCCGTTACTGGTTCCCGAGGAGGGCATTCCTCTTTGACCGATCTCTGTGTTCTCTGCGCCCTCCGTGGTTGGAGCAAATGTCGAAAGAGATTTCCAAATGGCCGGGCCGCCTCCCAAGCGATTCTGAAAGAATTGCTTTGGAAAGGGATGGCGCTGCCACCATTTCGGAAATTTATTTCGGCATTTGCTCTAATTCTCCATCCCTATGACTGAAATTGAGACCCTTCGTCATTCCTGCGCGCACGTGCTGGCCACGGCGATACTGCGCATCTGGCCGGAGGCGCAGTTTGCGGCTGGTCCGCCGGTCGAGAACGGCTTCTATTACGACCTCGACTTGCCACACCGGATCACGCCGGAGGACTTTGCGCGCATTGAGGAGGAGATGAAAAAAGAGGTCAAAGCGAACCACCGCTTCGAACGCATTGAAGTCTCCAGGGAGCAGGCGATGGAGCTAGCCCGAAAAGGCCAGCTTGCAGCGCTCTCGGAAAGAGCCGAGCCATCGAGGTTCAAGCTCGATATCGTTCAAAACATCCCGGACGGCGAGGTGATTACCCTGTATCGCAATGGCGACTTTACCGATCTATGCGCAGGCCCGCATGTTTCTCATACCAGCCGCATTGGCGCTTTCAAACTCACTCATGTCGCCAGCGCGTACTATAAGGGCGACGAACGGAACCCCCAGCTCCAGCGCGTCTATGGCACGGCGTTCAAGAACAAGACCGAGATGGAGGCCTACTTCAAAATGCTGGAGGAGGCCAAGAAGCGCGACCACCGCAAGCTGGGGCGCGAGATGGAGCTGTTTTGTTTCGATGAAGACGTCGGTCCCGGTCTGCCGCTTTGGCTTCCCAAAGGCGCGGTCTTGATCGAGGAACTCGAAAAACTCGCCAAGGAAACCGAATTCGCCGCAGGCTATCAACGCGTTCGCACGCCGCACATCGCCCGCCAGAGCATGTACGTTTGCAGCGGACATCTGCCTTACTATGCGGACTCCATGTTTCCGCCCATGGAACTACTGGAAGAAGAGGAAAAGCAAAAACGTAATGAACTTCGTTTGGAACTGGCCCGTCTTGAGGAAGAAAAGCGCAAGTTCGAAATTACAGGGCAGCCTCTTTACAGCATAGACCGTCTAAAGGACTTCAATGATCGCATTCGAGCGATTGAACGGGCTCTCGGCAATTTAGGCTCTCGCTACTACCTCAAGGCAATGAATTGCCCGCATCATCACAAGATCTTCGGCGCCGTTCCGCGCAGCTACCGCGAGTTGCCACTCCGCCTCGCCGAATACGGGAATTGTTACCGCTACGAACAAAGCGGCGAGCTTTTCGGCCTGATGCGCGTGCGTTCGATGCAGATGAACGATGCGCACATCTACTGCACCGAGGAGCAATTCGAGCAGGAATTCAACGCGGTAAACGAGATGTACCTGAAGTATTTCAAGATCTTTGGCATCGAGAAATACCTCATGCGCTTCTCAACCCACGATCCCGAGAAGATCGGCCAGAAATTTGTTGGTGAGCCGGAGCTTTGGATCAAGACGGAGGACATGGTTCGCAATGTCCTCAATCGGTCGGGCATCAACTATGTCGAGGTGCCGAACGAAGCCGCATTCTACGGGCCCAAAATCGACGTGCAGGTCTGGAGCGCCATTGGCCGCGAGTTCACCATTGCCACCAATCAGGTGGATTTCGCCGTGCCGAAACGCTTCGGTCTTGTTTACAAGGACCGTGACAACACCGAAAAAGCTCCGCTCTGCATCCACCGAGCCCCGCTCGGCACGCATGAACGCTTCATCGGCTTCCTGATCGAGCACTACGCCGGCAACTTCCCGCTCTGGCTTGCACCCGAACAAGTACGCATCATGACCATTGGCGACGAGGAGCCGCTTGTAGAATATGCAAAGGCCATCCACGCCGAACTGCGCAGCCACGAGGTGCGCGCCGAATTGGACCTCTCAACCGACAAGATCAACGGGAAGATCCAGCGCGCCGAGCAGCAGAAGGTTCACACGATGCTCGTCATCGGGAACCGTGACCTTGAGGCTGGCGCTGTGAGTGTGCGATTGCACGGCAAGGGGAATGTTGGTGCGAAGCCCAAGGCAGAGGTCGTTGCCGAGATCCTCGCCGCGATTAAAGAGCGACGCGGGTAGTTACTTCGGCGGTCAGAGATTGCCGCTGCAGACCTTAAGACATCCTCAAGGGACACGTCATTCGATGCATTTGAAAATGAGCGTGAAGGAAGCTATTTCTATCCTGAAGGAGACCTTTTCGGAGTGGATGGAGGATCAGGCGCCAACCTTGGGCGCCGCTCTCGCGTATTACACTGTCTTCTCGCTCGCTCCGGTGTTGATTATAGCCATTTCCATCGCGGGCTTGGTCTTCGGCAAAGAAGCCGCTCAGGGCCAAATCTTCGACCAGTTGCGTGGCTTGCTGGGCGATGAGAGTGGAAGAGCGATTCAGGTTATGGTGCAGAATGCCAGCGCGGAGCCGGCGACTGGTCTTGCCTCAGCGCTCATAGGGTTCGCGACGCTTCTCTTTGGCGCATCGGGTGTTTTTGGGCAGCTGCAGACGTCCTTGAACGCGATCTGGGGTGTTCAGCCCAAGCCTGGGCGAGGGATCCTCGGTATCATTCAGGATCGCATTCTCTCATTCGGCTTTATCCTGGTGGTCGGATTTCTGCTCTTGGTTTCTCTTCTGCTCACGGCCGCCATCGCATTCGTTGGCCATCGATTTGGTGGTGTACGCGAATCGATTTGGGTCGCACGTGGCTCCTTCCAGCAATGCGGTTGCCGTGTCGAAGCAAGCATCAACTTGAGTCCCCACGGTCGATCTCAGATCCCCTGGATTCTCAGAGAGTGAACGAACTGAAGGCATTCAAATCGGTGCAAATCTGTAATCTGTTGATTACTTTATCCCCCATGAGCACTCGCATCGCGATTGATACGGATGAAGTCTTGGCGGATACACTGTTCAAGCATCTCGCAGTCTATAATCTTGAGCATTGCGATACTCTCACCAAGCAAGATCTTGAAGGAAAAAAAGATATATGAGGCAGTTCGCGCTGATCGAAGGGATCACGTGCGAGAATATCCGCGTGCTAAGCATAATAGCCGCCGACTTTCTTATCGACGATAATGCACGTCATTTCGAGCGATTCTTAGGACAAGGTCTCTTATTCAGTGCACCGCACAATCTTTTTGAGGCTCGTTATCCGCGACTCAATGACTGGAATGACATTCGTCGTCGTTTTCTTTGAACGCCTGGCCCTCGCGACAAATTTTGACGCTTGTATGCATTTGCATCCGATCATCGAATGGCCATTGCAGATCCAGCGCTGCGATTTAAGTTCGCATAAACGCAAAGCCATAAGCGATAGCACATGAAAACAGCATTGATTACCGGAGCGAATAAAGGAATCGGATACGAAGTCGCGCGACAGCTCGGCGGAAAGGGATTTCAGATCTTTGTCGGCGCGCGAAATCCTCAGAAGGGTCGCGAAGCGACCGAAGCGCTGAAGAAGAACGGCGCAATTGCGACTTTCGTTCCGCTCGACGTGTCCGATGTCCAAAGCATCACGGACGCCGTGCATGCGGTCTCCGAGGTTGCGGACCACCTTGATGTGCTCGTGAACAACGCCGGAATCCTCTTGGGTGAGGATAGCGCAATCACACAACTCAGTCCCGACACAGTGAACAAAACCCTTCAACCAAACACGCTCGGCCCATTGCTTGTGACGCAAGCCTTCTTGCCATTGCTCTCGAGAAGCAATGCGCCGCGCGTCGTCAACGTATCGAGCGGCGGCGGGCAGCTCAGCGAGGGCATGGACACATGGGCTCCCGCATATTGCCTCTCCAAAACCGCGCTCAACGCGGTGACCGGTCTTTTCGCGGCAGCCCTTCCAGATATTTCCGTCAACTCCGTGTGTCCCGGCTGGGTGCGCACGGATATGGGAGGCGCTAATGCAACGCGTTCCGTCGATGAAGGTGCTGATACCATCGTGTGGCTTGCGACAGACGCCCCTCAAGAGATCACCGGCCAATTCCTGCGAGACAGGAAGCAAATCCCGTGGTGAGGAGAAGGTCCTCTTCCGCGGTTTCACCAATGAATATCCGGCAGCTGCCGGAGCAAACACAGCGTCTTTTTTCTGGGCCGCGCAGGCGCGTTCAAAACAGCTGCGCACACGCAAAGTCTAAGCGATCATATAATCCCGTGGCCAATTCGCTTTCTTTTCGCAACGAAACGGAAGGCCTTCTGGGAATCCTTAGGGGGCCGATTAGCCTCGATGCTGGCGTTCACACAGCAATATGCTCAAGGAGCTGGACGATATAATGGAGTTCCGCAGCAAGTTGTCTCACCCGATTGTAGATGCCACTGAGGCGGCCCTGTTCGCGGCTTATTGAGGTCAATGGTTCGCGGATATCGGTTTTTTTGCTTCTCTCCTAGGAGCTCCGGGAGTTAGGATGCGTGCTATGACCATGGACAATTCCTCATTGCCACCCGGCTTTGACGACATGCTAAGGTTCGGGCTCGTCGAGGCCCTGCTTGGCCGCCGTGCGCGGCGATTTTTCGTGGGCGCGGAAATCCCGGATGGAGTCTTTGCCTATAAATCGCGCAGCGAACCCATTCCCCTTTCCGAACTGGAAAAGCTGCTGGTGGTAACTGCTTGCGGCGGGAGCACGAGCTGGCACCACATGATCCACCGGGCAAAGATTTACGCGCCGCATCTTTCCAACTACGCGGGAGCGGGCGGTGGTCGCACGTTCCCGTCAGCGGCCGGCTTTCACACGAGCAAGACATTTTTCACGGACGACGATGGCGTCTATATCCTCGACAACCGGGACGCGCCCGCCTCTGCAGACCGGGCAGGCGATGGAGCGTTGCCCTTGGACTCCGTGATGGCGGCGGCAAAGGCGCGGATTCGCAAGCTCCAGAACGGACGCATTGGCCTGCCGCCGGAGCCCCCGTACGTCGAGCCCCACAATACGTGGGTCGTCAACCGGCCTGGCACCCTCCTTGTAATCCCGGTCGGCGACCTTGCACAACACACGCTGCTTGGACTCTGCTATTTTTTGCAAAACGGCTCAGTTATCCGTGACGACATCAATGGGCGGCCGATTCCCGGTATTGAGAAGTTCAAGGGCATCGTAAATGTCGAAAACACGTGGCCGCTGACATTCGTCGAGCAATGGGCGATGACCGAGGTCACTGCGGAACTTGCCACGAGCTGCTACGCCGGGGTTCTCATGCTTCAGGCGATGGGCTTGGGCGGCTGGATGTTCAATGGAATCGACCCCTTCAGCGTGCTCGGCGCCAGCGGCAATCCCGAAGTCCCCGGACTCCGCTTTCGCTTTGATGTCGACGACCGCTGGCCTTATCCGAACCCAACCGGGTTCGAGGGCGTGATGGAAGGCTTCTGCCCTCCCCACTACCCGGACATGCGTGCCGCGGTCGAAGCCGTGTGCGAACGCAAATTCGGACTGGGCGGCCCTTTTCATCCTGAAACGCCCGGCCCCTGGAAAGACTCTCCTCGTATCCGCTCGGCCGCCCAGCCGCACAGCGAAGAATTCAAAGAGTGCGTCGCCCTGCAGGCCCAATATGTATTCGACACCTTCGGCAAGTTCCCCGGCACTGTGCCTTCTCTGATCGCAACGATTTATCTGCAGGCTCATCACCTCGATCTCGAGTTCTACGATGAGTTCTACAAACCCGGCGCATACTTGCACACACACCGCGATCACATGGCTCGCTGGCACCAAGATGGCGTTGCCTAGCAGCCTGTCGGACTTGGAAGTCCGAGTGGAATTTCTCCTCGAAAACCCACCGTGCAAAGAGGGCCCACCGCCCGACATCCTGCTAAAATCGGCACTTCGTGCCGAAAAAAGACCCAAAATCCGTGTTTTTTCTCCGCCAAGCGGAGTTCCAGCAGCCTGTCTGAAAGCGCGGGTTCATTTTTTCGACGATTTCTCATGCTTCAAACTTCGGCTTCATTCGAAGTCCGACAGGCTGCTAGCGGAGTGCTTTTCGAGACCGCCACCGATCCGCCGGGTTTCACTTTGGATGAATCCGCGGCGGAACTCGGCGCCAGCCTGCGGCTCCCGCCCTGGATGGAATCAGCGCGTGCGCACATCGAGGAGCTCCTGCCGCCGATCACGCTCCCGGTCAAAGCTGCCCCAAGAGCGAGCCAGCAACGTTCGATTTTATCCTGAGAACCGCTCGCGTCCGTGCGGCCGGGTGAGATCCAGCGCCGGACCGATCGGAACAATCCGGGTCGGGTTGATATCGTCGTGTGTGATGTAGTAGTGCCGCTTGATGTGATCGAAGTTTACCGTTCCTGCGATCCCTGGCTGCTGGTAGAGGTCGCGCAAATAGGCGTCGAGATTGGGGTAGTCAACGATGCGGCGGACATTGCACTTGAAGTGGCCGTGATACACCGGGTCGAATCGAACGAGACTGCAGAAGAGCCGCCAGTCCGCCTCGACGATGCGATTTCCGATAAGATACCGTCGCGTTGACAAGCGTGCTTCCAACTCATCGAGCGCGGCGAACAGCGCGCGACAGGCTTTTTCGTAAGCTCCCTGTTTGGTCGCGAAGCCTGCTTTATAGACTCCGTTGTTCACGTATTCATAGACCAAGGCGGAGATCTTCGCGTGCTCTGCTTCCAGCTCTTTCGGGAACAGATCGACCGAGCGATTGCCAAGCTCACGGAAGACGTCATTGAACATCCGGCAGATGTCATCCTCGGAGTTATTGACAATTTGGCGGGTTTCCTTGTCCCAGAGCACGGGCACCGTGACGCGGCCGTCGAAGTTCGGATCCGTGGCGGCATAGGCTTCACTGAGGAACGCGAATCCGTTCACCGGGTCGTGGCTGTAACCCGGTCCATCGCGGAAAGCCCAGCCACGCTCATCGCGCACCGGGTCAACGACCGTGAGGCCTATTGCGTCCTCTAGGCCTGTCAATTTTCGCACAATTACCGTGCGGCTCGCCCACGGGCAAGCAAGCGAGACATAGAGATGGTAGCGTCCGGCAACGGCCGGGTAAGGCGTCGATCCATCGGTGGAAACACACTCGCGAAACGCATCCTCCTGTCGCTCGAACTCACCCTCCTCGGACTGCTCTTTTGGAAACTGTGCTTTGGTTGGCATGGCAGAAGTTAGCTCATGCTGAAGAAAAGGAACTGCGCATTGCCGTAATAATCGGGGTGGGTCATGGCAGGTTTCGGATGTTCGGCTCGCCAGGTAGCCACCAAGTTGGATACCACGGGTTCAGGAGATACGCTACAGAGCCATGCTTCTCGCTGACGGTTGATGGAAAAAAATCGACCGGTGCTCGCGTTCCCGGCAGAAATATGTCTCGATTTAATCGCTATGAGGAAGCGCGAAGCAAAGAATGACAGGTTGTTGCCCCTAACTCGTATACGCTAGTCATATTCCGACATTTAACATATCATTCTAGAATGTATTAGGCTAAACCGAGGCTAAACCAGAACGCCACACCAAAGCCAAATCCAAACAATGAAGAAACAACTGACCCGAATCTCAATCCTCCAATCCAGCAAAATCGTGACTGCTCTCTATGTTTTGATCAGCTCCATCTACACTCTCATCGGCATTCCCCTGCTTATATTCGGAGGGGAGGAGCTCAAGGTTATGGCGATCATTTACATCCTCATGCCGGTCATCATGGCTATTTTCGGCTTCATCTTCTTCGCAATCTTTGCTGCGCTTTACAACCTTTTGGCCAAGTGGCTCGGCGGAATCGAAGTCGAAGTTAGAACCATCGACTGATGGCCTAACCCTGAAGCTGTGCGCCGGCAAAGCCCGGAATGAAACTGTATGCCGAGAGGTGGCTTGAAGGCAACGGAGGAGTCGGCAAAGCGCATCGCAGAGCGCGGCGACGCGCCGAAGGCCCGAAGGTGAAGTGAAGCGGGTTCGCCGCCATGTCCATGGACGAAAGCACACTAATGGAATTTGTAGCCCGACCTGGTGAAAAGGTTTGGAAATGACTCAGAAGTGAAAAGGAACCTTAGTCTAGAAGCGTTAATAGCATCGTGGCAGCTAAAGTATCCTCGAGGTCAAAGTCTGTTAGCACAATTAACCAGAGTCGAAGATATAATTCCAGGTATTAATACTGATAGTTTGATCTCGACTGAACTATTCGAACAAAGCAACAATCCTGCCATATTTCAGAGTCAATTTGAACAGCAACAATTAGGAAGTCCATGGGATACACCTTTTTCAACTCATGCATTTAGATATCTATATGATTCAAGGAAATTCTATACGACAAATTATAGAAGCTTTGTCAAAATTAAAGAAGCTTTTGCTTCTATTCCTGTCATTGACCTTGGTGCGGGTAGTAATAATGTTGGATATAAAATTGCTAATCTGTTAAATAGTAAAGGCTATGTTGGAGTAGAACCGTATCACTATGTTGAACTTGTGAATTCAATCATTGAAGGAGACATCACAGACGACACACAAGAAGCAAAAAGATGGAATAAGTATTCGAAGACTCTCAAATCTTCTAATTTTCGCCAGATACCCTTTAATGTAGTAGCTGAAGATGCTCTTAGTTTCTTAAAGAGAACACCTGATTTGTCTGCGGGTATCTTTTCTTTTGGTACAGATAATTTGATTATTAATGATATTCACTACATAGAAGCTGTTAAGGAAGAAATCAAAAGAGTTTTACACCCTGATAGTTTAATGATTTGTGATAATACCGTATTTAACCCTCAATCAGCCTTAAAGTACCGGGAAGATCTTCTTCCGGGTAAGCATTCATATGTATCAATTTTTGGTCGCTAAGGGTTAGGCAGCGCGTCGAGCCGGGGCGCAGGCGTACGCGACGAAGCCTCCGAGGGCCAGCAGAAGTACGCCCGTGAGACGTACGAGGCCTGATCCCTGCTGCAACCACCATTCGATGGCGCCTCGAGCTCGCCCGATTGCCACCAGGCCCGTGAGAGCCGTCGTTATCCCAAGGATCAAGATGACGTAGCCCAAGACGCGGAGCGCCTTTGGCGCGCGGGAAGCCGATGCCACCGAGATTAGGATGAGACCAAAAGCGATTCGGACCGTAGCGATGACGTAGAACGCGCCGGAAGTGACGAAGTGTTGGCCGAGCCAGACGAGGCTGGACGGCGCAAGGAGGCCGACAGCGCCGACAGCGCTGATACAAAGGCCGAACACGAATGCCAGGGTTTTCACGACGTTCCCTTCGCGCTGCCTAACGTCAGCTCAGCGAGGGCCGCCGGGGACGCGCTCCGGCTGCAATGAGCGGTCAGGAATCTCCAGCAACCGTCCGACTGCCCATACCGCTTCACATAACCGCAGTGCATATTTGCGAGCATTGCGGTTTTTTCATTCGGGGTCGTGTAATGCCGGGGCGTTTGGCTCGTCTATAAATACTAGACCAGGGCTTCACCTTCAAAACGTAACGTCGCTGTTTCAATTAAAAATCAAAACCAAAATTCATGAGCGGTCAATCGGCATTTCATTGAACCTAGTCGCTCGTCAGATTCCGGCTTCACTCGCTGGCCTGGGAATGCATTCCTCCCCTTCCTCTGCGGATCTCCGCACGACACGCGAAATGGCAGAAGCTGGAAAACTTCTTCACGTCCAAGATCGACCACATCATCGTCGGGAATCCTGGCTGCTATTCGTTCCGGGAGTCCGGGATTTTATAGGCCACCCCTCCATTTTATGGAGGGGTTTTTTCTGTCGAAAAATGGCTCCCCGCTGTCGTGAGTGGGTGATCGAGCAGGATTTTATCAGCAACTTGCGACCAGAAGTCAACAGTCGCATCGTCCCAGGAATTTGTCAAAATCCTCCAGTGAATACCTGTGCAAAAATCCCAACTTATATCGCAGCCATTTCTTGTAGTGAGGCCGATGGTCCATCGCGATGCCCTGCCGCGCATGTCACGATATCCAGATCTGCATAACTTGCGAATAGGAATGATATACGGGCACGAAGCACTCGCAAAATCAGAAAGACGTTGTCAAGAGGTAAGCGCTGCAGTATAAATCCGCGCTAGATACAGAAATCATTTAATCAATTGTAGGCAGCGCGGTCGGATGATTTCGCGGAGACCTCTATGAGTTATCGGTGGATGCCCCTCATGGGCGAGTTTGAGACATCTGCTGAGCGCCTTGTCTTTAAGGGGCACCAGATCGCGGCGCCGGCATCTGGTCAGCAGCTACCTCAGCAACAGCCGTTGGCCGCGGTAGGGATTCGCCTGTCTGACCAGAAGATGGACAACGGCCGACTTCGCGCTCGCGTCGAGTGGGCCGAGATCACGATTTACTCTGTCTGCGAGCTCATCGTCGGTTACGACCTGAAGACCAAGGGGCAGCTCACGGCGGGCCTCAGCGGCGGTCCTGCGATGTTCAGCATTCGGGAGTGGATTCCCCCTACTCCTCAGTCGGGCGGCTCTTGGGCAAACTATGAACTCTCCGGTGACCGGGCCAACTTGCGACCCGGAGTGACATACGAGCTGGGTGTTCGAGCTCAAGGTTCGACGCTTACCCTTGAAGTTGACGGCGTACAGGTGGGTGCGGCGACACTGCCTTCGGCGCCAACTCATCCACGCCAGGTCGGCATCTTCTGCCTCAGCCAGAGCGACATCACGATATCTGGATTCACGGCTGAGGTCGAACGCCCGCAGGCGTTTATTGTGATGCAGTTCTCATCACCTTATAACGAGGTGTACTCGCATGTCATCAAGGACTTGTGTGATGAGTTCAAAATCGATGCGATACGCGCCGATGAAATATATGGGCCAGGAATAATAATCAAGGACGTGATCGATCGCATAGTGCGATCCCAAGTGGTGATAGCGGATATCTCCCCGACTAATCCAAACGCTTACTTCGAAGTCGGGTACGCTCTGGCACTGGGTAAGCCCATTATTCTTCTGGCGCAGCGCCGCGGAGCTGAAGCTCAACTTCCATTCGATATCTCTGCTTTTCGCGTTTTATTTTATGACGACAGCATGCATTTTGCCGAAATACCTTCAGTCGTCAAAGTTTGGGAAATACTCGTGGCATTGTTGGTGCTGATTTTTGGAATCGGGATCATCTGGCAAAGCTTCGGATTTTGGCTCGGGTCATTTCTCCTTATCCCATGTGCCGGTCTTTGCATCTGGTTTGGTCGTAACCTCGTTGCTTTTCTCATTAAAATCCCTGTAGCCGCGAACAGTTTCCGAACGAGATTCATCCCTGGGTTGGCCGGTGATGAATTCGGCCGAGAAACGCCAGATCGTCAAGTGCATCACCAACAAGATCAAAGTCGATAGAGGGGAGATTTCAATCGATCTCTTCTACCTCCCTTCTCTGAAGAGGATGACGGAAGGGTGGTGGAGCCTAGGCCTAGGGGATTATCCCCGGCGTGCGCGCCGGGGCTCTGCGAGTGAGCTTCGCCGGAAGGATGCGCTACCGCGCAGGGCAGTCGAACCGAGGTTCGAATCTTTTGCTGTGCAAAACTCCACCATCAGAGATGGTGGAGCCTAGCACGTCGGCTTCCATTCTGCCAAATCAGGCTAATCGCGCCTCGAAAAGGCTGGTTCTAAATCGTCATCCAACAGAAGACGGAGCCATGATCCGTACCTTTTTATAACCTGTGGTTAAAGATTGAAAAGCCACCAGGGTTCTTTCCGAACGACTCCTTCACTTCCGCAGGTGGCGAGACATGAGCCAAAAGCAATTCGGAGCAACTCGGCATCGATCACGGCGCCCCTTGCCCCGTAAATGCGAGCCCTGGCCAGTTTATCGACGCCCGCAGCACCCTCTTCTCCAGCGAGCGAGGGTGGCTGCGGAACGATGGCCGGCGACCTATGGGAAAACACCGAGCATCCGTGAGACCTTTTTTGAGTATCCAACAAACCTAGTTTGAATTTCGAATTCTCCGCCAGTCAGCGTCCGTGCTGTGGAGCACCCAAATGCACGGAATTGCTCAAGAAAGAAATTTATAAACTTGAGGCTATCTTGGTAGATAGCGAAAAGAACTCGAAATACCTTGAAAGCTCCGAAACGACGCCGACCGATGGTCCGAAAGATTTCTCCGCCCCCGAAGGGAATCGCTCTGGACGAAGTAGCGAAGCGAGTATCGTATGTGGGCTCCCCTGAGCACAAGAATACACCTTCGTTTGTCGGACGGCCTTCTCCTCGGGCCGATGCATCGTTGTGCCCCCAGTCGCTCGCAAAACGAAGGGAACAGATTGATTCGTGGCTCAAGACGGCGATACGCGCGGGCAAATGCGGTGCGCCATGGGAGGGCGGATTTCCTCGTTACGTCTGGCACAACGTTAAAAACCAAGCGTACGAAGGTAGGTTGATCAATCGCGATTCAGGAGAGTACAAGGGTTATCCGATTACGGTAGACGAATCCCCTTTATGACGAAGGACTTCAAGATTGAGATTGAATGGGAAGATCCACAAGCCGCACGCGGCGAAGAGTTGCGGGCGACATGGAGCCGCCTGCGAATTCTGATTGATGGCAATCGAGTCACCCAGGTCCTTGACGAAAAATCAGAAAGCGTAAGGGATGCCGTGTATCTGCCAGCCTACCCATTGGCGGAATGGTTGGCTTTCCACTGGTGGCCAATGATGAATGAAGCGGGCAGCGGCGATCCATCAGCCAATGGAGAGTTCAAAAAGAGGCACAATCTGAAATTTGCGGCAGAGGGGTTCGCGCTCCCCGATTTATCATTCGTAACTGATGGTGGTGCCGTTTATGCGCGATGGACCCCATACGCTCCAGAGGCATCTCCCGCCAAATTTCTATCGGGAGGAACAGCCGTTATCGATCAGGCCGCTTTTCAGCACGAGATCACAAGATTCGTCCAGACCGTCCTCGCTAGACTTTCTGCAAAAGGGATTGAAAATTCAACGTTGGCCGCCGAATGGGATGCGATTCAATCTGTCGATTATGAAGAAGCTGAGTTCTGTAGAGCCGCAGGATCTCTAGGAGTAGATCCTTTTGATCTTTCCGACAAAGTTCGCAATCAAATCTGCGAAGCAGGAATTCAAATTCCTCAACAAGCACTGGAGGAATTTTTTCAAGCCGCCGATCCGGAGCACTTGCGGAGCAATGTCGACTGGATTCTTCGAACCATCGAGGTTCTTCATTCTTCTTTAACTCGATACGAACTCCCGAAACGATTCTCGCCGAAGTTTCCCCGTTCTGGCGAAGCTTGGAAAGAGGGCTATAAATTGGCGCGAGAGACACGGAGAAGTATTGGTTTAATTGACTGGGCTGAGCCAGTTCACTGGGGATTGCTAGCTCCTGAAGCATCGGAGGGTTTCCCGATCTGTCCCGAACAGCCCACCCTTCGGACGGATGCAGTCTCATTTTTTGGTGCCAACAGCACTGCGGCTATAGTAATGGTTGGAGGCGACATTTTTTCCAAGCGCTTTCTTGTCGCACGTGCTCTGTGTGACTACGTGATATCCGGGATCGATGTGCCATTGCTGCTGACCCGTTCGGGGACTCGCAAACAGCGACGCAATAGAGCTTTCGCCGCTGAGTTCCTGGCTCCCTGGGAAGGAATTAGAAGCTGCTTCAAAGGCAATGAAGCCGACTATCGTGTAATCGCAGAACTGGCAATCCGTTTTCAGGTTGGCGAGCTTTTGATTAAGCATCAGTTGGAAAACCATAAGATTCGGGTGCTCTCCCAATATTGGTAACTAGCTCTAAAGTCTCCAGGCCGCCGCCCAAAGAAAGCCCCCTCCGTGGCGCCGACTCAAATGCCCCTTTCCGCCAATGAGAGCAAACGAGTTCTTTCAGCAGAATGTTGTCTTTGATTCCATCTCCACTTCCAACGCTGATCAAGTCGATCTCGGCTGCTCCTAGGTTTCCACGATCTTCGCGACGATGTCCGGTGTCTTGGTCCGCAAGAGAGCGAGCGAACTCCGATAGAATGCGCACGTGTTGCGCTTAAAGATGTCGAGCCAATGGGAACTCCCAAATGGAGTGCAGTACAGGTACTTCGTGGGAACGAGCTCTCCTGAACGAAGGTGCATCTGGAGACGGCGGGGGTAATCATGCCGACTGTCAGCGACGTAGATCGCGCCGTCCGCCACCGTCTTGATTGAATCCGTGCTCCCGCGAGACAGAACGTTTGCGACGCGTCTCTTCGGCGCGGTCGGCAAACGCGGTCTTGGCCCTCGCTTGCGCATCGCAAACCGGATCTTGGTTGACGCAGGACCCATAGTCTCGGTTGCGCTTACGACGCTCGGTTTGTAGGAAGCGTGGTCGTATGTTGCTACGGTGAGACCGGGAAGGTCAGTAGGAATTCGTAGCTCGCCCTCCGTCCCGGTAGCGAAAACAACAAACGCTCTCTGTCTACCCAGGCGCCCCATGAACATGCCTGGCGGATTGTGGCTGGCGCTCTTGATGCGATTTCCGGGAACCGCGGTGGCAGTTTCCTGGAGAAGATTGTTCAGGTTGCCTTTCAGGTTCCACTGCCCGCTTTGAGCGATGTTCATACAGTCCTGACGGAGCGACTAGACCTTAAGGAAGCGTGATTTTAATCGTAGGCACGACGCAAAAGACTCGAAATGCCCTTAAATCCTTGGTTTGATGGCGGTGACGAAACCAAGCCACCCAAAGAGAAAGGTCATTTCGAGTGAAGAGAAGCTATCCTA
>JAXIPG010000171.1:0-6095 GCA_045403045.1 Terrimicrobiaceae bacterium
TCACCCGGAGAATTGCTCGCAGATCTGACCGACATCAGCCGCCAGCTTTATGTCGAGCCGGATCGTCGCCGCAAATTCACTCTGGCGATGCGCCGCGACGGACACATCCAGGATTTTGAATCGCAGATCTACCGCCGTGACGGGAGCGTCATCTGGATTTCGGAAAATGCTCGCGCCGTGCATGATGAGGTTACCGGCGAACTCTTATATTACGAGGGCATGGTGCAGGATATCACCCGTCGCAAATCTGCGGAGGAAGCGCGAAAGCAGGCTGAAGAGAACCTTCTCCGCTACGCAGGGGAGTTGCGCGTTAAGAATGCGCAGTTCGAAGCCGACCTCGAAATGGCGCGCGACATTCAGCAAGTGTTTCTCACGCAGAATTATCCGAGTTTTCCACGAAGTTTGACTCCGGAGGAAAGCTGGCTGGGCTTCTGCCATTGGTACCAGCCGGCAGAGCAGGTCGGCGGCGATTTCTTTTGCGTTTTGCCATTGTCAGACACTAAAGCAGGGGTGTTCATTTGCGACGTGCTTGGCCATGGACTGCGGGCTGCGCTAGTGACGGCGATCGTTCGAGGACTGCTCGAAGAGTTAACGCCGATCGCAACGGATCCGGGCCGTCTTCTTTCCGAAATTAATCGCGGTCTGATGGGAATCTTTCGACAAACCGAGACGCCTATGCTGGTGTCCGCTTTCTACCTGGTCGTCAATACGATTGACGGCAAAATGTGCTACTCGAATGCGGGACACCCCCGACCTTTTCATATTCACCGTGAGATCGGCATCGCTGAGCCTTTGCGATTTGAGGGGCCTCAAGGTCCCGCGCTGGGGATTTTTGCGGCGGCAACGTATCAGAACAGTTATGAAACCGCTTCGGCAAATGATCTGGTCGTGCTCTTTACCGACGGTTTATTCGAGGTCGAGACGGCCGACGACGAATATTACGGCGCAGACCGGCTGCTGGCTGCGGTGCGCAAGCGAATGCACCTTTCCGCTGGACAATTATTTGGCGAAGTAGTGGCCGAGATTCAAGGGTCCTGCATATCCGGAAAATTCACCGACGATATGTGCCTGCTCGGAGTGGAACTGCGGCGGATTGGCCGATTCGAGCGAGAAGGTTGCGTGAAAGAAACTGTGGCATGGGCGTTAGCATCAGCGACCGAGAAAGGCGAGACGCCCGGGCAGATTCTACAGCATCGTATAGAGAATTCTTAGCCGAACGCTAAGAGAGGCTCCTTCTTTCCTTTTTCGCTCACCGCGGGCGGGTCCATGCCCGAGCCAAGCGCGTCAAGATGTGCCTGCATCTGCCCGGTCAACGGGGGGCGGGGTTTGTCATCACGAAACGAATCAAGGACTTGAGCGATCATGCTGACTGGTTTGATTGGCCCTGTGAAGACCATCGAGGATGCGAGACTGACGCGGATTCAGTTCGCATTTGCCGGGATGAATGCGCACATCAATCGTGATCTGGCCGTCGCCCTGGATCGCATGGCTACGCCGGACGGTCGCTTTCCATCGAGAGATAGCGCTCGCTACCCCGGAAATCCGCCAATGTTTGTAGATGTCCCATATCTGCATAAACTAACCAATGAGAATGATATACAACAGCGAAACTCAGAAAACATCGTCAAGAGGTAAGCACTCCAGTATAAATTCGCGCTAATATACAGAAATCATCTCAATCAATTGCTAGGCTTGGACGGGGCGCGCGTAGCCGATAGGTGCACCACTAGTGACCGTAAAACGAGACAAACCGCCGCCCACGCCCACTGAGAAGGGCTTCATTGACTTTGAAATTCGCGCATGGCGCGATGACGCGAAGTCGATCCGGGTGCTCGTGCATTCGTCCCCTGCAGGGAGCCTTAGGCGGCCAATCAAGGCTCCGTTCAGTGAGGCCATAGCCGAAGAGCTGTGTCCCAGCAGCATCGGCGGCCCCAACCCAAGCACCGCCGCTGTGGACACCGGACGGGCGTTGTCCCGAGCTCTTCTTCAGCATGAAGTCTACGAACTCCTTTATCGCAGCGTTGCTCGTGCGAAGGCCGAGGGGGCTCGAGGCCTAAGGCTGCGTCTGACGCTCGACCCCTCGCTTTCCGATCTACCCTGGGAGTTCCTGTATCGACCAGAGCTTCCGACCGGCGAAGCGCGATCCGGATTTCTGCGACTCGACCCGTTCTTCTCGATCGTCCGCGGAGCTGAGAGTCCTGCCGTAGCTTTTCCCCCGGTGCATGGTGCTCAACGGTTACTGTTTCTTGGGGCACTGCACGAGCAAGGTGGGGATATCTTCGAGGTAGAGACCGAGTTCGCCGCGCTGAGGAAGAGCACGGAGAAACTTGGAGAGCTCCTCATATCGTTCTTCCTGCCTGCTGCCGACAGGAGAGGCATAGACGATGTCCTCTCGGTCGAAACGCCCCTTTTCCATTACTCCGGGAACACTTACGTTACCGAAGGGCAAGCCTATTGCCTGGCGTACGCACAGTCCGTAAGGGACCAGATCGCGAGCGTCGAATTGGGTCGTCGTCTGTCAGCAGCGAAGGTGAGAGTAGCCGTTTTCATGGCCACTGAGAGCAATGCATCCCAATTCGTAACCCCGATACTGGATGCTGGCGTACCGGTCGTTATCGCCTTCAACGGGCCTAACCTTACCAACAAGACTTCGATCGAATTTTGCGGGGCGCTTTATCGGGCTCTCGCAGCGGGCCTTTCGATTGATGAAGCTGTAGGGTACGGACGAAGTCGTCTGGCGGAGCTTTGTCTCAAGGAGGGTTACGTCGATTGGGGGTTTCTGGTACTGCACATGGCTACCAGGCACGCGGTACCATTTCCGCGTCTCGGCTCCGATGTTCCGCGCGTCGCGCAAAAGGCCACTCGCGCCGCGCACCAGCAGGCCGTTTCCCACGTTGCGGAGTTAGTCGAAACGCTCGACGGCGACGACTACGGTGCATTGCTCTCCGAGTTGTCGGAGCGAGGCGTCTTGATCCTTGGCCGCTTCACTGATCGCAGGCGAAAGATTCTCGAGGCAATAAAGCAGCGTCTTCGCCAACATCCGGCTCGATACAAGCCAGTGCTCTTCACGTTCGACCGTCCGCCCTCGCGGGATCTGGTCGAATCGATTCGTTGGTTCGCAGGGGCCTCGCGCTTCGTGATCGCTGACCTTACAGAGCCGAAGAGCCTACCTGCGGAACTGCAAGCTATTGTTCCAGATTGCCCGTCAGTACCACTAGTAGCCATTGCGAGCGGCAGCACGCGGGAGTATCCGCTATTCAAGCACATCAAACGCTACAAATCGGTGATCGAGACAATCGTTCGCTACGATGGAGAAACCGACCTCCTCAAGCGCCTTGATGGGGAAATCATCAAACCGGCTGAAGCGAGGCGGGAATCGCTGCTCGCCGACGATTAAGGCCGCTTTGCTTACACCTTCACTTCATGTTCAACCGAGGCTTCGCAAGGAGAACGGCGATGCCTAACATCCGCTTCAACACGGGCGCCCCACAAGGGGCGCAAAGAGGCGCGCCGCTCGCAGGGCGCCGGTTAAGCGGGGCGTTAGGCCGCAGCAGCGAGTAAGCGAGAAGATGGATCGCCTTCAACAGAAGTCCGGCCTGCTGATGCAGCTCGGTGCAGCCTCCCAAACGTCAAGCAAGATTTTCTACAAGCCACCCTCAAAATGAGCGCATCTCGGTCGACAGACCGAGAGGAGCGCCCCTTGCCACTTGTTAATGACTGTATCGGCCTTAGACTGCTAGATGGGCGACAAAACAGAGAAGGAAAAACACAAGAAAGATCTCCAGCATGACGCGAAACGCAAGGATGCTCAGCACGAGAAGCATGAAACCACAGATGCCCAGCATCACCCCATATCCGGACATCCCGCCACCGCTGAGCACCCCGCATCTTCTGGCACCATAGAAGTGAAAGCAAAGTAGTGCGCGATTGAGAAGGTTTAGGGGGGCCATTGCTTGCCAGTCATTCGAAGCGGGGCTAGTCCGCTGCCATAGCCGATGGCAAGCCGTGCGAAAAAATCCATTGTTGATACCTTTTCCCGCGCTTACGCCGAGGCGAGCCCAGAGGAACAAGCAGCGTTGCGGGTCTGGATGCGCAACATCATTCGTCCCCAGAAAGCACCTCGCGTGGATGTCGCAAAAGCTCGGCGATTCGAGAAGGACAGTGTCGAGGCACGGGATCGGCGCATGCTTGAGTTTCCACCCTCGATGAGCCACAGAGAGGTAGACAAGCTCCTTCAGACCGAGGGCTGGTTTAGTCCGAAAACCACCGTCTATTACATCGAATATCGCGTCAGGCGCGTGCGTGAAAAGCGTTCAGTTTTGTGGGCGGGTTCGAGTGCTGACGTATAGGCCCAGCAAAAAGGCGAGAACATGCGTCCCGTGACGTGGGTTGTCATCGAAGAGGTCAAGAGTGGAGACTGGGGCGTTGCCGGCAATCCTCTCACCACCAATGATGTAAGGGCGCTTGCGGCCGGCAATCAAAAGGCTGACGCCTAACCCCCTAGGCGATCCAGCTAACGGCTCCAGCGGTCATGTCTCGCGCTCCGCTGCGCCCGGCACAAGCCACGCCGAAGCGCACAAGGTTCAGCATCGCGACCCGAGAGGGCACCTTCTTGGCAGGTCTGAAGAATCAAAGCGGCCTGCCCCGCCGCGCACGCAACCTATCGCGGGAGGAATGAACCGTGATCGCTCCTACTTGGCCAACCCCGCAGGAGTTGCAGCCCGGCGCTCGAAAAACTGGAGTCGCACGAAGGAGCACCATGCAGACTCTTGACTGGATGTTCCTACAGGAGCTTCAGCGCCAATGCCGCTTGCCCCCTGCTGGCAGCTGCGGACGCACACGGTGCGATGCATAGTCCGGATGGATCGCGGAAGCCCACCGATATGACTCGGATTTGGTTCGCTATCCAAGGCTTACTCGGAGCCGTTGGCAACGTTTCGAAGATCCTCTGCCGTTCGCCAAACAATTCGAGCCGCGCGGTCTTCGTTTGCCGGCTCTGCTAGGCGTGGTTGGCACCTCCTGCCTGGCCCCGCCAACGTTCCGAAACCATTTCGAGCACTTCGACGAGCGGCTTGAGACGTGGTATCAGCTTGCGTGCAAATTTTGAGCCATGCCGCTTGCTAGTTAGCCCCTGAGCCTCTCGGCGAATCGTCGCGAAGCGAGGTCTCCGCGGCCCATTCTTCCAACTCGCTCGGCTTGGCAGCCTGTCCGGCAGGCAGCGCGGGTCGTCGCGAAGAAGTAGCCACCCGCAGCAACGGCGACGGTAGCGGCGATAAATCCCAGGATGAATCCTCTTACCATTGAAGCTCTTTCAGCGACAGGTAACGTACACGAAAATCAATCCGTCCGGCGCTTTTTTCTTCGGACATAGCCAGACCTGCTCCTCTCAGCCGCCTGACTAGTTGCAGATGCAACTATCACCTCTCCCGCAGTGCCATTTTTTTACGTCCTATTGCTGAGACGAGTGTGATTATTCATGCCGACTCACTCGCGTAGCGCCGCACTCCCGCAGGATCCTCATGGCTTGCTCGCCGCGCTCGACGTCGGTTTTCACCAGAACAAACTTGCCACCGTGATAGAAGGTCGTGGCGTATGCCTCGATTACCTCGTGAGGCAAATGATAATCAGCAAGATGGTCTTTAAAGGCCCGAACAATGGTATGCTTGTCCCGCTTAGGTAGCAAATTGGGTTCGTCACTGCCCAAAACTAACCTTGGCGCAAGGGTCGGAACGGCCGGATCGAGGCTGCCCGGCTCCTCTTTCACGATGGCCTCATCGTAAACAGTGTCGTCAAATCCCGCAGCAGCCAATCGCTCTACTGCTTGGTCCATGTCCCAGGCGTTGTCGAATATCCCAATAATGATGCATTGGATTTTCGATATTGTTTTCATCGTTTAATATGGACTCGAACCACGCTCCTTGCGAGGCCGTTTTCACCCGTAGCCGGCAGGCGTTCGTGTTATCAGATAAACTAGGATGAACGATCTTCAGTGCCGCGAGCCGATCCCAGGCAAACAAGGCCAATGGACGTTGCCTACCGCGGTCTTCGTCGAACCCTTCAATTGAGGCCCATGGTTTGTCATTGCAAGCTTGGGA
>JAXIPG010000193.1:0-6590 GCA_045403045.1 Terrimicrobiaceae bacterium
CCCCAAACCGGGCCGAAGTGAATCCCACCAGCCAGGGAATCAGCGCTCCGCCCAGGCCGGCCAGCACAAAGAAGAATCCAGTCAGTTGCGACGCCTGTCTCCCGAAATGCCGGGTGAAGATCGCAAAAGTGGTGGGAAAGACGGCGGCCAGTCCCAACCCAGCCAGACCGGCACCGGATGAAACGGTCATCAGGCTGCTTGCCACCAGGATGAGCACCAGACCGGCGCCCGCCACGAACAGGCTGGTCAACACCAGAGCCGCCTCGCTCACGCGTCTCAAAACCGCCGGTGCGGCGGCTCTGCCAATCAGCAATCCCGCCCAGAAGAATGACGGCGTCATGGTCCCAAACCCGCTCGCTGACGCGCCAAGACGCTGCGCATAGGAGGCGATCCATCCGCCGGCGGCCGTCTCTGTTCCCACGTAAATAAAGATCAGCCCGCCGGTCAGCAACGCATATGGACTGGCCCAGGCGCGCAAGGCCGATCGCTCAAAGCGCGCCGGATCTTTCTGGTTCGGTTTCGGTTGATGCGGTCCGGACGATGAATCCGTAAGAGAGCGACGCGCAATCAACAAGGCAATAAAAGTCAGCAGCGCCGCCAGTCCAATTAACGGTCGAACCAGACGTCCGTCGCGCGCGAACAAGGCGATCAGCGGCGGGCCGGCGACCGCACCCAGCGCCCATGCGAAGTTCAAGATATTGAGCGCCGCCGCGCGACGTTCCGAATTGATCTCCGCAACCAGCAGATTGGTCGCGGGAGTAATCAATCCCAGTGCGAAACCAGAGCTGAAAACCGACAGGAGACCAATCCCCCAAGAGTTGACGCCCAGACAAACGACGGCCGTAGCCATCGCCGCATAACCGCAGGCCATCAGGCGCAATGTTCCCCACCGTTCGATCATCGGGCTCGATAGCGCGGAACCGATCATCGCGCCCGTGAACTGCGCGATGAACAGCGATCCCGCTTCCGCATCATGAAGACGCCACCTGGCGGCGAGCATGGGCAGGATCGGGCCAAGCAACGTGTTGACGACGCCGACCAGCAGGAAGCCGGAATTCAGAAGAGGCGCGAGCTGTCTGTCGCGCTGCGACGAATAAACGATTGGCTCTCCGACGGGCATAAAATGGTTGTCAGCGTGTCGCTGTCAGTCTGTTGGAAAGACTGCGGGAAATTATCACCAGCACCGAAGCTCAAAAGGTCACGCATAAATGGAACGTTTCCTTTGATCCAGCCATTGGAAGCCATCCAGCAATGCAAGATGCCAAAGGTTCGTAATTTCCTCCATTGTCGCCTCGGATAACAGACCGCGCCACCCAAGCCACCTGTGGGCCAGAACTTCTTTGAGAAAAAGCCCAAGCCCAGATGCTTTCCCCCACTCGCCAAGCGGACTAGCAGTGCTGCACCCACTTTTTTATGCTCTCCGAAACGCAGGTGGCCGTCCGCCCCTGGACCGCTCCGCAAATCGAATTGTCGCCTTACACGCCTTTAGAGATCATTTTGAGTCATGAAGATCAGCGCACGGAATATCCTCAAAGGCAGGGTGATCAAGATCGTCCAAAGAGCGGTTAACTGCGAGATTACCCTGAAGGTTGCTCCCGGTGTCGAAGTCGTTTCCATCATCACCAAAACATCGGTGCAATCCCTTGGTTTGGCCGAAGGCAAGGACGCCTTCGCGTGATCAAGGCTTCAAGCGTCATAACGCTTAAGGTTCATGGAGGCCGTCGCCTGCCGTGGAATCCCACTCGGACCAATCTTCCTTGGCGGCGGCCATCGCTCGGGCTGTCTCCTCCCAGGAAAGCTTGGTCGGGCCGGCTCGGCCCGGGCGCAGGACAATCTCGTCGGTCTTTTCTTCTGCGATGACGGTGTCGGTGATATGGTATTTGCGGAGCATCCGGACCGGCAAGCGGATGCCACGCGAGTTCCCAATGCGGGAAACCTTGAGCGCGACAGGTTTCATTTGTAATAACCGTAATTACGTTGGCACAAACCGCCCAATTCCAGCAGCCCGGCCATGAATCCGATCTGGTCGAGCATCGTGCGCAGGAAGAAGAGGCAAAAATCCCCAAGCGCACGATCCGAGAGATTGCCCCGGCCGTCGAAGTCGTTGCGGCGCTTCGGATCGGCGGCAGGCGCTCGAAGTATTCCTGGCGAAGCCGCGCGAGACCGCGCGAGAGCGTCCACAGGCCAAGGCCATTTTCACAAACTGCCTGAGGAGATGCGTTGGAGGAAGATGCGCTACGAGCTTCGCGACAGCAGGACTTTCGACCCGAATCTGAGCAGGTGGAGGAAGCCTGGGCGTTTGAGCGGCGTCTGGCCGCATGACGATTTACTTTGACGAGAACTTTTCCCCTCGGCAGCTTTTTGGATAGATAAAGAGTAGGCTCGCGACCTTATTCGATCTCCGCGGTGATCTTGCCGGTGGCGTCCGTCAACGTGATCGTGTCAACGTTGGTGAGCTTGACGTGATCGAAGGTCACCGAGAGTCCATGGTCGTCCACTATGTTGAGATCCCAGATCTCTGACTTCGCGTCGCGCTTGAAGCGCACGTCGATTTTTCCCCCGGCGGCCAGCACTTTTCCGTTGAGAAGGAGGTTTGCGTCCCAATCCTTGTTGTCAGGGGCGGTGATGTAGACACCTTCAAAGCTTCGCGCCGTCTTGTTGATGAGCGTGAAGTCGAGATCGGATGCGAATGCGTTTGCGACGCCCAGCAGGATGAAGAGAAAGAAAGGAAATTTCATGATCGCGGGCTATTTCTTCTTTTTCTTCTTGTGAGAGGTCGTGTTCTTGTAAACCGTTTGCCCATATTCGTCCTTCACCGTTGTGGTCTTGAACACCCTTTTGCCTTTGGTCTTCTTGCTCGTTGATTCGTAATAGCGCGGTTGGCGGTAAATCTTAGGCTGGTTGTAGTACGGGTCGAAGACAGCCGGGTAGGGCTGGTCGCTGACATACACGACGGGATCGGGGGCGAGCAAGGCATCGACGAGTTCAGCGCAGCCTGTGACAAGAAAAGCCACGATGACCGTCAGAAGGAGGGAGCGAAAAGTCACGGTTACCGTCTAGCAACAGCGCTTGGCCCGGTCAACGGGAAACAAAGCCGGCGAAAACGGTCCACAGATTTCACCCCGGGCTTCAGGCAGCAGCGGTTCCATCGCCGGAGGGCTGGTATAGAGTGCAATCTCCTCGGACATACGATGATCCTTACGCTGATTTTTCCCAGCCCAGCTCTCCGGTGGTATGCAGCAGCGCGTCGGCCTCGCGCGCGTGCTCGTCAACAGGCCACGCGTGATGCTGATGGATCATCCATCACACCGATTGCGGAATGGCACTTTTTACCGACTCCATTATCCGCGGGCTTCTGAAGAAAAGCCTCGAAACTGCGCAGATCGATGATGAGGGCTGGAAGGATGTTCGCTCGGGAAAATTGATTGAAGTGCCCGCAGCGACCAAAATCGGCGCGCCCCAAGTCTGACGCTTTGCGCTCTTGGGCTCCCAGATTCTTCGTTTAGCCGCCTCGATTAAGCAGGGTACGGTGAGCGCTTCGTTAATGTTGCGCAAGCTGGGGGCCCACCCACGCAGAACGGCGCTGGCGGTGGCCTTGCGCGAACTTGGTCGCATCGAACGAACGCTCTTTACCCTGGAGTGGCGGCAAAACACCGAACTCCGTCGGCGCGTCCAGATCGGATTGAACAAAGGCGAGGCTAAGAATGCCTTGGCAAGAGCGGTATTCTTTATTCGTCTGGATGAAATGCGTGACCGTAGCTAGAGACGATCCGCAGTGGCATTTCACAACAACAAATAACTGAAAGGAAACGACATGCAAAAGATCACCCCATGCTTGTGGTTCAATGACAACGCCGAAGAGGCAGTGAGTTTCTATACTTCGATTTTCAAGAACTCGAAGATTAAGACGATTTCCCGTTATGGAGATGCGGGGGCAGAGGCTTCCGGGAGACCCAAGGGGGCAGTGATGACCGTAACGTTCGAGCTTGAGGGCCAGGAATTCATGGCCCTGAACGGAGGTCCGCATTTCACCTTTTCGCCGGCCATTTCGTTCATGGCGAACTGCAAGACACAGGAAGAATTGGATGAGTTGTGGCAAAAACTCTCGGAAGGCGGAGCTACGGAGCAATGCGGCTGGCTTAGAGACAAGTACGGCGTGTCGTGGCAGATCGTTCCAACCGTCATAGAAGAGATGTTGCAGGACAAAGATCCCGAGACGGCGGAAAGAGTTATGAAGGCAATCCTTCAAATGGAGAAGATCGACATTGAAACGCTAAAGCAAGCTTACCGACGGGAAAAGAAATAGAAGGTCCTATGAGAAAAGTGGTCATGAGCGTGATGGTGTCATTGGACGGGTTCACCGAGGGACCGGAACGCCCCGATGACATATGAGTATGGATATTTTGCCATCAAGCCCGTGCCACTGTTCTGCTTTGCGCAAGGCCTCTCGCAGGGTCAGTCAGATCTACGATACGGCTTTTTCCCCCGCCGGTCTGACCAACAATCAGTTCTCTCTGCTTTGGGAGATTAAACGTCGGAGTTCTCACCCGCCGACGATGGGGGATTTAGCCGCGGTGGCGGTAATGGACCGTTCGACCCTGGGACACAATCTTCGTTCTTTGGTGCGCGACGGTCTCGTTAAGCTGGTGCGAGCCAAAGATGACCGACGTAGCCGCCGCGTCCACCTGACGGCTGCTGGTTCGGAAAGGCTTTCACAGGCTTCGAAATCTGCGATGGTCGAGCAAAGTGTCACGTAACTCCTTTTCCCTAAGCGGTTCCGTCTTCCCCGCGCTCCAAAGCAGATGCGTCGGCCTGTTCTTCCAAGGCCTCTCAAAGCGTCGGAGAGACGGCAGCGAGTCGTTGTCGGTCACGCGAGTTCCTCCCTCGCTAAACAGGAAACGAACAAACGTATCGAGTAGCCAAGGCTGCCATTCGCCCCGCATCTGCCGCACGGACGCTTTGCCGTAGCGAACGGCGAGCTGCCAATGAATTGCACGACCATCGCAAAGCGGTTCGAAGTCACGATCAAACCGCGCAGGCATTGGAGCAAACCGGTTGGAGAGCATAAAGATCCGGGTGCTAGTCCGCTCGGTGAAACGGGGAAAACCTGTCTCCAATCCGTGGAATGCCGGGTCGTTTAACCCGGGATCCGAGCCCAAAATACGGCTTAAGCACCCGATTTTTTATGCTCTCCTTGTTCAGCGGCCCCCAGCCTCCGGAGGCAGCTTTTGACTTCGGGGCCCACTTCTGTCACTCTGCGCCCATAGAAACGCATGCTTTCGGCTTCAGACTCCCGGCCAACGCCCCGGAGGGCCAAAAGCGATTTCCTATCAGTGGAGGCTGATTAATGGCAACTCAGAAACCAGATTACATGACCCAGCAGGCGTGGGATTACCTTTTGCAGTTCACCGTCGCTCACGAGGCAATGGTGTTGCACATGTACAACAATCGCGCCTCAGAAACAGCCAAACAGGATGTCACCTGCGGCATCGGAATTCTTTTGATAAATCGTGATACCGCGACTGGACCGGACTACAAATTCATGTTCTACGATCCGGTAACGAAACTTCAGCCAACCGACGAGCAGTTACGCGCTGATTGGGACGCAGCGTCAAAGCTTCTGCGACGTTACTACCCGAATGCCAACCTGGAGAACACCTCGGCAGGAGATGGTTACGCCGATGTGTGCAAGATGCGTATGCATCCGGAAGCCGTTATTGACAAAATGGCATCGGTATTAAAGGCGAAACTCAAATCTGAGCTCAAGAATTGGCTGCCACTGGAGACCTTTATTTCCATGCCATCGCAGGCACAGGTTGCCTGCGTGAGCTATTTTTACGGCTGGTCTCTGGCGAAAGCTCCCAACTTCAGGCAAGCATTGCTCGACCTCGATTTTACCCGGGCTGCAAAGGAATCGAAGCTTGCCGGTGCCGCTGTGGCCAAGAACAAGGGACATGAACGGCTTTTCTTGAATGCTGCGTCAATTTGGGACGCAGTCGCGAATGGCTGGGAAGGTGACTTGTTTCAAGTCCTTCCCCAGAAAGTAACTCCGCCGGAGATCATGATTTACAGCGCGCAAACCATAACCAAGTAACGAGATCTGACTCCGTATGAAAGGAGTGTTCCGTGCTCGGAGTGCAGCGACCGTTCTGCCGGCCATTCACTTGCCTTGACGAACGCCCAAGGTAGCGGGCTAGCTGCTGCGTCCCAATCTCTCCGCCATCCTCACCAAGTCGGCCAGCGAGTCGGCTTCCATTTTGCGCATCACCTGGCCGGCTGAATTTTCGCGGTAATCTCACTCGTGCGTCGTCACTCGAACTTTTTACACCCCCAGGCATTGGAGCCGCAAGCGCTTGTGGAACGGATTTACGCGCGTTCAATCGAATTTGCGGGAACCTCGAACCTTCCGGACGATGTCGCAGCGCTCGCCGTCCGCTTGAACGGTTGAGCCAACTTCCACCACCATGACTCAAGGGCGACCGCGCTGAAAGTTCGACATCACATACCTAAGCGCATTTTTATCGATATTCAGTTACGTTTGATCGAGCTCCTCATCAAGGCCGTCTGTCGAGCGACTATCGCTGCAGCTT
>JAXIPG010000223.1:0-39321 GCA_045403045.1 Terrimicrobiaceae bacterium
CCTCTGAGCACCACGGAGACAAGTATAGAGAGAAACACGGGAATTCCTTCCCAACGAGCCCCGCCGGGGATCACGCAAGCCTGAAACGGGAACCCGAGAAGGGGGGTTGACAATGGCAACTGTGTCATTTATGCAACAGCAAGAATGCTCTTGCATAAATGACACAGTTGCCATTGTCAACCCCCCTTCTCGGGTTCCCGTTTCAGGCTTGCGTGATCCCCGGCGGGGCTCGTTGGGAAGGAATTCCCGTGTTTCTCTCTATACTTGTCTCCGTGGTGCTCAGAGGGCTTTCGATTTTGAACCCTATCAGCCTCGGGAGATAGCTCGCTCGTTTGATCCACGTCACCCACGCAGCAAAAACGATTCGCACAATATTCGTCATGCTTTTTCGTCCGGTGCGCGGTCGCTCTCTCACGTCTATGTGGCCGAGCCGCCTCGCTTTTCTCAATGCGTTTTGTGTCGTCGTACACGATACTCCTGCGAGTGCTGCAATCTTTCCTATTGGCGCGTCACAGTAGCCACCGTGTTTTTTCACTTCAAAGCAATACACTGCGAATACAGATCGCTCACCTTCTGTGTATAAACCGCGAATACTGTCAGGCATTACACCGGACCCGCCGAGCATGCGGCGGCGGATTCGTGATCGTTCTTTGTCTGGTGACCTTGGCCTAGCCGTTGGCCTGAATAGGTTTTTTACCTTTTCCATCAATGGCTTAGGCTTGATCGCGCGGCGCCTTTCATCGACATGAAGACTTATTTTGTGAGCGTCATCCTCTGGGAACGATCCATTAGACACGCCAAGCCATACGGCGCGCATTATTTCATTGAGAGTTAAACTATCCGTCGTCTTGTTTACGGCGGAAATGACTGATTCGTAATTACTCATACTGCCCTCCGTGTTGCTCTAATGTCATCTCAGTTCACCGACATGGCGGCGCCAAGCATCGATGCCGCTATGATAGGCCGCAAACAAGTCAACGGCGACGCGCGCGGCCGGTCTCCAATTCCAAAACGTATGAGTGCATGCTAACCATTCGGTTGCGCCGCTGTGCTGGTCTGGTGCGCGGTCGATGTAGCACCACCAAACTTGCCAGCGAAACAAGCCAATGCGTTTCCAGTAATAATCGCGCGCTCGGTAATCGTTCATGATTTTGCACCTTGGTATTTGCGTTGCGGCAATCCCTTCGCCGCCTGCAAATCATAGACGCCGTTTGCTTGGATTTGGTTGATCAGCAATGCAAGCTCGGCGCGAACCACAGCAACCGATCGTTTGTCCATCGCGCCTATGCCGCCCATAAGGAGAGTAAGGCGCCGGATTAGAACGCTGCGCGTGATCGGTTCAATGATTCGTTTTGTCATCGCCGTGTTTCCAAATGTCGCTCGTGCCGTTCAACGATGGTCTTTGTTATCGCGAGCAGATCACGACGGATATTATCCTCAGTTTCCAAGACGGCTGGCATGCGGCGGAGCGCGTTGAGCACGCTGCTATGATCCATGCCGCCAAGGTTTCTTCCAATCTTTACAAATGAAAGCGTCGTCATGTGGCGCGCTAACCAAATAGCGACCCATCGCGCGCGCGTGCGCGGCTGATCTCGGCGTTTCGCGATAAGGTCATTGAGGGGCATTCGATAATGGGTGCAAACCGCCGAAAGGATCGCGCTGATGGGGATAACGGCCGATGGGGGCGGCTCCTCCTCGATCGGCTCTGGCGGTGTGAACCAATATTTTAGTCTGGGGGGTGGGGCCGATCCGGTCCCTACGTCCGAACCGGCCCCCTGCACATTATCCAGTTGAGTTTTATGGTTTGTTATAGCTACGGCCAATGCACTAAGAATCACCTCCTCTCGGGGTTGTTCCGGCTGGCTCTCGGGGGCGGGTGGAACCGCAGGCGTGCGCTGCGGCGTGTGCCATAGCCGCTTGCGGACGGCGGCGTAATTGGCTTGTAGGCTTTTGAGGTAATCTATTGTCGCGACAGCGTTTTTAGACGCATCGTTGAGACTTGAAATTGCCACCTTGGCGGTGTATGGGGGGGCTGAGGTCATTGGCGTGCTTCCACACGTTGATGGCGTCGGAGCGCAGCTAGCCACTGCATCCGGCACCCCGGCGCAAAGCCGGGTTTCTATTCGGAGGGGGTGCCCGGATTGGCGCCCCCTTCATTTTTCGCCTAAACGGGCAAGCGCCTAGCTAGACTCGGATTCGATTCAATTGCAAGAGGATCGAATTCCGGTTCTTTCGTTCCTCTCCGCGGAACAGCGGCCCAGGTCGCGATTCCGATTCCCCGTGGCTGTTTGACATCGTAAAATTTCCGGCCGATAGTCGGGCGGTCTTCCGAGGTTTCAGGCAATGACCAATTATTCCGGCAACAACCGCCGAGGGCGCGTCAAGATCGCGCCGCACGCACATCCGCTTGTGCGGCTGTTTGTTGCTGAGATGAACGAGCAACAAACAACCTTTGCCGAGTTGGCGCGCCGCACGGCGGTTGGCGTCGATACGATGCGGTTTTGGCAGACGCGTCATGCGCCGCGCCTCGATTTGTTTGATGCCGTGTTGAATGCCTTGGATTTGGAATTGTGTATCCGTCGCCGCCGCTCGGATGATGGGGCGGCGCATGTGATGTCCCTAAATGCAGGGAAGCGATGAGGTGGCGAACATGACGATCACACCCGACGAATGGGCAGCAAAGATCAAAGCGGCCAACGAGCAAATGTATGCGGAAATGAATCAGATGTTGTATGGAGATGATCCCCCGTGGCTGGCGAAACTCAAGCCGCGGCCGACTGTTCGCGAGCGTCTAAGCGATTTTTGGTGGCGCGCACGTAATGCATGGGATGTGCTGCGGGGCAGGGCGGATATCGGATGACCGGCGGAATTGCAACATTCGTTCTAGTGCTGCACCTCAATGGCGGCACGGTTGCGATTCCCGGCTATGGCAGTATTGCCGAGTGCGAGCGAGCACAGCAAATGTTCATGCGGCAAGTCAGTTTCGGCATGGGCGTCAAGGGCGCCTATTGCATTCCTGGGCCGGTGGAGCGTGCGCAATGACCAAGCTAGAAATAAAATTACACGAGGCACTGAAAAATTTGGTTGCCAATAGCGGCCACATGCAACCATTTGGGGGGCATGGGGCGACGGTCAAGAGTCTACGGCTGGCTATGAAGTACATGGAGGCATTCGAGGCGGCTGAGGTCGCTATCGCTGAAGCTGATGTTGTTGCTGAAAAAGAGCGCGCGCCGGTTGCGTGCATAAAATGACGCGCAAGACATTATCATCGAAGGAAGTGACCCCGCGCAAACCTTCCGCTGCGCCGGAACCGCAGCCGTTGCAGCAAGGCGAGAGTGAATCACCGCGCGATTATCTGTTGCGCATCATGCGTGATCCGACGATTGACGAGAAGCGACGGGACACCGCGGCCAAACTGCTGTTCGAGGCGGACACGGCCGAGAGCAAGCAGGCGCCGCGCAAGCCGCAAGGCGTCTCGGTTAAGAAATTCGGTGGCGAGCAATGATTATAAACCCAAAAGATGGGCCGATGTTTGTCGCGATCTTTGCGATTATTGTGATTGTTGGCGTTGTCGCAATCTATCTGACGAAGTGAGCAGGAAGAATGATCACGCGCATCTATGGCCATATCGTTGTCGAGTGCGACGCCTGCGGCAAGTCGCTTGGGACTGACACGAAAGATTTTGAGGAAGCGCGCGCGATCATGAAGCAAAACGGATGGATTGCGCGCAAGTTTGGCGATGTGTGGCAGCATCGCTGCGAATCGTGCATGGAAACGGTCCACCATCAGCCGCGCTTTCGCGTGGGGAAGGGCTAGCGTAATGAGTATGTCAACACGCTGGGTTGGCTTCAAGCCGCCGGATGAAGATTGGTTGAAGATGTAGGCTGTTTGGGACGCTTGCGTTGCAGCCAACATGGGCGTGCCTGAGGAAGTGCAGCGGTTCTTTAATTGGAAGGCGCCTGACCCAGCCGGGGTTGAGGTCAAGATTGATGCCCTGCCGTGGAAAAACGATTACGCGGAGGGCGTAGAAATCGACGTTGCGGCCTTGCCGCCCGATGTCAAGAAAATACGATTCTATAACTCTTGGTGAGAGATGGCGGACGCCGATGACATCGTGTTGCCGTACAACTGGCAACCGCGAGGCCCGCAACTCCCGCTCTGGCAATATCTGGAGGGTGGTGGGCTTCGCGCAATTCAAATCGCCCATCGTCGATGGGGCAAGGATGATGTGGGCCTGCATTTCACGGCCGCGGCGGCGCATGAGCGCATCGGCGGCTATTGGCATTGCCTGCCCGAATACGAGCAAGCCAAGCGCGCGATCTGGAACGCGGTCAATCCGCACACCGGCAAGCGCCGCATTGACGAGGCGTTCCCGGTCGAGCTACGCGAGAGCAGCAATAGCGACGAGATGTTTATCAGGCTCAAGTGTGGCTCGACGTGGCAGGTGATCGGTAGCGATCGATTCCGCGGCCTCGTCGGTGCTGGCGTGTGCGGCATTGTGTTCTCAGAATGGGCCAAGGCTAACCCGGCGGCGTGGGCGTATCTGGCGCCAATCCTGGTGGAGAATCGCGGCTGGTCCCTATTCATTACGACCCCGCAAGGCGCCAACCATGCCAAGCGCATGTATGAAATGGCCTTGAAGGATTCGGCGTGGTTCGCAAACCGGCAGAGCATCGTCGACTCTGGCATGATTTCGCTTGAGGTCGTTGAGGCGCAACGCGCGGAGTATCGCGCGCTCTATGGCGAGGAGGCCGGCGACTCGCTCATTGATCAGGAATTTTATTGTGATTTTGACGCGCCGGTTCTCGGTTCCTATTGGGGCAAGGCGATCACGGACGCCGAGCGGAAAGGCCGCGTGCGCGAGGTCCCGCATGATCCGGAGCGGCGCGTACATTGCGTGTGGGGCTTGGTCGACAACGATATGATCGGCGTGTGGTGCTATCAGATGTATCGCGACCACATGAACGTTATCGACTACGTCGAAAATGCAAACAGCGGGCTCGACTATTTCGCTCGCTGGCTGGCGGAGCGCGGCTACCACGGCGTTGATTGGGTGCCGTCAGATGCGCGCATGAAAGAGGCAAGCAGCTACGACACGCGGTCACGGGTCGAGACGTTGCGCCGCCTTGGTCGACGGCCGGCGGTGCTGCCGGAATCGAAATTGTCCGACCGCGTTAATGCCGCGCGTGAGACGATACCGCACATCTATTTCGACGCCGTGCGCTGCATGCAAGGACTCGAGGCGCTCAAAGCCTATCGAGCGGAGTGGGATGAAAAAAACAACGTATTCATGTCGTCACCGGTGCGCAATTGGGCGATGTGCGCGGCGAATGCGTGGGGGTTCCTCGGTACGTCGTGGGAGTTCCCGCGCTTGCCGGCGATCGACAAAGAGCGCGCCGAGCGCGAGCGCTTGCGAATGGTCGGCATTGTGCCGGGAGGGCAGGTGCATCGCATCACGGTCAATGATTTGATCAAGCTGCACAAGCGGTCGAGCCGCGGCGGGAGGAGGTACTAAAATGGTCGAAGCGTTGGACCGGATGGCCAAGGAAGAGGAAAGCGCCGTGCGCGAGCTTGGCGATCGGATCGGATACGGGCGCCTGATGCAGCTTGGCGAGAAATTATGGCGCGAGAAACTAAAGCCGCTAGGATTGGAGGGCGGTGAGCATACAACCGGCCCCTGTGCAACGTTCATGGTTCCGTGCCCGCATCCGGAGCGCGACAAGAACGGTCATTGTGAGTGGTGTTGCGGTGCCGGGCGCGTAACGCGTCGCGTGGCTGAGATCGCCCGCACGTCTTGGAAGGCGTGAAATGGTCGCCGGCCCGCTACAGAATCATGGTGATCGAGGACAGGGCGCGGTCCGCGGTCGAACTATGCCGCGTCGGCAGCAATCCGAACGAGATTGCGAAAGGGGCGTTTGCGAGCAAGCGTAACAAGGGCTCATCAGCGCCGATGTACATGGAAGTGACGGTATTCGATACCGAGGACGGCGACCGGGTTGTGATCCATCTGTGGCGATGACCGAAGGGGGTGCGGCGGTGGCGGTGCGGACAATCATTCTTGGGGCCAAGGGGCAGCATGAATGCGTCGTTGACGAGGAGGATTATGCGTTTCTCGTGAAATGGAAGTGGTCGTTCAAGGTGTCGTCGTGGAAGTACGGGCGTAAAATCTATGCCCGGCGCAAGACCACAAACGGGTCGCGGTACGCGTTTCGCACCGTCATGATGCATGACGTTATTCTGCTTGAGCGGCTCAAGCGCCGCCGGCCGAGCGAGCTACACACCGGCCATCACATCGACGGCAACAGCTTGAACAATACCCGCGACAATCTGATCTGGGGCTCGAAAAGCACGCAAACCAAGCGACAAAAGCGACGGTTGAGCCATGCAGAGCGGCGCCAGATTGACGAGCAAAAGGCCACGCCATGATTGACGAGAGTATCATTCACGCCCTTGATAGCGCCGACTATGTCATTGTCCCGAGGGAGCCGACACAAAAGATGCTGGATTATGTACGCATCTCAACAAAAATTAGGTCCCGCATGACCAAAACCGATATTGCAACGCTGTGTCGAAAATGCCACAATCGGGTATTGCCGGACCACGCCTATCGGTTTGTTGGGCGGATGGACGATGGGGCGCTATTTGTCGAGCATGTCGACTGCAATTCGCCGGAGGCGCCGGAGCGGCCGGCGCGCACGGTGCCATTGAGCAACAGCCGCTATTGAGGTGAGGAGATGGAGACAGAGAAAGGCTATCGGACCAGCGGAACGGTACGTGCGTCGCAAGGATTTCGCGATGCAGCGGCGCAAAATGGCGTCAATCAAGTCATGATGGCGGTGCGCAACTTGCTCGATGAAACCGGCGACCTTATCGTCAGGTGTCACGACGGCATGTCGACGATGGAAGGTCGGCTCGACGGCAAGATTCCGACGCCGGAGCCGGCAGGGGCGGATAAGCCGCCGCAAGCTGTCCTGACCGGCACCCTGGAAGATAAGCTATTGCGCGCGAACGAGATGCTCGGGCAACTTGCCGAGCGCATCAGGATCGCAGGAAGCCGATTCTAAAAAGGGGCGGTCGTGCCCGGTATCTATGACGCAGCAGAGGACGAAAGCCCAAACCGCCCCGCTGGTGAGGACGCAACCGGTCGCGCGTCAACCGGCGGGGCGGACTACGAGTCGGATGAGGAGCTAAAAAAGTGCGTTGCGCACTATTGGTCGGAGGTTGCGCGATACGAGAAGGTCTCGCAGGATTGGTACGACGAAGCCGATTGCATCATTGATCGTTATCTTGACGAGGATAAGAACGAGGTTTCGGAGCGGCGCTTTGCGCTCCTCTGGGCGAACGTGGAGACACTCAAGCCATCGATCTATGCGCGGCTTCCCACGATTCTGTGCTCGCGGCGCTTCAAGGATAAAGACAAGGTCGGGCGTGTCGCTGCCGAGATCATGGAGCGCTGCACCAATACAACAATGGACATCCTCGGGGTTGATGAGGTGTTCCGGCTGGTGCGTGACGATCGGTTGCTGCCAGGGCGCGGGCAAGCGTGGGTCCGCTATGAGGCGGATATCGAGACCGTAGAGTCGGAAGAAATCGACTTCAAGACGCGCAAGCACACGACAGTGACGCATGACAAGATCGTGGATGAGCGGGCACCGGTCGATTACGTATATTGGAAGGATTTTGGGCACAACGTTTCGCGCACGTGGGCCGGCGTGTGGCTGGTGTGGCGGAGGAATTTCCTTTCCAAGGCCGATGCGGCGAATCGCTTCGGCGAAAAGATTGCGGCGACGCTGAAATATAGCGCGAAGCCCGACAAAATGTCGGACGCGGAGGCGGAATCGAGTTGCTGCGAAATTTATGAGTTCTGGGACCGGCGCAAGAAGTCGGTGAAGTGGGTTGAGAAAAGTGAGAAAGTGCCGGTTGAGCACGGCCCGCCACCGGTCAAGTTTTCGAAGTTCTTCCCATGTCCAGAGCCGGCCTATGCGACCAAGACCAGCAAGGGGTTAATCCCGCGGCCGGATTATCGCTACTACCTGGACCAAGCGAAGGAGATCGACGACCTTACCGCCAAGATTCACAACCTCACGTCTTGGCTGATCGTCAAGGCGTTCATTCCGCGCGCGCCATCGTCGAGCGTGGATGCGATCGAGAAAGTGATTCTCGACAGCGGCAACGACGAAATGTTCGTGACGGTCGAAAGCTGGCAAGAGTTTGTTGAAAAAGGCGGCGCCAAAGGGTTGATTGACTGGCTACCGATCGAAGCGGTTGTCAAAGCGCTGCGCGAGGCGATCAGCGCGCGCAATCAGTTGATTCAGGATGTTTACCAGATCACGGGCATCGCCGACATTTTGCGCGGGCAGACCGATCCGGTGGAGACGCTCGGCGCGCAAGAGATCAAGCAAAGCTCCGGATCGAAGCGGTTGAAGAACGCGAAAGACGAGATCGAGCGACTCTGCCGTGACGTTGGCCGGCTTGTCGCTGAGGTGGTTGCGGAGTGTTTCCAGCCGGCGACGCTCGCGGCCATGTCAGGATTCCAGTACGTTCCGCAGAAAGTGCGGCCGGCGCTCACCGCGACGCCGCCGGCCGCGCCTGTCCCGCCCGGGTCACTCCCCATGCCTCCCAACCTCGGCCCGGGCGGGGCACCTATGCCGCAAGCCGTGCCGCCTATGCCAGGTGCGCCGCCGCTCGCTCCTGGCATGCCGGCAATGCCCGCGATGGGACACAATGGCGGCCCGCCGCTCGACGACATGAGCGCGCCGGAGGTGTTCGAATTCGACGATGAGGTCGTGCAGTTATTGCGCGACGACCGCATGCGCGGCTTCCGAATCGAGGTTGAGACCAACAGCACCATTCAGCCGGATGAGGATGCCGAGAAGCAGCGCCGCGTCGAGTTCTTGAACGCCGTTGGTGGGTATATGGAAAAGGCGGTAGCCGCAATTCAGCAGATCGGGCCAAGCATTGCACCGTTGATGGTGGAGTCGCTGTTGTTTGCGGCGCGCGGCTTCCGCGCCGGCCGGACGCTGGAAGACACGATAGAGAAGTCAATTCGTGCAATGGCCGGGGCGTCGCAGCAGCAGAAGCCCGATCCGATTGCGCAAATCGAGCAGGCAAAAATGGCGCAGAATGCCGCGCAGCATCAAGAAAAGATGCAGCAATCGGACGCGCAGCACAAACAGAAAATGGAACAGGACCAATCGAAGCACGTGCAAGAGATCGCGCAGAGTCGCGAGCTATTCCAGCAAAAGCTAGCACTTGAGCGCGAGGACGCAGTTAACCGGCAGGCGGACGATGAGCGGCGTGCGGTGCTCGATCGCGAGAACAAGATTCAGGACACCGAATTGGCGCGCATGCATGAGCGCGAGAAGCAGGACCGCGATCACGAATTCCAGCGCGAAGCCGCGTCGCAACAGAGCGAGTCCGGTTCGGGGGAGTTCAAGCAGGCGCTCGCGGGGATTACCCAAAATATCGAGGCGCTGGCGAAGCAAGTGGCCGCTGTCATGGACGACATGGGCGCGCCTATCGAGGTGTTGCGCGATGGCCATGGTCGATTGTCTGGATTGCGCAAAGGTCGGAAAAAAGTGGCGGTTGAGCAAGGCGCCGAGGGTGAGGCATGAGCAAGGGCAACGCGTTTGAAACCGCCCTGCTTGGGCTGATTTTCAATGCTGCCGCGATTGCTGACCTTGCCGAGAACGATACGACCTCGCCCGCGGCCTCGCTCACCGTGGCGCTACACACGGCCGATCCAGGCGAGGCCGGCAGTCAATTAACGAACGAGACGGCCTATACCGGCTATGCCCGGCAAGCAGTTGTGCGCACGGCCGGCGGTTGGGCCATCAGCGGCAACATCGTGAATCCGGTTGCGGCAATCGAATTTCCGGAATGCACGGCATCTCCGGGTGCCGCCATTACGCATTTCAGCATCGGGAGCGGCGTTGCGAACGCTCTGATATATTCTGGCACAGTTACACCAAACATCGCGATGGCGGTGGGCGTGGTTCCGCGGCTTAAGACGACTTCAAGCATCACGGAAGACTGATGTGGGCGCGCAAGGCACCGCAACGCTAGACTTCGGTGCCTTTCCTGGCGTGTCTGACGCCAGCGTGGCAGTGACCGGGCAAGCTGCGATCGTCGCCGGATCATTGGTCGAGGCATGGATAAGGCCCGTGGATACTGTTGACCACTCGGCAGATGAGCATATGGTTGAATCGCTCAAGGTGTTCGCGCATTCGATCATCGCCGGTACGGGGTTTACGATTTCCGGTTTCAATACCAGCGAGATCAATGAGCCGTTGGAGACGGTGGGGCCTTCGCGCTTTCGATCGGCGGTGACGAGCATTTACGGCTATGTGTCGCCGAGCAAGGGCGGAATAGGGACGCGCCTCTATGGGGTATGGACGATAGCTTGGGCGTGGAATTGAGGGCGATGCGATGGCGATTCAAATCCAGGGATTTGGCGGAGTAGTCGCCGAAGTTGACGGCACCGGCTTTCGTGCGCAGCGCGTCACCATGCGGCCAATCGAGCATGGCACGCTTGGTCACTATCGGCTGCATATCCAGACCGGAACCTTGGCCGCCGCGCTAGCGGCCGGCACTGGCACTGCCGGCCATGTGTTTGCCTTCCGATGGGGAGACGCAACACGGCTTGCCGTCATTACCAAGCTCAAGACTCGTTTCCTGCCGCTGACGTTGTTCACGGCGGCGACGCTTACCGATCACACCTCATTCGATGCATTTGTCCTTCGTAGCTACACGGCTTCGCATACTGGCGGAACCGATCTGACTCCGACCGGAAACAACGCCAAGACCCGCACGAGCATGGGCACGTCGTTGGCAACCAGCATTCGAATTTCGACGACGGGAGCCCTGACGGCCGGCACGCATACTTTCGATGCTTTTCCATTTGCTCAATCGGTCCGCAAAGGCAACCGCGTCAATCCAGCGGCTGCTACTGAGGAAACGATTCAGCCGAGCGCCGATGGGATGGAAATGGACTTCGATATGGGCGGCGGGGACCATCCATTGGTGTTTGCTCAAAACGAAGGTTTTGTCATTCGCAACCGAACGGTGTGGCCGGCGGCCGGAACCGGCATTCTTTCCATTCTTGTTGCTTGGGCTGAAGTGGCCGCGTTCTAAAGGGAAAGACGGAATGCAAGAATGTCAATGCAATTGGTTGTCGTTCCCATTCCAACAATTCTTTTGGCGGATAAATGCGCCGAAGTCCGCATTGCGCGCGATCTGACGATTCGCAAGATTTCCGGCAGCTTACGCGTTCTTACGGCAGGGACCTTTACGCTTGAGGTGCGGCGTGGCTCCGACAATGACTTGATTACGACTCTGTCGTGGAGCGCACCGGGCGTGATCGAGCAGCCGCTCGATTATCCCGTTTCCGGCGGGGGAATTTCAGATGAGTCAATTGTTTTTGGTCTGACCGGACTCGGTCTTGGTGCATCCGATTGTGTCATATCGATGTGGCATTTGGAGTAGGGCAGAATGTCGGTCCTGCTGGCGCTACAAGCCGGGGGCGGCCCTACGATTGTTGAGGCCGATGGGGCGGCGGCCGGTACGTCAACGGCCGATGGCATCGGCGCGGCAATCTGGAATGTTGAGGCTGCATCGGCTGGCGCTGGTGTAGCGGATGGCGCGGGCGCCGCAGTATGGGCTGGCGTTGCATCGTCCGATGGCGTCGCGACGGTTGTGGGTGAGGCGGCAGCGATTGCGGCGGCCGATGCAGCGGCGGCCGGCGTGGGCGAGGCGCTGGGGGTCAGTGCCGCGATTGCGGAGGCGGTCGCCAGCGCTAGCGGCACGAGCGAGGTGTCCGGCGACTCTGACTATGTCGGGCCGCCGACGGTGATGGGTAAATTGCAGCCGCCCGGTGCAGGCGAGTATTTTTATGAATGGTGGCGCGCGCGCAGGCGCGAGGCCGAAGCGTCGATGGCCGCGCGCGTTACGTCAGATTCGGACGTACCGCAGGAGGATTCTCGTTCATTGAACGAGGCGCCGGCCCCGAAAAGGGCCGCGGTCGAGCTAGCGCCGCGCACGGTGCGCCGCCTCGATCGGGCCGTGTCAGTGCGGGAGGTGCGGCAGATTGCGCGGTCTTTGCGGGGTCTGGAGCGGGTCTTGGTCCGTCATCTGGCCGAACTGGCGGAGCGGGCCGAATTCGAGGAAGACGAGGCGGATATTGAAGTTTTGTTGCTTGCCAGCGCCGGGGTTGTGGTCACGGACGCGCCTGGGCTGGCGCCTCCGGAGGGGGATGAGGAGGTTATTGAGGTATTGTTGATATCGATGCTATAAAGGGGGCGGGAAAGACGCCGTAGAGGGCGGATACTTCGCACCCGGAGGGTCGTTGGTTCGAATCCAACTCGGCGCGTTGCCGGTAGCTCAGGGATAGAGCATCCGGCCGTAAATACGTTCCGTTCTCGTCTCTTGCTCTTTCCCGCTCGTTTTCGTTGGGTGGCCGGAATGGCGCTGGTTTGGGACAAAGATTTTGAATGCTTGGTCGATAAGGCGTCGCGCCATAATCAGACCGGCGTGCACGACAAGCGCAGCGGTCTGGCGGCGCCGATGGTGATCAACGACACGCTGCCGCGCGCAATCAAGTCGATGGCCGATGGCCGGGTGTACGAGGGTAAGCGCGGCTATTACAAATCGGTGCAGCGTGCCGGGGCGGAAATTGTCGGTTTCGAGAAGGACGTACAGCGGCACACCGCGAAAGCGGTGGTGCCGAATCACGAGGCCGATATCGTTGCCGACACCAAGGCGGCGATTGAGATCGAGCACGCAAAGTTGCCGCCGAACTACAGCCGCGCCGGCCGTGTGCTGGCAAAGCAGCAAGCGCGCAAGCGCCGCATGAGTCCGGCAAGCGCGACGAGTGGGTGCGTGATATGAGGCTATCAGACAGAGTCGAGTTTGGTCGCCAGCGGACGGGGGAGCTCTCCAGCCGTTCTGGGGATTCATTCGGTGCGTTCTTTATTCATGGGCCTTGCGGCGAAAAATTGAAAATCATCGTATCGGACGGCGTCGCCCCGGCGGACGATCCTCTCGGCGGCTGGGAGCATGTCAGTGTTTCAATACGCCGACGTCTGCCAAACTGGATTGAAATGTCTTTCGTCAAAGACCTGTTTTGGGCTCCTGAGGAGTGCGTAGTCCAGTATCATCCACCGCAGTCGGAATATATCAACAACCATCCGAATTGCCTCCATCTGTGGCGACCGCGCGATGGACAATTCCCGATGCCACCGACAATTCTGGTTGGTCTCAAAGAAGTCGGCGAGATCAAATCGCCAGAGCAAGCACGAGCTATTTGCCGCGCGGCAGGTTTATCATGAGGATCAGCATTACATTGCCGATACCGCCGAGCGTGAATAATTTGTACGTCAACGCGCGGCCGAGGGCGAGCAAGGGCTTCGCCGGAAAAGCGCGCATCGACGCAAAGGACTATGCCGCGGCGGTTGCGTCCGGCAAGTCGTCCGGCGGTGGGCGCTTCAAGAGCAAGGGCTATCGCAATTGGATTCGCGCGGCCGATGCCGCATATGTGATGCAGCGCGCGTCGATGCCGAAGCGGCCGATTGAGGGCGAGTATGGCGTCTGTATCGTGATGCCCGAGTCGAAGCACGATGTTGACAACAATCACAAAGCGATTCTTGATTGGCTGGTGCGGGTCGGGCTCACGCCGGACGACAGCCACGCGCAAATGGTGATCACGCGAATCGACAAGCAGAGAGCATCCCGTGATTGTGAGGTGATTGTTTGGAGCATAGTCGGCGGCGAGATTCCTATTCCGTCATTGCTTGATGCCGCGGTTTTCCCGGCGACCGATCAAGAGACCGCGGCGCGGCTCAAGGCAAAGGCACGGCTATGAACCCTCTGGACCTTCTGACGAGCACATTCTTTTTCGAGCCACCAAATGACGGCGGCTCGAATGCGGCGGGCGGGACTCCTTCGGGCAGCGAAGGCGGTGCCAGCACGGCCGGCGGCTCGGCCGATCTGGGAACCGGCGGCGATGATGTGATGGCGGATACGCTCGCGGCGTTGGCAGAGGTCAGTGCGCGCGAGGCGGGCACGCCGGATGCTGGCACGGACGTGCCGCCAGCCGACAGAGGAGCGCCGAGCGATGCGACGATCGACAGAGGGGACGGCCGAACCGCCCGCGGGCAGTTTGTCGCCAGAAAGGCCGATACTGGTAGAGCCGGCGATAAGCCCGTTGACGCGGATCGTGGCGGAGTGGCAAGAACTCCGGACGCGGGTGCTCAAGCGGGGGCGCAAACCGGAGGACCCCCGACATCATGGTCGCCGCGGTCGAAAGCCTCATGGGACCAGCTAAAGCAGGCATTCCCGACGATCGCCGAGGATGTGGCGAAGCGTGAGGCGGATGCCGCGGCCGGCTTTGCCGCGCTCAAGGATTACAAGGATATCAAGCCCTATCAGGAAATGGCGGCATCGAGCGGCACGACGCTTGCGGAGGCGCTGCACCGCTACACGAATCTTGAGACCCTCTGTCGCTCTGATGTGCGCAAGGGCCTGATGGCGGTTTGCACCAATCTCGGCCTTCCACAAGCGGAAGCGGCCGAAATATTTTCAGCACTCGGCTACGCGCTTGGCGCGCGCCGGGCGCAACCGGCCTCGGATCGAAACGGGGTCGGCGATGGCGGGAGGGAGCCGGATCGAAACGGCCAAGACCCGTTCTTGCGGGCGCTCGCGCCCGTGCTATCTCCAATCTTGGAGGCAATCAAGGGTATCGAGGGAAAAGTCGACTCGCGTATCCAAGCCGATCGAAAGGCTTTTGACACGACGCTCGACGCAGCTATCACCGCATTCGGCGCTGATCCGGCCAACGTCTACTTTCCCGACCTCGAAAACGACATCAGTATGCTTTTCGAGCGCGGGGTGGTGCCTTTGACCGGCAATCATGCGTCAGACTTGCGGAACGCCTATGACATGGCGGCGCGGATGCACCCGGAGATTTCGGAGTTGCTAATCGAACAGCGACTCAACGGACGCGGGACAACGCAACGCCAGCGGGAGCAAGAGGCCGCGGATAAGGCGCGTCGCGCCTCACGCTCCCTCGCCGGATCGCAGACGCCGGGGGTGCGCACGGAAGAACAGCCCCGGGCCGAAGGCGGCCATTCCGATGACGTGCAGGCCGATGTTATCCGCGCCATGCGGCAGCATTCGTATTGACCTGCACAAGGACTAAGGAGGCGCGCGGCCCATGCCCGCGAATCCGAACTTTGATGACATTGTCACGACAACCTTGAGGCTTCGCAGCGGAAAGCTTGCTGACAATGCGACACGAACGACGGCGCTGCTCGATCGGCTGCGCCGCAACGGCAAGGTGAAACCCGCCGGTGGCGGTCGCACCATTGTTCAAGAGCTTGAGGTCTCGTTAAACCCGAATGGTGGGTGGTACGCCGGCCTCGATCCTCTTTCGACGCAAATGTTTGAACCGTTTAGCGCAGCGGAATACGACTGGAAACAGGCGTATGTCCCCGCGGTATGGTCCGGTTTGGACAAGCTGAAGAATCAAGGTGAGTGGGCAACCATCAACCTTGTTTCTTCGCGCGTGAAGAACTCGGAAAAGTCGCTTTATGATCTGGTCGCGCAAGCGACCTATAGCGACGGAACCGGATTCTCCGGCAAGCAACTTCACGGACTCGGCTTGTTCGTGGTTGCTTCGCCAGTCACGGGCACTGTCGGCGGCATTGATCGCGCCACCAATACGTTTTGGCGCAATCAGGTGGTGAGCGTCAGCGTTTCCAGCGTTGTCGTCAACATCGCCGTGACCAACCCGTCGAATTTCCTGGTTGCGATGAACAGCCTGGCGATTCTGACGACGCGCGGCACCGACCGCTCTGACTTGTGGATCGGCGACTCAATCACGTACAATTTTTATCTGTCGTCACTACAGCCGATCCAGCGCATCACGAACCCGGAGCTTGCCGGTTATGGCTTCACATCGTTGAAATATTACGGTGTGGGGGGCAACGCTGACGTGGTGCTCGATAACGGTTACGCGACCGCAAAATCGATGTGGGCGCTTAACACGAACTACATCTATCTACGACCGCATGAGGAACGCGACTTTGTTCCGTTCGGCGGTGACCGCATTCCGGTCAATCAGGATGCTACTGTGAGGTTCCTTGGGTTTGCGGGCAATATGTGCCTTGCGAACGCCGCCTTGCAGGGGCTCATGAAAGAAACGTAAGGGGGGCTGAAAGATGCATAAAGTCTTTCAGCATACGGGGGATTCGGTTGTTGTTGTCGCAAACAGTCCACCGAGTCTGGCCGTTCTTCCGACTTTGCCGGCATCTGGTTCGTACCGGCTGACATCGGATGTCGATGTCTACTACCGGTTTGGCGATAATACTGTTGTCGCGGACAACGATGGCGACAGTGCATTCCAGCCGGCAAAAACCATCGAGTATGTGAGAGTGCCAATTGGTGCGACTCATATATCGGTGCTCTCAGCAAGCAATATTGGGCGGGTCACGGTGACGCCCGGCCTGTTGGACTAAAAGGAGGTCATGCCATGACAGGCTATCTAGTCGGCATGGAGCCGACTCGCGTTTTCACACCGACCGAGATTGTGCAAGGCAAGGCCCCCGGCAAGGGCTCGGTTGGAACGACCCATGACGGCAAGGTGTTCCGCATGGTCGAGATTGTCGCCGGACCTGTGGTCCGGGGGCAAATCGTCGCCTTGGCGGCGGACAACTATGCCGCCATCACTACGGCAGCGACAGCGGGCGTTCCCAACGTCGGGCCGCTCGCGGTAGCGGTCAATACGGCGACCGCATCGGCAAGCGCTCATATCTGGGTGCAAGTGTATGGCCCGGGTGCGGTGTTGTTTGATGTTACGACATCGGCATCACCGGGAGCGGCGATCAAACTCGGGGCTGATGGGAAAGTGACGGCGGCTGCCGTCACGACGGCATCTGCATACATCAGCGGGCTGACCGTGCTTACTACCGTGTCAGTAACCGGGTCTGGTAGCGTGTTTATCAACTATCCACGAGCGATCAGCGGATAGTTATGTCATGAAGACCTGTTAGGCTGGGGTTGCTACAATTCCAGCCTAACGTTTGACTCGGGAGGGTTGAAAGACGCCACGGTGAACAAGGGGCGGAGTCGTGGACTCCAAAAGCCTAGCAACGGTTCGATCTTCCCGTTTCGCTCGTTTGGTACCGAGCGGAAAGCACCTCACGCCTTGCTAGGCAACCGCCCCGCTCTTTTGTCTCTTGTGGAAAGGTGAAAGCAAATGCCGTTTCGATCTATCTTCATAGGCTATGACCCGAATGAGGCTGAGGCGTTCGCGGTCGCGCGCCAGAGCGTGCGAAAGCACATCGGGACCAAGGCCGTCGTGCACGGGCTGTTGCTGTCCGATTTGCAACGGCATGGGCTCTATCAGCGCGAGACATTGCGCATCGATGGCGTGCTCTATGACGTGCCGTCAAAGAGCGCCGACTATGACGGTGCACTATCGACCGAGCATGCCAACGCGCGCTTTCTGGTGCCGCGTCTGGTCAATCAGGGGTGGGCGCTGTTCATAGACGGCGACATGCTGGTGCGCGCTGATCTGGAACCGCTATTTGCGCTTTGCGAGGCAAACCCCGATAAGGCGTTGTATTGCGTCCAGCACGACTATGTGCCGGCGTTCGATTTCAAAAAGTCGTTGATGCCGCAAACGCGATATGCCTGCAAAAACTGGTCGAGCTTCATGCTGTTCAATTGCGAACACGACGCGCACGAGCGCCTGACACCGGCGGTGTTCAACACGACGGCGGGACGCGCTCTGCATCAATTTTGCTGGCTGCGCGAAGATGAGATTGGCGCGCTCGATCCGGCGTGGAATTGGCTGTGCGGGCACAATAATCCGAATACCGGGCCAAATGTTGTGCATTGGACCGAGGGCGGGCCATGGCTTCCGGATTATGCCAATGTCGCGTATGCCGACGAGTGGCGCGCGGCGCGCGATCATTGGGTGCGCTCGGAAAACGCGCATCGGCCGATCGGTGTGGCCGGACCGGCAATGGCGGCCGGGCCAACGGTTGCCGGTTCGTCATGGCTGCGCGAGCACGACGAGGCTAAGGGCATCTCTGATGGCCGTAACGATACAGCCTAAGCCCGGATTTAACTGGAATCTGGTTACGTGGAGCAAGCCCGATTCCTCGATTGCGCCGCTATGCTCCTATTGTTTTTCTGGCATCGGCGAGGATGAGGTTCCGCTGATGATGTGGCACGAAGGCGGGCATGCAGCCCAATTTTGCAAGCAATGCCAGGCGAAATGGTGGGGCTCTCAAGAATGAGAATCAGCGACTCATATATCGAGCAAAACCGGCTGTTGCATGCCACGCGCGACGACTATGGGCGCTCGGGGAAGTTCTGGGCGAAGTACATTGAGCGACTGGTGAGCGAGGAGGGCTATGCAAGTTTGCTCGACTATGGTTGCGGCAAAGGCACGCTCGCGGAGGCGCTGCCGGAACTCAAAATCGCCGAATATGATCCGGCGATTGCCGGTAAGGACGCTGAGCCACCCCCGGCCGAGCTAGTTGTGTGTACCGATGTGTTGGAACATATCGAGCCGGACTTGCTCGACGCGGTGCTGCAACATCTTTGCCGCCTCACGCTGAAAAAGCTGTTTTTCAACGTCGCGACGCGGCCCGCCGTCAAAACCTTGCCGGACGGCCGCAATGCGCATCTGATCATTCAGCCGGCGCCATGGTGGGCCGAGCGCTTGAGCCGCTATTTCCAGATCACGAACTATCAGGTGCGCGACGGGATGGTATACGGCGAGGCGTTTCCAGCGCATACCGCCGTCAAGTCAATTCCGCACAAGCACCGAACGCGGAAGGAGCGGCGCAACATCGATCGGCAGCTACAGCCGTTCTATGAGACGATCCGGCATTGCACGCGGCGCTATGGCGACGCGCTTTCCACTATCGACACGATCCGGCAATGGGAGCCGGGCGATACGCATCGCGCGCATATGCTGGTCGTGGTGCATATCCTGGAGAATCTCAACGCTGCGGTGGTCGGCGGGCCGATGGCTTACGCGGGTGCAACCTCGCAACTGGACGCGGTGCTCAAGGATATTTGCTATTACGCCGACCGCGCGGTGTGCGCGATCGTTCGGCTCGATCAGACGCGCGGCGTTGCCTATTGGCGCGCGGTGCTGGAGAAATATATCCGGATCAGCGACGCGAACGAGGCGCCGCCGGGTCAGCTATGCGTCATCGGGGCGCCGTCCGTGAATGTCGCTGGCGTGACCAGCAAAGGCGCAGTCGCGGATGATACGCGATGGGAGCAGATCAAGATCAACGTCGCGAGATTCCCGAAACGAATCCAGAAAGTGCCGGCGCATGATCGCAGAATCATTCTCGCGTGCTACGGGCCGAGCCTAGCCGAATCGATCGGGCCGATGGCGGCGGAGTTCTCTACTCCAGGGGCAAGGGCCGATATTGCGAGCGTGTCGGGCGCGCATGATTTTCTGCTTGATAAGGGCGTGACGCCAACGTTCCATGTTGAGTGCGATCCGAGACCGCACAAGGCTGACAATATCGAATGTGGGCGCGAGGGAGTGCGCTACCTGATCGGCTCAGTTGTTCACTCGTGTTTGATGGACAAGCTGGAAGGGCACGACGTTGCGCTGTGGCACGTCTCGACGGCCGATAGCGTGGTCCGGATCATTGATGAACTCAAGGAGGCGTCATCGGCGCTCGTGTCGGGCGGCGGCAGTGTCGGGCTGCGCGCGATTCCACTATTCTATGCGCTCGGCTATCGGCTGTTTTCGATCTACGCCATGGACTGTTCATTCGCGAATGGCGGCGAGCAGCAATGGGCCGGCAAGCACGCTGGCAAGCGACAGCAGGTAACGACGGCGGAGTGTGAGGATCGGTTGTTCGTCACGTCGCCAAATCTGCTAACCTATGCGACCAATTTTATCGAGACGATCCAGAAGATGCCGGATTGCACATTCCGGGTCTACGGCGACGGCTTGCTGCCGGCGATGTGCCGGGTGTATAGCAAGCTACCAAACATCAAGGCCGCGTAAAACAGGGGTTTCGCATGGCGATCTTTGACGACGAGTTTCCGCTGATGCCGGAACGTGAGGCGGGTCTACCGGAATGGTGTGCGCCCGTGATGGTCGCGTTTGCGCTCTATCCGATCCTCAATCCAAGCAAGACAAAGCTACAAGGGATGGAAGTCTACGACGAGATGCCGCATATTAAGATCGCGGTTCCGTTCGATCAAAAGACTGTCGTGTTGCAGCCGGCGGACAACAGCCATAAAAAGCGGTTCCCGAAGGCATGGCAAGCGTTCCTCGATCGCGAGAAGACGCCGCAGACTGGCTTGCCGCTCAGTCAATGGGCCGGTGTGTCGCGGTCGCTGGTGCTCAACCTCAAGGCCAACCACGTCTATACGGTTGAGGCGCTATCTCATCTGGAAGAGTCGCAACTCGGCAATATCGGCGGCGCCTCGCAGAAGACCATGCTTGAGCTACGCGACAAGGCGCGGGCGTTCCTTGCCGTCGCGCGTGATTCGGCCGCTGCGATGCAATTGCAGTCCGAGAAGCAGGCGCTTGAAGACCGTTTAGCGGCGATGCAATTGCAGATGACCGACCTTGCGAACAAGCTGGCGGCGTCGGACGCTGGCGGCAAGGGCAAGGGCAGCAAGGCGGCATAAATCGAGGGCAGGCGATGCCGTATAAGTCGCAAGCGCAAGCGAATCTCATGCGCGGCATTGCGCATGGATTCAAGCCCGATCGTCTCGATAATCCGCCGAGCAGGGCGGTCGCAAAGAAGTTTGTTGCCGACTCCGACAAAAAGGGCGGCGGCGGACGTGAACGGCTCAAGCGAGCCATGATGAAACGCCAATATTGAGAGGTGCGAAAATGACTGGCACCAAGACGCCGGACGCGGACGACGAGGTGACGACGGCGACGGCTGGCGCGGACGCCGACCAAGCGCCGCCGGAGCGCCCCGATCATTGGTTCGCAGGCGATTGCCTGCTGACACCGGAATCTGATGCGCTGGCGGAGTTGGAAGCCGAGTTGGAGGAGGTCTATGGCTTCCTCAAAGAACTCAAGGCCGACCCGATGGCCAATGCGGCGATCGTGAAAAAGATCGAGAACTTTCTGGAATCGATGGAGGCCGGCGATCCGTAGGAGGAAGCCCGATCAGATGCGGAGAATACCGAGGGCGCGTGAGCGCCATGACCGGGCGCCGTTGCGGGTGCGCGTGCCCGCGGCGGCGCTCACTCAATGGCTGGTGAAGCGATGACGGCGCTGTCGATCGTGCAGGACATAGCGCAAGGGCTGCGGTTCCCGCGTCCGGCCATTGCGCTGACATCGCAGGATTTGAAGGTGCAATTGATCGTTGCGGCGATGCAGGAGGCCGGCAAGCAGACGATGGAGCGGCATGATTGGCAAGCGCTGATTGTGCAGCATACGGTAGCGACGATTGCGGCGGAGGTGCAGACCAGCGCGCTACCGAGCGATTATGATCGGCTGGTGTACGGCACTGATATCTGGAACCGGTCAACGAATCAGAAGTACACGGGGCCGACTGATCCGGGCGAGTGGGGCTATTTCAAATCGGCGGCGGTCACCGCTGGCGTGCCAGGGTGGTGGCGCATCATCGCGGATAAATTGAATATTTTTCCGGCGCCCAGTGCCGGGCAGACACTCGCCTTCGAATATGTGTCGAAGAATTGGGCGAAGAAAGCGGACGGGACCGATCAAGACAAGTTCTTGCTCGATACCGATTTGCCGCGCATTCCCGAGCGGCAAATCATTCTGGGCGGCGTATGGATTTACAAATACAAAGCCGGGCTCGACTACGGCGAGGATTTGTCAACCTACGAGCGGTCTTTTGAGGCCAGGGCATCGCGCGACCGTGGCGCGGGCGTGGTCCGGCGCCGGCATCGATCGGAATGGCGTCCGCCGACGTGGCCGGGGACGGTGACGCCGTAGGTGGTCCATGGCGACCAACGACCCGCCGGCCGGTTCCAGCAATACTCAACTCTATGACTGGGCGAACAGGCTTGCGGCGCAACTCGTCGGGCTGGCAACGTCGCCGTTTACGAATGCGCAACTTGCCGACATGGCGGAGTCGACGATCAAGGGTCGCGCGGTCGGCGCCGGGACGGGCGACCCGCAAGACCTGACGGCCACGCAAGCGACGGCAATTCTCAACGCCTTCACGGATGCACTCAAGGGATTGGTGCCGGCATCGGGCGGTGGTACGGCCAATTTCCTGCGGGCCGATGGGACGTTCGCGGCGCCGCCATCGGGCGCGATTCTGCAATGCTTGCAAAATACCTATGTCACAAACGCGAACCTTACAACTGCAATTCCCTATGACGATACGACGCCGACGAGTTCCGAAGGAACCCAAGTGCTCTCGCAGGCGATCACGCCGGCAGATAATACAAATAAAGTGCTTTGCCTTGTGTTTCTCTGGGGAACGGGGGCGTCCGGCGTGACTTCGGCCGCGCTATTCCGCGGGACAACTTGCATCAATGCGGCGGCAGTTATGAGCACTAGCACCGGCGCTGATGTGACCGACAACGCAGGTGCTTTCGTGCTTGCGCTCGCATTCCTAGATAGCCCGGCGTCCGCCAGTGCGCAGACTTACACTGTTCGGGTCGGTCCAGACACGGCAGCCGTAATGCGATTAAATGGGACGACGGGTGCGCGCCGGTTCGGAGGAGCATCGGCTTGCACATTGACGCTAATGGAGGTGGCGGCATGAACGTGAGATGGGGTGATGCGCTGTCTGCGTCGATTGTTATTGACGACGGTGAAATGGTGATCAGTGCAGTCGGAAACCCGGTGCTCTGGGAAATGTTTTTGGCATGGCATCGCGCCGGCAACGTGGTGCGGCCAATGCGCTACACGATTCTGACGGCGACGTGGGGCAATGAGGATCGCACATCGGCGATTCTGACAACGGCGGAGGTGGGCGCGCTCGCGGCTAGTGAGGTAGACACGCCGGATACCTGGGCGGATTTTGTAGCATGGCAAGCGGCTGGCAACATCGTGCGTGCGCTGGAAGACGGGGGCGCCTATAAAGAGAAGCAGGAGAGGGATAGGGTGGAGCGAGAGCGACAGGCGGAAATTGCCCGCTTTAAGTTGAGCGCTACCGCAAAACTCGCCGCCCTCGGACTCACGGATGATGAGATAGGGGCTATCCTCTCATGAGGAAGGCACTCCGCCCAAATCCACAAAAGCAACAGCTTGCGCGCGGCAACTCGATCCCGGCGCCGGTCGAGGGATGGGACGCGATTTCGTCAGAGGCCGCGATGCCAGAGACGCGGGCGCTCACGCTCGACAACTGGTTTCCGCAGCCGGGCTATATCGAGATACGCGGCGGCGCCAAACGCCACCGGCGGGTGACCGGGACGGCGCGCGTCGACAGCGTCATGGCCTATCATGGGCTCACGAACAACTTTCTCTTTGCGGCATCGGGCTCGAACATCTCCGACGTGAGTGCGTCGGCAACCGCAACCGCAAGCGTGGCAGTGTCGGGGCTTTCCAATGCGCGGTGGCAACACGTCAATTATTCAGGCACGGGCGGCAACTTTTTGTGGATCGCAAACGGTGTCGACGCGCCGCGGTTCTTCGATGGATCGACGTGGACGACCGCCTCGATTGCCAACATCACGGCCGCGGACATCATTCAGCCGGCGGTGTTCAAAGAAAGATTATGGTTCACAAGGTCGGGGAGTATCTCGCCCGCTTATCTGCCGGTCGACACGGTGCAAGGCAGTGCAGCGGTGTTCGATCTGACGGGCGTGTTCGAAAAAGGCGGCGTCCTGCAAGCTATCGGAAGCTGGAATTTCGGGGGTGACGGTCCCGACAATTTCATTGCATTCCTCACGTCGCGCGGTGAGGTCGCGGTCTACAGCGGGAGCGATCCGAATAGCGCGACGACGTTTGCGCATCGTGGGACCTATCCGGTCGGCCGGCCGCTCGGCCGGCGTGCCCTCACCAAGGTACAGGGCGACTTGGCGATCATCAGCGTTGATGGACTGTTACCGCTTGCAAAATACATGATGACGGAACGCGGGGCAGCGGCGACGATCGCGCTGACGAAACTGATTCAGCCGATTATGAATCAATCAGCGCGGCTCTATGCGGCGAATTTTGGTTTTCAACTAACACCGTACCCGCGCGGCACAATGGCGATTCTTAATATCCCGGTCGGGGATGGGGCGGATCAGGTACAGTACGTCATGAACACCGTCACCGGAGCGTGGTGCCGGTTCCTTGGATTGCCCGCGAACTGTTTCGAGGTGTTTGGCACCGAGCCGAATGACCGCTTATTCTTTGGTGGGAATAACGGATTCGTTTATGAGGCAGACGCGCAAGGCTTCGACGAGGACGCACCGATTGAGTACAATCTAGAGACGGCATTCAATTATTTCGGTGCACGCGGACAGTTGAAGCATTTTTCGCATTGTCGGCCGATCATCGCGACCGACGGAACCGTTAACCCGGGGCTCACGCTCAACACGGATTTTGCGCGCGATGCGGAGATATCGGTCCCGGAGGCGGTCACGGAAACGCAAGCGCTCTGGGACGTGGCACTGTGGGACGTGGCGCTGTGGGGTACGATCCGAGGAATGGTGACGGACTGGCGCGCGGCGGCCGGCGAGGGCTATTGTGCCTCGATCCGGATGGCCGGGGCGGTGCAGGCGCCGGATAGCCCAAGTCAAGACCTTCTGTTGCGGGTGATGGGATTCGACGTGCTGATGATGGACGGGGGGCTGATATGATCTTGGGAATTGCGCGATGGTGGAGACGCAGGCAAAGGCAAATTGACATCGACATCCTTTGGCCGAGCCTCAAAGGAAATGCACGAACGATCGAGCAAGCGCGGTCTGCATTTTTTATGCATTGTTCGACTGATAGGGCCTGGACAAGGGATTTTGAGCCGCTGCAACTCGTCGCGTTCATAGGCCGGTTGCAATGATTCCAGTCTTTCTCGGCAGCGATCAGGCGGCAGCGCAATGGCTTGGCGCGCAACTCGGGATTCCGTTCAGTCCGCCCTACGAGATTATAGGGGTGCTTGATGACGAGGGGACATTGTGCGGCGGCGTTGTCCTGACCGATCAGACGCTTTGCGATGTAAGCATTACGGTCTACGGGTCGGCTTGCTGCACGCGGCGGCTATTCCGGTTCGTTGCACAATGGGTGTTCGTCGAGCATCGGCTGGAGCGGATCACCGCGCGGGTGCGGCGCTCGAACCGGACGGTGCGGCAACTGATGGCGCGGCTCGGGTTTGTGCAGGAGGGGGTACAGCGCCGATATTGGGGGCCGACCGCCTTTCACGATGCGATCCTTTATGGCATGTTACGGGGCGATTGCCCCTGGCTTCCGAAAGGGCGAGACAATGAACGCGCCGAAACCGGTCCCGGTCGAGCAGCAAGCTGCGGCAGCGGCGAAGGCCAACAAAGAAACCGCCATCACGCAATATGAGCTTGGCGCAACCGAGGAGGTCACGCCATACGGGGAGGTGCGCTATAAGCAACTCGGCACGAGCGAGGCCGGCAATCCGCAATACGAGCGCACGGTTACGCTCAACCCGGAAGAGCAGAGGTTGCTTGACCTGCAGCGCGCGGGTTTTACCTCGCTCGGCGAGGCCGGAGTTGATCAGGCCGGGCGGGTCAAGGAGTCGCTCGGGACACCGTTCGACATAAGCGCTGGCCGGGCGCGCGAGTTGACGGACATCCACAAGAACTTTCTTGACCCGGAATGGGGGGCGCGTGCGGAGGCGCTCGAATCCGACTTGCTCAACAAGGGCATTCGGGCGGGTAGTCCGGCCTATACCAAGGCGCATGCCGACTTCGAGAATCAGAAAGCGCGCGCCTACGATCAGATGTTCTTGGATGCCTATGGGGCAACCAATGCGGCGGCGCTGCAGGAGCGGCGGTTGCCGCTTGAGGAATTGAATTTGCTGTTGCGCGGCACCACAGGCACGGTCACGCCGGAAAAGGCGCCTGACCCGGGCGTAGCGCCGGTCGATCTTGCGAGCATGTACGCCAGCAACTTGGCTGCTCAGACCTCGCAATATAACGCCATGCTCGGCGGCATTGCGGGCGTCGCTGGGGCGGGGCTGGGCGGATGGGCGCGCGGCGGATTCCCGATGCCAGCGTAAAGGGTGTGTGAGCGATGCCTATTCCGGGGCCGGTGGAGATCGAGTCGGGCGCATACACGCCGGAATCGCAGCGGGCGCGGCGGCGGCTCATTGAGTCAATGATGGCGAGCGCGACAAGCACAAAGCCGGTGGGGCATTGGACGCAAGTTTTAGCGCAGGCGTTGCAAGGCGGGTTGGCCGGCTATGACCTCGGGCAGCTTGAGCGCAAGGAAGCGGAGGAGCGGCAGAGGATCGCAGCGGGCCGCCAAGCCGGTGTGTTCGGGGGCGGTGCGGACGCGGCGCTACCAGCGGCGCCAGCGACCCTGCCAACCGGGGGAGGGGCCGGCGAGGTTGCTGCCACGCCGGCCCCGGCCCCGGTTGTGCCCGTGCCGCCGGCCGCGGTGGCAGGTGATGCCGCGGCGCCGGCCGCGACCCTGACGACGCCTCCGGTGCCCGGAATGGCGGACTATAAGCGGGCCGTGTCCGGCATTGAGACCGGCGGGCAAAAAGACCCTTACGCGGTGGTCGGGCCGAAGACGCGAACGGGCGATCAGGCATATGGCAAGTATCAGGTTATGGGCCGCAATATTCCGACATGGACCACGACGATTCTGGGCCGGCAGATGACGCCGCAAGAATTCCTTGCCGACCCGGATGCGCAAGAGCGGGTCTTTGAAGCGAAATTCGGCGAGTACGTGAACCGGTTCGGCAATCCGGAGGACGCCGCATCGGCGTGGTTCTCAGGCCGCCCGCGAGCACGGGCCGGAAATGCGGCCGATGTGCTCGGAACGACGGTCCCGAGCTACGTTGAAAAGTTCCGGACAGCGCTTGGGGCCGGAAACGGCCCGGGCGCCGTGGCGGTGCCGCCGGCCCCTGTCCCGACGATGGCCGGCGGCGCCGTTTCCCCGCAACCAGCCGCGGTTGCTGCCCCGGCCGTGCCCAGCGGAGCCCCACCCATCGCGCCAACGCCAGCCCCGGGCACTCAGGCCCAGGCGGGGGCGATTGCGCCAACCGGCGGGCTTCCTACGCGCCCGTCCCTGCCGGATACCATGGCGCGGGCACCCGCACCTCCGCCGATCCAGCCCTTCTTAAGGCAGGTGATGGCAGACCCGAGAAATCGGAATCTGGCGATTCAGGCGAATTCGACCAATTTTACGCTGGCGGAAAGGAAAGCCGCGCAAGACGAGCTAATGATGCAAGCGCAAGCAGCGCGCAAAGCCTCGATGCCGCTGACTCCGGAGGAGGTGGTCGCCCGCCGTGGCGAGGCGGCCAAGGTCGAAAAGACAGAGGCGGAGGCTCGCAAGACGCTGTCGGAAACGGTGACCCCGGAAGAATCCAAAGCCGGGTTGCAGGCGACGATCGCGGGCGCGCGCCGATTGGTCGATCTGCCGGGGTTCGAGGGCGCCGTTAGGCTCAGTCAATATAGCTTGCCGGTGGGCATCAACGCGGGGTCGTTCGGCGCGCTCGGCGGCGATCTGGCGACGGCCCCGCGGGCGATTGCCCGGATGATTTCGCCCGATAGTCCGGCTTGGTCTGCTTATGAGCAAATGAACGCCATGAAGCAGCGGTTAAGTTTGGCCGCGCAGCGAATCTATTTGAAGGGACAGGGGCAGGTCACGGAAAACGAGCGTACCGCGGTGACGGAAGCGCTCGGCGAGCTCAACCGCCCCACGAGCCTCGCCGACTGGCAATTCCGATTGAACAGCGTCACGAAAATGCTTTCCGATCTGGACGCCGGCAAGCGGCTTGATCCGGGCACCTACACAACGCAACCGACGACGGATGAGATTGCGTCGGTGATCGACATGAAAAGCGGCACGTTCAGCACGGACAAGGTACAGGCATTGGCGCAGAAGTACAACGTGCGCCCAAAGGACATGCAGGACTATATAGTTGGGCTCACGAGGCCGCCGCAGTCGGTGGTCGACCAAGTCACCGAAGCAGTGCGCCCGGCTATTGATGCGTTTGTGCCGGGCGGGGGCGGTACCATGTCGCGTTTGCGGCGAGCAATGACGGGAGGTTAAGGCGATGGACAACGCGGATTTCAACAAGCAAGTGATTCAGCGGTTTTGCGATTCGGCGGACGCAAAGCAACTCCGCCAGTTGCTCGGTGGGACGATGAATATCGTCAAAACCGAGCGCATCAATTCGCAAGGTGCGGTCGATGCCTACACCACATCTTGCTACAGCAAAGAGCGCGGCATCGGAGTCACCGCGATCGCGTTCGGTCTTGGGCAATTCAAAGCCTACGTTGAGGTGGTTGGCGACACGCATGTAAACGAGGCGCTGCCGGAGGCGGCCGGCGCGGTTTTGCTCGGCGCGTTGTTGAGCTACACGAAAGGATAAACCATGCCGTCAGACATTTTTGCGAAACGTCGGCAGCCGGTGTCAGCACTGACCATGCAGGACTTGGTCCAAGCGGCGGCAATGGCCGCGCCGCCCTACGCGCCAATGGCGGAAGCGGCGCCAGGAGTTGCCGCGCGGGCGGTGCGGGCTGGCGAGATTGCGCCTGCGGCGCCGGGAGACGATCCGGAGGCCGAGGCGGCTGCGGCGATGACGCGCGGACGTATGCCCTACGGTGAGATTCCGCAGTACCTTGCGCAATTCGGGATGCTGGGGCCGGGGCCGATGTTATCGGAAAGTGCTCGACGGGACACGGCCATGTTGGCGCCGTACGCAAAAAAATACGTGCTCGATCCGCTCAACCGCCACGGGTTCGACATCGTCAACATGGCAACCGGCGGCATGGCCGCGCCGGCTTCGGAAGCGCTGATTCAAAGAAAAATTGCGGAAGGAAAACGCGGCGAGGGCGTCTTTTATAATCGTGAGAAGCGCACGGTGGCGCGGCCACCAGACGCCGCGCCGATGGACCCGATATTGGAATTCTGGCAGCAGATGCAGCGCGACAATGCGGGACCAATGACGGGGCGTTGACATGGCTTCACGGTTGGCAAAGGCGATGGCGCCGCAGTGGTACACGTCCGGCATGGCCGGCGAGGTGTCCCCCACGAATTTCGACGACATACAAGCGGCGGCCGAGGTCGCGGCGCTGGAGCGGGCGCAGCAGCCATATCGTGAGGTGCGCCCGGTTCGCAGCCGCGCACGTGCGCAAGAGCCGATGCCGGAGGGATTGCCGCCGACCGCGGTTGGCACGCTGGCGAGCGCGGCCGACCCGCTCGGGATTCCGTCATGGGCGATCGGTAAGCTTGCGCAGTTGCCCGGGATGGAGAGATACGAGGGAGCGCGTGAGGATTGGCGCGCCATTCAAGAGGCCGACCCGTCAGGGCAGATTTTTGGAGCGCTGGCGCCTGTTCCGGGTGGTGGGCCGATCCTGCAAGGCATCGGCACCGCTGGCCGCGTTGCTGCGGCGCCGATCCTTGCTGCGATCAAGCGCGCACCAAAGACACTTGGCGCGGTGCTTGGTATCGGCGGCGCCGGTGCGGTTGCTGCTGAAGCTGGTGAGGGCTCGAAAGAGGCAGGGGAGCGCGCGGGCGAATACGATGCCGAGATTGCGGAGTTGCGCAGCAAGATCGCCAGGAGTGAGGAGCGGCGCGACGCGCTTAAAGATGCGGAGGCGCCGGAGGCGCCGAAGCCTACAAAGCTTGCGGCCAATGCGACGAGAAGTCAGATCGCCGCCGCTCAACGGCGGGACGATGCGGCCTTGCGGGCGCATGAGCAGGCGGTGAAGCGCGCGGGTGTGGCGCAGGAGCAGAGCGGCGCGCGGCAGCGCGCGATTACCGAGGAGATCGCGAAGGACCAAGAGCGATTGAGGGTTGCGTCCGAAACCAAGGACAAGATCGCGGCCGAAGCGCGCAAGCGGCTGGAAACCGAGCGGCCCTTGGTCGAGCAGAATCCGATATACCGATCGCTGCCGCTGGTCGGTGCCGCGCTAGCGGCGGGCTCGGCCTATGTCCCGCGCTTGCGTCAAGTCATGGGACAGCAGAAATTCGCCGAGGAGCTGGCCGCGCGAACGCTCGCGGCTGAGAAGGCGGTAACCGCTCCGATGCGCGCCTCGAAGGGGCGCGGGTTCAGCGAAGCCGATGCAAAGACCGCGTTGAGCATGTCGCAACTGCGCGAATTCGAAAAAGCCGCGGCGGGGGTGCCGGCTGGCAAGGGCGGGGAAATACTAGGTCCGGCATTGACTGGCACGGCGTTGTCTGCCGAAGGGGCTTTGTTGCCGTATCAGTTGGATTACGCGAGTCAGGGTGCCGAAACCGCGGCCGGAAAGGCAGCGCGTGAGCGGTTTTTTACGCCCGAAGGGTGGTTCAAGACTGCGCTTGCGAGCACGCCGGGTACATCATTGGCGTTGGCCGGAGCGCATTTGCCGACATATAAAAGGCCGGCGGCGATGGATGCCGATTTGGCCAGGGCGCGCGGTGCACTGGCGACGTTCGATGAACGGCGCGGGCAAGGCGTCAGCCGACTGCGTGCGGCCATGACGCCGGAGGCGCCGATATTGACGCGAGAATCGGTAGCGGCGGGGCGCGTGGGCGGTTCGCAACGGGCCGGTGCTCAAACCGTCCCGCAAACGCCGGAAGAGGTGGCGGCGACATTAGAGATGTGGCAGCGCCGTCTTTCGAAGAAAAAAGGAGAAAAGTGATGACCTATGTGTCTGTCGTTGACGAACACGGACGCATCTTTATGTGGGCACATCCGGGCAGTGATCCCGAATGTTTCGTCTATGGGAAGGATGGAAGATGGACCCGGAACAACTCGCGAGAATGCAGCAACAAGCCGCGCCGCCGAGCGCGCAGCAATTCGGCACGCAAGCGCCGTACCAGTTGCCCGACCCGCGCCAACGACTCATGCAAGCCATGATGGCGGGGCAACCGGGCATGGCCGGCCAAGGCGCTGTGCCGGGCGCAATGCCGGCGGTGGCCGGGCCGGCATATGCGGCTGGGGGGATGATGGGATATGGCTAAAATCAAGCGCAAACCGTTCGTGCCTTTCAGGCCAAGACCAAGGTTCATGCGGAAGCTGTGGATGATGGGGGCGCCTAGTCCGGCACTGCCGTTTTACGAGGCACGCCACACGATGGCCGGGCAGAAATATTTGACCCGGTTTCAAGTTGTCTCCGACCGTCGATTAGGGGTGTTTGTGCGTGAACATCCGGCGCATTTCGGGCCGGGGCCGATTAATGTGGATATTGTTCTTTATTACCCGAATGGGGACGCGCCACAGTAGGCAAAGGGGGGCACTATGCCGCGCAATGGCTCCGGCACGATGTCCGTGCCGAACACGTTCACGCCGAACACGGTCATTGCATCGGCGGAGGTCAATGCAAATTTTGTCGACTTCGCGACCGAGATAACAAACAGCGTCGCACGCGACGGCCAAGGCGGCATGTTGGCCGAGCTATCGCTTGACGCAACCGGGTGGAGCTACAGCGCCGATCCCGATACTGGCATGCGGCGCACGGCGGCGAACACGCAGGTTATTGAGGTTGGCGCCGTCGATGTTGTAACATTCACAACCTCAACCGTCACGTTTGCGGTTCCTATTACATTTCCGGGCGCAACCTCAACGCTTCCGTATGTGATCACGGGCAGCACGGCGGCATTTACGCCGTTCCAGGGCGTTTCGACGGAAGCCGGCGCCGATGCCGGGCCGATCTTCGAAGCCTACCGCAACTCCGCTTCGCCAGCGGCAAGCGATTTCATCGGTGCATTTCACAGCTACGGCAAGGACTCGGGCGGCACCAAAACATTGTACGGCGAATTGGTCTGGCAGATCACGGACCCAACCGATACGTCCGAGGACTCGATTTTTGTATTGCGGGCGATGATTGCCGGGACGCTCACCGATATGATTCGTAGCTCCTCTACCGGGATTGCGATCCCGGGGGCGCTCGCTGTCACTGGTGCGATTGCAGGGTCGTCGACGATCGCCGGCACGAACATCACGGCAAGCGGCGCACTGAGCGGCGCGACGGCGGCCGGCGCGATGCTGGCCAGTGCGGCAGAGCAAGAAACAGGGACCGCAGCGGACAAGCTTGTTACGCCATCGGTGCAGCATCGGCACCAGAGCGCGGCAAAGACGTGGGCCAATCTTGACGGCACAGGAGTCATTGCGCTTCGCGTTAGCTCCAATGTGTCCGGTGTGACGGACAATGGGGACGGTGATTATTCTTTTGATCACGCGACGGACTTTTCAACAGCCAACTATTCTACTGTTGCGGCAGGGCAAAGGCCATCAACAAATAACGGGTTTTGCACGACGATTATGCATGCAGGCCTGGCGTCGCCTAGTACGGGCACAATTCGCATGGGCACAGCAGATGGAACGGGCACAGCGACAGACGCGGAAATCGTTTGTATTTCGTGTTTCGGCGATCAGGCATGAAAAAGCGCATCGTCTACACGCGGTTCGATGGTGGCGTGTCGATCTATTGCCCTGCTGATGAGTGTGTCAGGTGGATGGGGTGCGGAGGGTTTTGGGACGAGCATCCGCCCGGCTTTATGCTTACTCAAATTGATCGACAAATCGCGCGCGGGATTGCGCCGGACGTGGCGCGCTGTTATGCGCGTGCCGTTCAATTCGGCGGTTGCACTACAGCAGAGGCGCTGGAGATTCTTCGCGATCGTGATTGTGCTCCGCGCGGGACGGCTATCGAGTTGTGGGACGCCGCTGACGTGCCTAGCGATCGTTGGTTCCGCAACGCATGGCGTCGCAGCGCCAATGGCGGGCCGATCCGAGTAGACCTTGCGCTTGCCAGACCGATTCAGTTTCAGCGCGCGCGCGCCGCTGTGCATTCGTTCAACATGGAATGCCAGCGCGACATGGACCGGATTGACGAAGCCGTTGAAATGGATTGGAAGGCGTTTCGAGAGCGCATTAGGTCCGCACGCGACACGGAAGAATTGCGCCGCATTTTTCCGCCGGGTGTGGTAAAAAGGTCGCACATGCCGGATTGAAGCCTGCTATGCACGGGGCATCGTTTTTTATGCAACAAAGGGAGTCCCCTATGCGTATCGCGCTATCTTTACTAGCCTTGCTTCTCTCCATCTCGCCGGCCGCTGCCGCCGATCTGCCGGTGCGCAAGGCAACGCCGATTGCCGCCGCGCCATCGTGGTCGGGCTTCTATGTCGGTATCAACGGCGGCATGAACCTCGGCGCGTTCAATCCGGCGTTCGGTACCGGCGACACCGCGACTGCAATCAATCTCGACGACAATAGCCCGGTGGTCGGTGGCCACATGGGTTATCTGATGCAGACGGGCGGTCTCGTCGTCGGCCCTGAGATCGGGATGCAGTATTGGGGTCTCAAATCCGAGGCTGTCGTCATCCCGGCGACCACGACTCCAGCTATCGCACCGGCGGTCCTGTTGCAGCAGAAGATCGATTGGATCGGGTATGCCGGCGTGCGCGCGGGCATTGCGATTGCTCAACCGATCCTGGTGTATGCCACGGGCGGCTTTGCGCTCGGACACCAGAAGGCCGAAACCGAGGTGATCGGGGTCGCGCCTGTGCAGACTGAAACACTGACCGGCTGGTATGCCGGCTTTGGCGTCGAGTTGATGCTGACCGAGAAATGGAGTCTCGGCGCTCAGTACAAGCACATCGATTTCGGCGATGTAGTCCCGGTGCTCGGGATTGCTCCGGACCGCATGACAGTCGACCAGATCACAGGACGGCTCACATTCCGCCTCGTTCCCGACCGCTACTGACGCTTCGACCAAGCTGCACGAAGGAAAGGCCGCTCTTAGGAGGGCGGCTTTTTCTGTTTATAGGGACTTGATCCTATAAGTAAAATACCGCCATATAGGCTTCCAAAGGAGACGGGCCTATGCGCTATGGCGAGAAGTGGCCGCAATACGCCAAAGAATGGAACGCGATGCGGATCAACAAGAGCCGTACAGCGGAATTCGAGAAGATTGCGGCCGACATTCTCGAAGACAAAGATTTGTATTTGCCGATCGAGGAGGCAACCGCACACGATTCACTTGGCAAGATCGGGCAGGGTGTGCCGTGGTACATGATCGCGCTGTTGCATCTGCGCGAGAGCAACCGAAATTTCAAGACCTACTTGGGCAACGGCCAGCCGCTCAACAGGCGGACGACGATCGTTCCGGAGGGGCGTGGTCCGTTCAAGACGTTCTTTGATGGTGCCATGGATGCGCTTGCAATCGACGGACTGTCCGCGGTTCTCGATTGGCGGCTCGAAAAGGTACTGTACTATCAGGAGCTATTTAACGGCGCCGGCTATCACCTTCGCGGCTTGCCTTCGCCGTACATCTGGGGCGGGACCAATCAACAAAAGCCGGGCAAGTACGTGGCTGATCACAAGTTCAGCGCTACGGTGGTGGACAAGCAGCCGGGTTGCGCGCCGATTTTGGCGACGCTGGCGCGCCTCGATCCTTCGATAGAATTCATTCGGGAAACATAAGGGGAGCTTTCAAACGTGAACGGGTTAACGCCGACTCAGAATCAGGTGATGGGGCAACTGCGCATATTGCTTCCCGCGCTCGGAACGGTAGCAATAGCGCTTGGCTGGGTCTCGGCCGAGCAGGTCGGCGGCATCATCGTGGCCGTTATAAACATCGCAGGCTCGGCTATGATTCTTGGCGGTGCCGTTTGGCAAGTGATTGCGAACAGCAAAAAGAGCATTCTTACGGCGGCGGCGCAAATACCAGAGGTGCAAAAAGGCAATGTGCCGATCGTGCTTGCGCCGGCAGACAATACGCCAGAGGCAAAAAAAGAGGTCGCCGAGCTAGTCAAGGCGACCCCTGATAACGTCGTGGCCAAGACCTAATCCCACGTTGCTTCCTCAACCTCGCATCCTTCACACTCTGCAATCTCGCCAGCCGCGGCGTCCGCTTTCGATCGGCTTCCGTAGCTGCTGACGATATCAAGGATGGGGGCCGCTTTCGGCCGGTTTGGGTCGGCGCGCTCGACATAGACCTCGAAGCAAGGCCGTATAGTCACACGGGTGATCTTGTTCACTTCGGTGGCTCCTTGTTCTCTTTGAGAAGCTTTAGGGTTGCGTGCGAATCCTCGTTTAATTCTGCGTATATTTGTGACGTTCCGCCGAGGCGTCCATGCTCAATGATGATGTAGAGCGCTTGCATGATGGTGCGTTGATTGATCAGGATTCGCCGCTCGATGGAGGTCATTGCCCGGCCTCTTTTTCCGGCGCCATCGGGCCGTCTGTCTTGGCCCATTGCTGCGCATTCTCTTGAAATGAGGTGGCGCGGCTCATGAGTGCATATACGCGCTTGAACCACATTTCCCCTTCTTCGCGGAAGGCCGCGGCGAGCTGACGGCCTTCCGCTTGCAGTTTCAGCCACTCGGCGCCTTGCCGGTCAATCTCGCGCTCGATCGCGATGGCCGCGGCCTCGTATTCATTCCGGACGGCCTCGGCGGCGAGGCGCGGAATATCGTTGGCCGATTTGCGCGCCTCGGCCTCGTCGTCACGAGCCGCTCCGGCGATGGCCTCGGCAACAGGGTCAGGCGGGTTTCTGGGAACTACGCTATTGGGGCCGACCGGAATGAATTCGCCCGGGAATTCATCAAGGTTGCGTGGGTGCTGGCTGGGGTCTTTCGCGAGGCGGGTGATTTCTTCGCTGATGCCGAATGGCTTGCTCTCTGGCATAGTGCGCCTCCTATTGTGGTGTCTCATTTTCGGTACCTCGCGGCAAACACTTCATATGATTGATCGCCCATAGCGATGACGGCAACGGCGATCGATTCAAATACCTCGGCGCGAGAGCGTCCCGACTGTATAGACGTGACAGGGTCGAGGCGCGCTAGAAACTCAGCAACGGCGCGTATGCGCCATTGATAATGCTTGTTGCCGCGTAGCCGCAGCCGGGCGAGCGCGGAAGTAGTGGCCGGGAATTCGCGGTGAAACGGATATGGACCTAGAAAATCCGGACGCGGTTTGCGCTTTTTCATGGTGCTGCACTCTTGTTCGCGATGATGTGGGTTAAGCCATCCGGCGTTGTGACGGTGACGCTTATGTAGGCGTCTGGGATGGCGTCGCACAGCTTGCCGAGCGCCCGGCCGGCGGCCGGCAGGTTATGCGGAAGGATTTCGAAGCGGTCGCGCTGGTGACCGTTTACACGTAATACGACGGTGCAATACATGGCGTCACCGTAGCGGTGTGAAGGAATAGATTGCGGTCTCTAGTCCTCCGATCTCTTGGGCGTTGCCGCCGTTGAGATAATGGACGCGCATCATGGCCCCCTTTTCCGTGTCGTGGTCGCTCAATGGCCACCATTCCGATGTGCCGTTCAGCACACAGAAATAATGACCAACGACCCAAACGCTCGCGCCGCCGTGTCCTTTTTTGGTCTCTCGGTATGTGTGCATTGTCTCACCTCACTAGACGCCGGCCATGAATGGTTTCTGAGGCATGAAAGCGGCCGACATGCCGTCATGCCAATGTGCGTTGATGTAGTCCGCCATGGTCCACGCGCTTGCCTCAAGCAGGTAATCGTAAGCGAACCAATGATCGGGGCGCGTGGTTGAGCGGACGCCCCAACGGTTGCCGACGAGTGGAACGGCTTCGACCATGGCGGCCATGATTATACAACCTCGACGGGGATAACCTCGACAGCGTAACGCTTGGCAAGCGATGCGGCCTCGTTAGACGCCAGCATATCGCTGCCACAAAACGCCGCCTTGCTGTGACCGTCCAACCCGCGTGGCCATTGCTTGGTCGGGGCTTGTGCCGGCACGTGGTAGACAACGGCGTGCGTGTAGATGCGCACTGACGTGCGCTTGTGGACTTGGCCGCGGCTATCCGTGACCTGATATCTGATTCGCGCCATGGGAATTTTCTCCGGTTCGGGTTTGAAAGACGCAATGCCGTTTATAGGGCAATTCGCCCTAGCGGTCAATAGGCCCTAGGCTGTAATATTTCGTGATCGCGGCGATGTTGACTTGCTAGGGCATTTCGCCCTAAAAAGGGGGTGTCTTCAAAACGAGGTGACGCCATGATCTACCGCCAAACCAAAGAACTAGCGGCACATTACAGGCGCGAAGCGAATCGGCTCGATAACGAATGGCTAAGGACCGCCGACAAGCGCGCCGTGCAGGGTGGGGCAATTTGCGACGAGGCCGACCAATTGCGCAAGCTAGCCTTGCACCTCGATCGGGATATCTTGCCGGTTATCGAGGAACTCGTCGGGAAGGGGAGTTAGGGCCATGACTGCCATATTCACCACAGTCGCGAAGCGGTACACACTTGCAAACGCCCTACGTGCTGCCGCCGATCAATATGATGCGGATGCCCTAGAGCATGCAAAGGTACCGGCTGGCGGCGAATGGTTAATGTCAGTCAAGGTGCGCTCTCGCATGGTTTCTGGCTTTGAGAAGCAAGCCAAGGAAGCGCGCGCCATGGCCGATGTAATCGAGCAGGCCGACGTAATCAGGTTGGAGGATTGAGCTATGGCCCATTACGGGGGCGAAGCGGAATTTATCGCCGAGAAAATGAAGCGCTCGCACATATGGGAGGCATTCGACCAAGGTGGATTGGCCTTCTATCGTTGCGTGCCTCTTGAGGCAAACCCGTGGAAGGTTCCTGGGCTCAGGTGGCACATCAACCAAAGCGATTGGGAGCGAGGTTGGAAACATGAGCAAGCAAAGCGGGTGGAGGCGGCATGACCGCAAACCAATTCCGTGACGTGATTCGCCGCCTTGAGCTATCGCAAGTCGGGGCGGCGCGTCTTCTTATGGTGGACGATCGGACGGCCCGCCGGTGGGCAAGAGATGGCAATGTGCCGGGGCCGTCCGCCGCGCTCTTGCGGTTGCTTGATGCAGGGCGGGTTGAGGTCGGCGAGTTAGCTAGGCTGATGAGGTGATGATATGGAAGTGAAATGCTTTGAGCTGCGCGACAGGGGGACATTCATTCCAGTGATTTGCATTCGTCCCGTTCCAGAGAACGAGGCCCAGCGATATTTGCTGCGGCGGGATGGATACGCCGGGAACGAGGGCGAACGCTGCATTATCATGATTGATGCGCAATGCCGCGGTGTCGCATACGACCCCTATGAATGGACGCGGGACGCGCGGACCAAAGGCCGAGCCCACCTCTATATCGAGGAGAATTGGCCGAAACTGAAGGACGGCGATGTGATCGACGTTCAGTATATCATAGGCGAGACGAAGGAGCCGAAGAAAAGCGAGCGGATAACGTCAACGGAGGGGTGCTAAGATGAACGCAACAGCAGATCAAGCGAAGAGCAAGTATTCAGGAAACGTTGCTCTAGAGAACGCAGTAATATCCGTCTCGTCATGCGTTCACGTTTATGGCGGTAACGTTCGCGACGAGGCGGTGACGGCGCTAGCGCTACAGGACATCGGCGGGCGTGATGCCGAATGGCGATGTGGATACGCCATTAAGCAGCTACTCGATCAGATCGAGGCGTTGCTGGCCGAGCTATCAAAGCGTAGAGACGAGGTGCGCGCCGCTATGAATGCCGGGCCGGAAAAATGATCGCGAAGATGATTGAAGGCGTGTCCCGTGTTCTCGGCAAGTCGCAAGGCTACATCGGGTTGCCGGTGCGAGACGAATTGACGGCAGACGGTGCACCTTTTATGGTGACGCACTGGGAACCAACGCCAGCCGAATTAGAGCGCATTGCATCTGGCGCCCCTGTGGTCGTGCATTTGTTCGGAACTATACACCCGCCGATTCGTGTCGGAGTCGGCAAAGCGCCGCAAGCATTGAAATAATTCGTGATGATAGGGCGTATTTACCTAGGGCGCCACGTCCTGTATGCTCCAATCATCAAACATGGAGTTGACAATGTTGACGCTTCGGGTACTGACGGACTTCGGGGTTCCTTCGGTGGTCGCGATCGAGACGGTAGAGGCGGGCGAGACCAGGGGGCGATACGCGATGGCGGAACTAGGGTGCATGTGCTGGCAGGTGCGGCGAGACGGAAAGGTGATCAAGGAAGGCGGGAGGGTGCCCATGGTGACCGGGGCGAAACTGGGGAGGCCAATAATTAATTGGGGCGTAATTGTGTCAGGCTGTGACCTAATTGTGGCAACCGTCACCCACATTCGGCCTAGCCTGTCAACCGCCCAGCCATGCAGCCGGCGCGGCACTTCCTTGCGCCCAGAGCATGAAACCGGGATTGACAAGGGGTCCGGCCCGTTTTATAAAAGTAATTACTTTTATAAAACGGGCCGGACCCCTTGTCAATCCCGGTTTCATGCTCTGGGCGCAAGGAAGTGCCGCG
>JAXIPG010000200.1:0-10745 GCA_045403045.1 Terrimicrobiaceae bacterium
GGCATATGCTTCGCTTCGATCCGGGCATCGAGTCAGCGACGATTTTGCGTCTCAAATTTCGGCCTTTCAAGAACGCTGGCGTGGAATATAACGCAGTTTCATCCGCACCTTCACGGCCGGGCAATCCTTCCGCATCTTGGAACTCAAGCATTCAACTCCTATGAAACACAACATCCTTGGTAAGACCAATCTCTCAGTCTCCACTCTCGGTTTTGGAGCGGCCCTATCGGCTTTCTCAAGACCGACCAACAACGCGTGCGGTTCGTCGTGAACCGGTTGCTCGACTGCGGCGTCAATACCATCGACACCGCGGCAGTCTATGTCGGCTCCGAGGAAGCGCTCGGCGACGCGGTGAGTCACCGTCGCCACGAATACGTGCTCATCAGCAAATGCGGCCAGAGCTTAGAGGATCTCCCGGGAGAGGCATGGTCTGCGGAATTGATTTCGGCCACGGTTGACCGTGCGCTGCGGCGTCTGAAAACCGGTGGGCTGGACCAGGATCGCGAGTTCCAGCGTGGCGTTTTGCAGTCCGGCGATGAGTTCATCGCTTGAGAGGTCATGCAGCAACACCTTCACGCTTGGCACGGCTTTTTGAAACGCTGCGAGTGCTGGCGGCAATATCTCCACCGTGGGACCGGGCGTAGCCGACGTGCAACGCGCCATATTCGCCGCGAGCCAGCGCGCGGACTTTTCCCACCGATTCATCGGCGCGCTTCAGCAACTCGCGGACTTCCTCCAGAAAAAGTCTTCCTTCCGCCGTGAGCGTCACGCCGCGCGGGCTGCGGCGCAGGAGGTCCACGCCGATCTCATCCTCCAAGTCCTGCACCTGTCGGCTCAACGCGGGTTGCGCGACTTGAAGTTGCGCGGCCGCCTTGGTGAACTTCAACGCTTCACCAACCGCCAGAAAGTATCGCAGATGTCGTAGTTCCATTGCTGAAGTCCATTATGTCGAAAAAGCATGGCTCAGCCTCGGCACGATGACTTTTGGAGAAGAGTGGGGGTTGGGGTTCACCACGTTTCTTGCGCTGCGGTAAAGAGCGGGTAGGGGGTCGGGTCAGTGGCCAAGATGCCGTACTGAAAAATGATTCCGCTGGGAGCAGCGGCTGCGGCCAGGGCTTCGAGGCCTTGACCTCCGATTGGATCAAATATGATGCGTGCGCCCATACCGCCGGTAGTCTCGCTGACACGTTCGGGCAGATTTTCTTCATCGGTCACGATGACGTGGTCGGCCCCGATTGCGAGCAGTTCGGGCTTCTTCTTAGCGGTGCGCGTGGTGGCGATGCTGATGGCCCCCTGGGCCTTGGCAATCTCAATGGCGTAAACCCAGCACTCGTGACCCCAGCCGCAAAGTAGATCCCTGTTTTGGTCGCAATCTGGTCACCGGTGGCGTACGGAGTGCCGGAAGTTCGCTCGCGGAGCTGCTCGTGGGGCTTCGTCGCTTTATCACCCGAGGTACGAGCCCGGTGCGTGAATCACGCCCGCCGGGATCTGTGCGGGGGGTGCCCAGTAATCGGCATCCCTACCGCGATAAAGTCTCTAACAAGAAGGGAATAGCAAAACAGACTGGCCCCGACGAGTCATGCGCAGCGCATCGCGAGCTGCGGAACGAAGCGTTGACAGCGCCAATGAGCCAGGCGTTTATTAGTTTTTGCCCGGTGACCGAGCCATGCAATGACTTAACCAGATCCCGCGCCGGATTGAGCTCTCGTTGGCGCGCCGCTGTCGTTCGATGGCAATCCCAGCCTGTTACAATAATACCGTATTATTGCACTCTGAGAATACCTCCGATAAATCCCTCACCAATGCGCAGAAAAGCGACTAAATGAAATGGATTTTTCCCGTAAAAAAGACATTCAATTGCAACAAGTGCGCAAAGGCATTTGATATTGTTCTCATTAATCGTAATTCGAAGCGGTATCCTTGTCCCCACTGCGGAACCGAGTACGTTTTCGATTTCGATTCCGCAGAAAAACAAATCGCAGAACAGCTTAAAGAGGTTGTCCGAAAGGCTTTCCGGAAATGATGGAGCGATGTTTATCGGTTCCCCGCACGGTGTGGGGATAGTTGTAGCCTTAACGGAGGTTTTCAGTTGGATGTGGCCAAAACGCGATTGAGATCTCTTTGCTGATAATGGCGTCTGCTTTGCTGATAATGGCGTCTGAGGGAAGGGTTGCATGAATGCCTCTGTACGGGTAGACGCGTGAAACAAAACACCTTGTAGTTCAGGCACAAATGTCCTCAGAGTTTCAATCCTCGCTCGAGAAGTCCGTTACAGGACTTAAAGCTCTAATCCTAAACAGCCTGAAATTCAGGTTGGCCCGCGATACTTCGACCGCATCGAAGCGCGACTGGTGGCTGGCTACGTCCAAAGCGGTTCAGAGCATCGTTGTCGAACGGATGATTGCCACCGCCACGGTTGATAACGATAAGAATGCCAAGCGGGTCTATTATCTCTCCTTGGAATTCCTCATGGGGCGGCTCTTTTCCAACAGTCTCTACAACGCGGGAGTCATCCACGACATGGTGCATGCCCTCGAGGAACTGGGTTTGGACTACGAGGAACTCCGAGAGGAGGAGTACGACATGGGGCTCGGCAACGGCGGTCTTGGCCGTCTCGCGGCGTGCTTCCTCGACTCGTTGGCAACGCTCGATTTACCAGCCATCGGCTACGGAATCCATTACCAATACGGACTCTTCAAGCAGAAATTCCTTAATGGCTATCAGGTCGAACTGCCCGACGCATGGATGCAATACGGAACGCCTTGGGAAATCGTCCGGCCCGAGCAGACCACGGAAATTCAAGTTTATGGTTACGTCGAGAACGTCTTCGACGACAGGGGCAACTACGTCCCGCGCTGGATGGGCTGGAGAAAACTGGTCGGCATTCCCTATGACATTCCAGTCCCCGGCTACGGAACCAACACCGTCAACTTCCTGCGCCTCTGGGAATCCCGGGCGTCGGAGGAATTCGACTTTGAGGCCTTCAACCGCGGCGGTTACGAGGAAGCCGTGCGCGAAAAGAACCACAGTGAAACCATTTCGAAAGTTCTTTACCCGAATGACAAGACCGAGAGCGGAAAAGAGCTTCGTCTGCTCCAGCAGTATTTCTTCGTTGCCTGTTCGCTCAAGGACATCATCCGTCGCTTTCGCAGGACGAACGATGACTGGGAAGACTTTCCGGAGAAGGTGGCCATCCAGCTCAACGACACACACCCCGCAATCGCAGTGGTGGAGCTTCAGCGCATTCTGCATGATGAATACGGGATGACTTGGGAGAAGGCCTGGTCAATTGTCGTCCGCACCTTTGCCTACACCAATCACACCCTCCTGCCGGAAGCTCTGGAAAAATGGAGTGTGGGACTCTTCCAGAAGGTCGTGCCGCGTCACCTGCAGATCATTTTCGAGATCAACGAGCGCTTCATGGAAGAAGTGGAAGCGAAGTGGCCGGGAGACGCGAGGAAGAAGCAGATCCTCTCCCTCATTGAAGAAGGCTCTGCGCAAATGGTACGAATGGCGCATCTTTCGATCGTTGGCGGCCATTCGGTCAATGGAGTGGCCGCGCTGCATACTAAGCTTCTCAAAAAGGATCTTTTCCCCGAATTCGACGCTCTCTATCCGGGCAAATTTAACAACAAGACTAACGGAATTACTCCGCGACGGTGGCTCTTGGCGTGCAATCCTCGCCTCAGCGGGCTAATTACTTCAAAAATCGGTCATGGCTGGGAACGTGATCTCGACAAGCTTCGCGCTCTTGAAGAATTCGCGGACGATTCGCAATTCCAGATAGATTTCATGAGCATCAAGCAGGCAAACAAGGTCGATCTGGCAAGAATCATCACAAGAGACTGTGGCGTCGCGGTAAATCCCACCGCACTTTTCGATGTGCAAATCAAGCGTCTGCACGAATACAAACGTCAGCATCTGAACCTTCTGCACATCCTCGCGCTTTACCGCCGGCTGTTACAAAACCCGGATCTCGAAATCACGCCGCGAGTCTTCATCTTCGCCGCCAAGGCCGCGCCCGGATACGACATGGCCAAATGTATCATCAAGGCTATCAACGCGGTGGGCAAGTGTATCAACAACGACAAGCGCATTGAGGACAGGATAAAAGTCGTTTTCCTTCCGAACTATCGCGTCTCTCTCGCCCAACGCATTGTGCCCGCAGCTGATCTTTCCGAACAAATTTCCACGGCAGGCAAGGAGGCCTCAGGCACAGGGAACATGAAACTTGCTCTCAACGGAGCCCTGACGATTGGCACGCTGGACGGTGCAAACGTCGAGATCAAGGAGGAGGTCGGTGAAGACAACATCTTCATCTTCGGAATGACCGTCGAAGAAGTCGCCGAACTGTTTAAGAAAGGTTACGATCCCCAGGAATATTTAAAAAAGAACGAGGAATTGCGCGCCATTGTGGACTGGGTGGGGTCGAACTACTTCACTCCCGACGAACCACCCGGCGTCCTGACAATGCTCCGCGACAACCTTTACCATAGCGATCCGTTCCTCTGTTTGCCGGACTTCGAGTCTTACAGCGAGTGCCAGAAAAAGGTGGACGCCGCCTTCCGTGAGAAATCGTGCTGGTCGAAAATGGCCATTCTAAACACGGCACGAATGGGAAAATTCTCAAGCGACCGCACCATTAAGGAATACGCGCGCGATATCTGGAAGGTCGAGCCGGTCCATATCTGACGGGGTGGCGGTCGCCCTGCTTTGGGGCACCCAAGTGACGGTATCGGTGACGAGACATTCGTGCGGATCCAGACTGTATTCGGAGACAAAAGTATCGCGGAAACTGCATGCACTGCGCATTCAAGAGAAATTGCTCAATCGCCCGCATAGCCTTTATTAATGCGCTTTTCAGAGTGTTTGGACCTCTAAAAAAGGTGGGGTGACCGACGGGACTCGAACCCGCAACAGCCAGAACCACAATCTGGAGCTCTACCATTGAGCTACGGCCACCACACTTGGCAAGGGCCCGCTTGAAGGTAAGTTGTTAATTCGATTTTTCTGGCGCTTTGTCAACGGGGATGTTCAAGCCGGCTTGACCCCCGATTTTCGCTGGGCAAGGCGGGCCGGGACGGATTGTACCGCGGAATTCCAATGAATGCTTCGCTCGAAACGCAACACGTCGCCCCACACAACCAAGTCGGAGTCGCCGCTGGTCCTGGAATCTTGGCCGGCATTTGCGCTGATGCTTCTGGCCGTGCTCACCAAGCTTCAGGGCGTCCTCGCCATGGGCTGCTACTTTCTGATCCTTCTGCGCATCGCAATCGCTTCGTATGGGACGGATCTTCATTTTTCGCTGGGGAAACAGAGGCGGCCCTCCTTGGGTTTGCAAATCCAAGGAAGGCCGCACTTCTGCGGGGGAAATCAATGCCGCCAGCTAAATGTGCTTCCCGGCGAGTCGATGATAGGCGGCGCGGGGATCACCGGTGCGGGAACGCGGTAAATACCAGGTTCGCCATAGTCAAAAGCAGGCGAAACGTTACCGAAACTGGTGGAGGAAACGACCGGTGATGGGGCCCAGCTGTAGTAGGCGGGATAGTAATACACTGGCCATGTGCGACAGATCACCGGAGGGGACACGCGAACTTGAGGGCAAATCGCTCGTACCGAAGGACACCACGCTCCGCCTGCGCGCACACACACGCCGACCCGCGGACCCGCCTCCGCCAAGGACAACACGGCGACGAGAACCAAGCTCGCGCAAATCACGACTTTCGTTTTCACGGCATCGTTGTGATTCTATACATTTATGCTCATGATCCCCTGTCGTGCAACACTGATTGTTGCAGGTTTCTTTTCAGCAGATGCCTCCGCAGGTGGACTGGGCGCCAGCAAAAACCTTTCGCCGAGGTAGGAATGGGGTTTGCACGCATAGGAGGCCGTTCCTCCGGCCCGGCCGCGTGCAACGATGGGTAAACGTCATCACAACGATTGACGCCGAGATGATCGTATTCGAAAAGTAATCCGATGACTTCTCCGCTTTCGTTGAAAGAATTTCAGCGCTCGATTCTCAATGCACCGGAGGGGCACAGGAAGGTGCTCTTGCATTCCTGTTGCGCCCCGTGTTCAGGTGAGGTGATCGAAGCGGTGCGTGCCTCCGGTCTCGATCTGACCGTGTATTTCTACAATCCGAACATTCACCCGCGCGAGGAGTATGAATTGCGGAAGGCCGAGAACATCCGCTTCGCGGAGAAGCATTCCATTCCCTTTGTCGATGCGGACTACGATACAGGCAACTGGTTTGCGCGTGCAAAGGGCCTCGAATGGGAGCCCGAGCGCGGTGCGCGCTGCACGATGTGCTTCGATATGCGATTTGAGCGAACGGCTCTTTACGCGCATGAAAATGGCTTTCCCGTCATCACAAGCTGCCTGGGTATTTCCCGCTGGAAAAACATGGAGCAGATCAACGCCTGCGGCGAGCGCGCAGCGTCGCGTTACCCGGGGATGGTTTACTGGACCTTGAACTGGCGGAAGAAGGGAGGCGCGCAACGCATGGTGGAAATTTCCAAGCGCGAGCAATTCTATATGCAGGAGTATTGTGGCTGCGTCTATTCCCTCCGGGATACCAATAAATGGCGTGTGGCCAATGGAAGGCCGAAGATCACGCTCGGCGAGAAATTCTACCAGGAGGGCGAGTAGCTGCCGCGCTCGGTTGCAAAATCCGCCGCGCTAAGAAAAAATTCGCGCAATCTGATCGCCTTCAAATCAAGTCCGGCAGGCGGCTATGCCGCTTTATTTGCGGCCGCCAGAAACGGCCGAATGGCCTGCACTAGCTTTCGGAAAGAGGCGAAATCCACCTGTTGCTGGCCATCGCTAAGGGCCTCGGCGGGGTTCGGATGCACTTCGACGAGCAATCCGTCGGCGCCCATTGCCACTGCGCCGCAGCAGAGTGCGATCACAAGATCTGCCCGGCCGCAACCCTGGCTGGGGTCCACGATGACGGGAAGATGGGATTCTTTCTTGGCGACGGCGACCGCTGCGAGATCAAGGGTGTTTCTCGTGTAGGTCTCGAAGGTCCGGATGCCGCGCTCGCAGAGCAAGACGTTGGGATTTCCATGTGCCAGGATGTATTCGGAGGCGAGCAGCCATTCCTCGATGCGTTCGCTCATTCCGCGCTTGAGCAGGATCGGCTTGCCGCTTCTGGCCGCTTCGATGAGCAGCTGGAAGTTCTGCCCGTTCCGTGCCCCGATTTGAAGGATGTCCGCAACCTCCGCGACGTGTTCAACGTCACGTTCGCTGAGCACCTCAGTGATGATCTTGAGGCCGGTTTGTTCGCGGGCAAGGGCAAGCAGCCGCAGGCCCTCCCTTCCGAGGCCCTGAAATTCGTAAGGAGAAGTGCGCGGCTTGTAAGCCCCTCCACGCAGGACTTTGGCCCCCGCCGCCTTGACGGCCGCGGCCGTGCTGAGAAGCTGGTCCTCGTTTTCCACCGAGCAGGGTCCGGCCATGAGGCAAAATCCTTCCCCGCCGATTTCGACGCCAGCTGCATTGACTACGGTATTTTCGGGATGCGATTCCCGGCTGGCCAGTTTATAGCGCTTCTGAACGCGCAGAACGCTTTCGACCTGTGGCAACGCGGTAAGCGACTCGAGGTTGGCATGCGTGCGTTCGTCACCAATCGCCGCCACCACTGTCTGGGTGGCGCCGTGGATTGGGGCGGGCGTGTAGCCGAGTTTTTCGACTTCGGAGATGACCTGCGCGATTTGTTCTTTTGACGCTCGGGGGCGAATGACTATGATCATGGGTTCGGATTTTAACGTCAGCCGGAAGGGTGCGACTTGCGCCAATGTTCCAGCACAAGTTTTGTTATGAAAGAAAAAGTGAAGGACCCCCGAATCAAGAGTCTCGTGGCCGAAGTCGCTCAGGGAAGACAGGCCGAAATCCTGGCAGAAATGGTTGAGACTGTTCTTCGGTTCGGGAAGGACAAAACTGCCATCGCCGATCTCAAGCTTTACAATCGGGCGATGCGTGAGTTGCGGCACGCATCAACTGTATTTGGCAACTATCAAGGGATCCGCAAGGTGGCCGTTTTCGGCAGCGCTCGGCTGAAATCCGATGCGGAGGAATACAAGCTCGCCCGGGAATTTTCTCGCCGCATGGTGGAGCTCGATTGGATGGTCATCACTGGAGGCGGCGATGGGATTATGGGCGCGGCCCAGGAAGGGGCGGGCGCCGAAAAGAGCTTTGGCCTCAATATCCGGTTGCCGTTCGAGCAACGTGCGAATGAAACGATCCATGGAGATCCGAAACTCATCAACTTCCGCTATTTCTTCACACGAAAGCTCCATTTTGTGAAAGAAACGCATGCCTTTGTGCTGCTCCCGGGCGGATTCGGCACTCACGATGAGGGCTGCGAAGTGCTGACTCTGATGCAGACGGGAAAGAGCCCGATCGTCCCGATGGTGTTGCTTGACCGTCCCAATGGTCACTACTGGGAAACCTGGCGCCGGTTTGTGGTCAATGATCTGCTCGAGCAAAGGCTCATTTCGCCAACCGATCTCAGCCTTTTCAAGATCACCCACAGCTTGGAAGATACCATCCGGGAGGCGGTGCAATTTTACCACAATTTTCACTCCTACCGCTGGGTCAAGGCGAAGATGGTGATCCGGATCACTCACCGGTTGCGACAGTCGGCTATCGACCAACTTAACAAAGATTTCGATACGCTCCTTGCCGCGGACAAAATCGTCCAGAGCGCCGCACTGCCGGAGGAGGCTGGTGATACCCATCTTGCGCACTATCACCGCATCGTTCTGACCCCGCACAAGCGCGATTTTGGCACCATCCGGCTCTTGATCGATGCGATTAACAGAGGGGAAAGAGAAGGCGACGAAACTCCTGAGCCTTGAGGACCACGCTCCCGCGCCCGTCCGTCGGTAAGCGAAACGAGCGGTAGTTGTGTGTGTGTCAAGTTAGCAAGAGGAGATCACCTAAGAGCTGGTTTTCCTAAACGACCCAACTTTGCGCAAGTCCTGAGTAGCTCAGCGAATAGAGCGGTCGGCTGTTGATTCCCCACGGCGAATCGTAGGTTCAAATCGCATGCGGGTTCTTTTGGTTAGCAAGTCAACTGGAGAAACCTGCGTGGGACAAACGGAGGACTTGCCTCGTAAAATCGAAGAGCACAACGATCCAGATAATCAGCGCACGCTCCACACCAAGAGACGACGAGGACCGTGGGTGATTGTTTACTGGGATTCGAACGACTCGCGTGGTGAGGCGATGAAAAGGGACCGGTTCTTAAAAACTGGTCGCGGAAGGAATTGGGATCAAGGACCATGCCGCGGAGTGGCTGGAAAATCCTCCTTCGCTACCTTGACAGAAGGAGCGCTTGCGGTTTCTCTAAACGACCCAACCTTGCGCAAATCCTGAGTAGCTCAGCGGTAGAGCGGTCGGCTGTTAACCGATTGGTCGTAGGTTCGAATCCTACCTCAGGAGCCAGACAGCTTTATCGTCTGGCGAGGCGCGACAGCGCCAATCCTTCGGGATTCGAAGCCTTGGGTTCGTGCCGGAGCGAAGCGGAGCCATTCCCGATCATGTGCGGCGTCAACAACGTCCACTGTCGCAAAATACTTCGGAGCATTCGGTGCCGGCCTGCCAAGCGGCGCCAGCAATTTGGCGGCAATCAGCGGGGCAATGTCATGCTCCTGGAAACCCAAGAGAACAGCCGCTTCTCCAGTGCTCAGCCTCGCGGGAAGACGCCGGCGATTTAGGAGAGCAATAATCTCCTGAGCGCTGCTGATCTGTTTGGCAGAGAACATGAAACGGCCTCCTGCATTCAACTCTTGCCGTGGAGCTTCTTGATCTCCTTTTCGTGAGCAATACGCTCCTGATTCATGCGCTGAGCAAGCTTGCGGTAACCCTTGAAGACTTCGGCCGTCAGACGGCCTTCGTGCTTGTTGACGAGCTCCATCAGGAACCTCTGTTCCTGCGCGTCAATCTCGTAAACCTCGGGCGCCAGTGCACCCACAATCGCCATGACTGCTTTGGAAGTAAGAAAGGTTTTTCCCTCAACTTGGTTGTGAAGGGACAGAATCGGAATGTCATAGCTTCCCGGAGCATCCATCGCATCAAGAACGCCTTCCACGCAGAGATTGACGAAGTTGTTTGGCCCCTGCTGCAAGAGCTTGGCTTTCTCCAGAACGCGGTCGATGAGGTCGACCCGCAAGACGAGTGTAATACGTTTCCGGGGTTGTTTCTTGGATTTTGACTCCATACACAAGCCTTCTAGCAAGGGATGAAACTAAATCAAGCGGCAAGACGTGCTCTGCACGCATTTCATATAATGCCGAATCTTGACTGATAGATGGAAAAGCAGCGCGCGAATTTTTCCCGGATCAAGATTCGCGCCGCTGCCGCGCTCAGGAAGCCGGTTTCGGTTTGCTCCGCCGGTTCAAAGCCGTTACCTTTTGCAAGACAGAGATGAACATCACGGAACTACGAGAAGCAATTCGTTCGGCCTTTCGCGGCAAGCCCGTATTGCGAGTCGATTTATTTGGCTCTGCGGCCCGTGGCGAAATGACGCCCGAGAGCGACGTGGACATTCTCGTCACGCCAAAACCTGAGGCGACACGCCGCGATCTCTTCATCATGGCAGCGGACGTGGAGGAGGCCGTGGGCAGGCATGTCGATTTTCTCATCCGTGCCGACGTTGAAGCCATCAAGAACCGCGAAGCTAGGCCCAAAATAAGCGAAAAACCGACCCAAAGTGCGCCATCGTCGCGCGGGTCGTATTTTTCGAC
>JAXIPG010000086.1:0-4310 GCA_045403045.1 Terrimicrobiaceae bacterium
TCGTTGGTGGCGCATCCGACGATTAGCAAAGAGGACAGGAGGGCGAGGGTAACAGAGGGTAGGCTCATGAAAGATATCCTAACATTCACCATCGCCGAACGCAGCAAAAAAACGCGCTGCCAGAGCCGTTTGGCGGAGGGCGGGGCTTGTTGATGGATGATGGGGCATTTGGAATCGGTGTTGTTGTCGATCCAGATTCGCCCGCCATGAGCCTCGACAATCCTCCGGCAGATCGAGAGCCCCATGCCCAATCCGGTCAGTTTCGTGGTGACGAACGGCAGAAGGTTAATCATACGATCGCAATTTTCTCGCGGGCCAAAGCGTCATTGATGGCGACCGAAAGATCGCTTCGCAGCTGAGCCCAGGCCTCATGCCGATCCGTCCAAGCGCGAAGTTGAAAAGTGACGGCAGCGGCGGTCAAGTTGGCTACATACACTCGCGGCGCCGGTTAGTAAACCGAAAAAGTTCAGCATCAGATTCAACCAGAGCAAAATAGCCGAAAACTCGAGTATTCGGCACGTGCGCCGCTGAAGCATCGAGCGATGCAGACTAACGACCCGTAACGAGCTGAGCGGTCGGACCTGCAGAGCAATAGTGATCAATCCTTCGAGAATCCGTATGGCGGTGTAAAGCAGGACCGCGATGTAAACGCTCCTGAGAAAGATCATTCCCAAAAGGTTTCCCAAATTGACGTATCCGAAAGCATTTGCGAGGAATGCCGCCGGCAAAAAGACGAGCCCGATTTTGGCAATCGCTCGCCTTGCTTGCAAAAACCGGACGTTGGTTTCAGCAGTTGCCGTCCGTAGATGCCGGCTCCTAAGCAGCCAGAATAGAAAGAGAGACGCGCCAAGCATTTGTCCGACAAACAAGACCCTCGTCAACTCTGGTAGAGACGCCGCGAGCACTCGGAGCTGATCAACGAAATACATGATGACGAGCGCATTTAGGATTGGAACCAAATTCCGGTCCAGCAGCCGTCGAAGAATCATTACGGTCGGGATAAGCGCTAAGGTTTCCAGAATCGTTTCCAGAATCGCCTGAATTCTCGCCAGACTCGCGTCGATCTCATGGAGAGATGTCGCCGCGGACTGCGCTTCGAAAGGTACATTGGCTAGCTGAATGGGGGTGGGCTCCGGATTCGGCTTCGCCGGTGACGCGGAAGGTTGCTGGCCTGGTGCCATGCCGCCGGCGGAAACCAAAGCCAAGATAAAGAGTAAAACGATTCGAATTACTCGGTGCATTGCGGGTTTATACATCGAGGGTTAAAATAGAGTAGAATTGTTTCCACTCGGTTCCCCGTTCGCGACATCTTAACCTGAAACCCAATGCTCCGCGCGATCTGAAACCTCGCGCTCAAGAAAAGCGTCGGCGGCCTGCTTCTCGGCCTCGCCGTGGTCATCGCTGACGCCCTGTTCCAGGCCGGCGGCATGCCGACCATCACCATCGCAAGATTAGCAAGCCGGTCATCAACACCCATACCGGAGACGACGGCGACGCCAAAATTTGGGGCAACAAGCCGCCTGACGCCATTCGCCCGCTTCGAAAGCGCAGTGAAGCTTTCTTCCCGAAGGAGATACCGTCAACCAGCGCGGTTGCGGAGCCGAATTAGTCGAAATGCCGCGCGCTGAAATCGCTAGTCTTATGGCAATAGCATCACCCAAAAGCTGATTGATTGAAACGTTTTATGACCTGAGGTGTCTAACGACGTCTTCTAGGGCTTCGAGATCGGTATGGGAGTAGGTCGGATTAAGTTCGTTGCTATAGGGCTCATGGTAACGATACACCTTGTCTTGTCCCTCGGCGATCCATCCAATCGGACCTCGGGTTGTTGACAGAACCTTGATATGTTTGCCGCGGCCCAACCTGGAGGTTGGTTCAAATTTAATCATGGAAAATTATAATTGCTCTTCTTCTAAAAGGCAAAACCCCGACGGGCTGTTTGCGTGTTGGGGGATCTTCCACGTCATGCCCGAGACCGGTCTCAAGCCCTTGGAGGAACTCTTCCGCGCACGGGTGATCAGGGTTCTGGTCGACAAGGGGCTGCTGCCGCCCGAGCGGGCCCGGATGCTGCGAGGCTGGGTTCACTCGGGCTTCAACGTCCACCGCGGACGCCGGGCGCTCTCCCGCGAGCGCGAGGCTACGCCGGACATGAGGAGGGCGTAGGCGGTGGTCGCGCCGACGGCGCCGGGTCCGACGATCGCGACGCGGTGCTGTTCTTGCTGCCGGAGCAGAGGATAAGAGGGCACCAACGGATGCCAGGCATGGTGAGCTCTTGGGCTGAGCGCCTCGATGGGCTGCGTCGTGTAGATCGAACTCCAGACGTTGTGGGGAGCGCGGAAGGGCGCACATCCTTCTCTAACGGCTCGGACGCCACGTAGCCCGCGCGGCCGATGGAGCAGAGCGGCCACGTCCTCCGCAGCGGTAATCATCGAATCGTGTCCAGCGGCTAACGCTACATACCGCCACGACTCGTCTTTCTTCAGACGCTCGGCAAATTGTCCGAAAGGACCGACCGCTGGATTGTTGCAATAGATGAAAGTGCGCGGGATTTGCGCGGCTTTGGGATTGGTGAGCCGGCCGTCATCTCTGCCGGCCGCGACGAAGCGGCGCGCGGTCGACGTCGGTGGCATCCGCAAGTGGCAGGGACAGGACTTCGCGTTCCGTGACGAGTGAGACGAGCGCCGCTCGGCGCGTGGAGTGACTGCGCACCCACTGACCGTTCATGTAGAAGCACTCGCGGAGGTGGTCCGCAATGGCGACGGACAAATCGAGCATGGCGGATCCTTTCGGGGAAAGCCGGTCCTCAAACATAGTGTTTTGATTTGTTTTCATGATGATTTGTGAGTTCGGTTGCGATTTCGATGGTTTCGATGACGGTTTGACTATCGCGGAGCGTCCGTTTTTCTGTTAGCCATGGGTTCAGCTTATTCAAAAAGTGAATGACGCCACTAGGACCTTTCCCTGCTCCGCGCTTTCGTGTGCCTCGTGGAGAGCGGCAGCACTTCGGCTGGGCCCGGACGCTTAAGATTCCAAACCCAGCCTGAGCCGCCGCTTGCGAATCTTGGTAGTAGGAATCGAGCGAAGTGACTAGAGTGACGCAAGCTATCGTCGTGTGCGCGCCGCGGGGAGCGCGAGGGTGAATGAGGATCTAACGCGTCGGCGAACCAACAAGCATGCCGTCCGCTTCCCGAAGATCATCAAGACTGCAGATCGGAGTATCCTTCTTATCCTTCCAATCACCCGACTCGAATTCCTTTCGGCCCCCGTTCTTCGAAACTTTCGGCAGATAGCTCTTAGGGTCTTTCTGCGCCAACTCACGGTAGATCTTCAGCTCTTCCTTATAAGCCTGGTGCGCCTCCTCAGACCGATTCTGCTGACGGTCAAGGCCCGCCAGGAGCCCGAGCGTCATCGCCACTTTTGGCTGATAGCTCTCAGGATCCCTTTGCGCCAACTCACGATAGATCTTCAGCGCCTCCTCATAAATCTGACGCGCCTCCTGCGGGCGGTTCTACGTGAGGTAGAGGCGCGCCAAACCCTCGAGTGTCATCGCCACTCTCGGCAGATAGCTCTCAGGATCTACCGCGAGTTGGCGCAAAAAGACCCTGGGAGCTACCAACCGAATGTGGCTGCGACGTGCACTAGTCTGGCGAATCTTGAAATCAAAGATCTTCAGCGCTTCCTGGTAGGCTCGACGCGCCTCCATCTTCGCGACTGTCCTCTTTGCGTAGAAGAATGGTAACTACTTTGGCTTCGCGCTGGAGTTAGGGGTTTTCGTTTGCCATGCTGGCTGACCGCTTTAACGTGAACAGATGGACACTTTATGGCCGATCCTCTCGCACCCATTCACTTGGGGGCTTGCTCTCGGATTGCTGATCGCCGGCTTCATTCTGAAGAACGCCTTTACCTCCAAGGCCCATCTGAACCGTGAAATCAAGCGATCGAAGGAGGATCTCGACCAGCTCCAAAAGCATCTCAACACCCACCTTAAGATCACCGCGACCGGCAATGACCGACTCGAGAAGGACCTCTCTTCGCTGAAGGAACAAAACGAAAACCTGCGGGTGAACATCGCTGCCCTTCAGCAAAGACCGGGACGCGCCGAAGCCCGTCAGCTGCAAATCCTCGAAACCGCTGTGGCGAGAATGCGCGAACAGGCTCCGGGCTTTGCTCAGGCGTGGGAGCAAGCCGTCCGCCAGGCCACTGCAGATCAGGACGCTGCAGAGAGCGGACTATCCAAGCTCATTCGAAAGGTGCTCCCCAGCTCAAGCTCTTCCTCAGCCGCTCTCGGGGACAGTTTGGCCCTTCCTCCG
>JAXIPG010000218.1:0-4507 GCA_045403045.1 Terrimicrobiaceae bacterium
AGCAGATCGGACCACGGCGTACCCTGGCTGACCATGGCGCCGCAGACCGCCGTCGCCAGGGGCAGGCCCGCGCACTGCCGCGCCACCTCGAGCGCTTCCGGTGGAAGCTGGTCGGGCTTGACATCAGCCCAGTCGGCCAGATGCAGGCTGACCGCGGCATCATCCAGCACGCCGACCGGCACGGCTCTTCGGCCTGCGGCGAGACTCGCGTCGCGGGCGGTAACCAGCAGCCGGCAGTCCGGCCCGAGCGCGTTGGCGAACGGCGTCACCTGTTCGATCACAGTCGCGTTATCGACCACGAGCAGGCACCGCAAAGCCTAAGCTTGCGTCGCAAACTATCGGCGGCGGATGGGACGTCTCGGTAGCCGCTGATGTCATCTCCGAAACCGCTGCCGGCAGTCGCCAGTGCGTCGCGGACACCTACTGTTTCCGAATAAGTAATCCACGCGACACCCTTGGTGAATGCCCGGCGGGTTTCCGTAAGCCGCGCGTTAGGCGCGCCACACAGAGCTGCCGCAAGGTCATTCGTTATCGCCACCCGCTTTGAGCTGGCGAATCTGCTCGCGTAACCTTGCAATCTCCTGCAGCGGATCCCGAACCGCCGAGAACTCTTCCAGCCACTTCGCGGCGGGAGCCAAGATTCTCTCTCTCAGACTCCGATGGACGTCTTCGAGGTCCTGATAGTGGAAGGTCGCTAAGATCCGACCCGTCCACCTTAGATCCTCGAACATGGGCCACTCCTGTTTCCCTTCGAGCAGGATCGGCTGCACCGGAACTGACGGGAGTTGCGGGATGATCTTCATTAGTTCCTCTGGAATGCTCTTGGGGTCGGTGATGTCGGCGATGATGAACCGAGCGAGGTGAGCCAGGGTGGAGATGGTCTCGGTCTGGATTTCGGTATATTAGCGCGAATGTATACTGCAGCGCTTGCCTCTTAACGATGTGTTTCTGCTGGCGCGGCAGGGCGTCGCGATGGACCATCGGCCCTACTACAAGAAGTGACTGCGACATTTACTGGGATTTTTGCCACAAGTATTCACTGGAGGATTTTGGCAAATTCCTGGGACAATGCGATTGTCGGCTTCTGGCCGTAAGCTGCCGCCTTCGCAATCCGCAGGAGGGTTGTGGCGACGGTTTCTTTTGAGTCAATTCGGCCCGCTGGGCTGGGCGCTGTATGGAATTGCAAGGCCGATCCAAAAGAGCAAGAATGGAATGAGCAAAGAGCGTAAGACATGTCCCAGCAGCCTCCAAGCACGCCCCAGCAGCCTCCAAGCACGCCCCAGCAGCCTCCAAGCACGCCCCAGCAGTCTCCACGCACGTCCCAGCAGCCTCCTCGCACGTCCCAGCAGCTTCCTCGCACGAGCTTGGCACAAGCGATCATTCAAGACCTTTTCGCCTCCGCAGACATTCGTCTTGGGGGAGAGCGCCCCTGGGATATTCGCGTCCATGATGAACGCTTTTTCCGACGCATCCTGACCGGCGGGACTCTCGCCTTCGGCGAGTCCTACATGGAGGGCTGGTGGGATTGTGACGCCCTCGATGAAATGTGCTGCCGTGCGATCCGGGCGCGGCTCGAAGAGCGGGTTTCGCTGAATTTTCATACGGCGCTCGCCTTTGTAACGTCGCTTCTTTTCAATCTTCAGAGCCGCAGTCGTGCCGGGGTTGTGGGCAAACGTCATTATGATGTCGGCAACGATTTTTTTGAGTGCATGCTCGATCCGGCGATGCAGTATTCCTGCGCATGGTTTCGGGGCACCGACAACCTCGCCCAGGCACAGCGCGAAAAGATGGATCTGATCTGCCGCAAGCTTGGCCTGCAGAAGGGGATGCATCTCCTGGATATCGGCTGCGGATGGGGTGGGCTCGCCAAACACGCGGCCGAACACTACGGATGCCGCGTTGTTGGGATCACCATCTCGGAGCAACAGCGTAGTCATGCATCCGAATTTTGCCGCGGCCTCCCCGTCGAAATCCGTCTCCAGGACTACCGTGACCTCACAGAGCCGTTTGATCGCATCGTGAGCGTTGGCATGCTCGAACATGTCGGGGCGAAGAACTACCGGCACTACATGAAAACTGTATTCCGATGCCTGCACGACGGCGGTGTGTTCCTTTGTCAATCGATTGCCGGCAATTGGTCAAGTTCGTACACAGATCCTTGGATCACGCAGTATATCTTTCCTAAGTCCATGCTGCCTTCGGCCGCACAGGTGTCAAAAGCTGCAGAGAAGCTTTTCGTACTCGAAGACGTTCAGAACTTCGGCGCGGACTACGAACGGACGCTTTCCGCCTGGGAGAAAAATTTTGCGCGTTCATGGGATCGCTTCAAGAACCGCTATGGAGAGAGGTTTTATCGCATGTGGCGTTTTTATCTCCTGAGCTGCGCGGGGGCATTTCGTGCCAGAAACCTCCAAGTGTTTCAGTTCCTTTTTTCAAAGGGCGGAACAAGATATCTCCCGGCTCGCACAACGTGGCTCTACCCTGAGCGGATCGCTTACGCCCCGCCAAAGCTTCCCGTCAGAGCCTCTGCGTAGGGAAAAGCGCAGGTTGCCGCTGCCGTCGTCAATGAACTCAACAATTGCTCTAAGCGCTCTTGAATTCCTGGTAGAATTCGGTGTTCATAAGGGGATAGTTTATCGCACTTCACTTAGTCGGGCCGCGATAATTCCGCCTTTGTAACCCATCTTGGTCGCCAGCCATCCGGCCGGGAGTGCCATTAGGAAGTAGCCTAGGTTTGCGCGAACTGCACCCAGGCAGATTGGGCCAAGGTCAGGTTCAGTTCTTCCTGAAAGTGCTTACGCACGGCGAGCAGGCTTTGCCCGGGCGTTGCCAGAAACCCGTTTGCCAGATAGAACATTCATAATATCGAAAACCCACCCCCTTTTTCCATGAGCACACACCCCCTTGCAGGCAAACCCGCACCGAAAGACCTTCTGATCGATGTAAACCGGATCGAAGAGGCGTTCTATGCCTCAAAGCCCGATCCGAGCGACCCAAACCAGCTTGTCAGCTTCGGCACCAGCGGCCATCGCGGCACCAGCTCAAACGCTACGTTCACCGAAGCGCACATTCTCGCCATCACGCAGGCGATCTGCGAATATCGGCACAACCAGGGAATCACTGGGCCGCTATTCATGGGCAAAGACACCCACGCCCTCTCACGCCCCGCCGAACGCGTGGCGCTCGAGGTGCTCGCCGCGAACGGGGTGGAAACATTCATCCAGCGCGGCGACGGCTTCACGCCGACTCCGGTTATTTCGCGCGCGATCCTTACTCATAACCAGGGGCGGTCAGATCGGTTCGCCGACGGCATCGTCATCACCCCGTCGCACAACCCGCCCACCGATGGCGGCATCAAATACAACCCGCCCAACGGTGGTCCCGCCGACACCGATGTCACGGACTGGATGCAGAACCGGGCCAACGAACTGCTGCGTGGCGGCAACAGCGCCGTGCAACGTGTGGACTGGGACGCTGCCCTAAAAACCTCTACCACCCATGAGCAAGATTTCGTCACGCCTTACGTGGAGGATCTTGCCAATGTCATCGACCTGGAAGCCATCCGCTCCGCCGGCGTAAGGATCGGCATTGATCCGCTGGGGGGCGCGGCGGCGGCCTACTGGGAGCCGGTGGCGGAGCGCTACGGCATCGACATCAACGTCGTCAACCCGAACATTGACCCGACGTTTGCCTTCATGATGGTAGATCATGACGGCAAAATACGGATGGATTGCTCAAGCCCCTGGGCAATGGCCGGTCTGGTGAGCCTCAAGGACAAGTTCGACATCTCCTTCGGTAACGATCCCGATGCCGACCGCCATGGCATCGTCACTCCGTCCGTTGGTCTTCTGAACCCGAACCATTACCTCGCGGTCGCCATCCGCTATTTGCTGACTAACCGCCCGCAATGGCCGGCAAACGCCGTGGTGGGGAAGACTCTGGTCAGCAGCGGCCTTATTGATCGCGTCGTCGCCAGCCTCAATCGCGAGTTTTGGGAAGTCCCCGTCGGCTTCAAGTGGTTCACGCCGCGCTTGTTCGACGGCTCCTGCTGCTTCGGGGGCGAGGAAAGCGCCGGCGCCAGTTTCCTGCGGCGTGACGGCACGGTCTGGAGCACGGACAAAGACGGCCTCATCCTCGGCCTGCTCGCGGCGGAGATCAAGGCACGCACTGGTAAGGACCCCGGCGTCCACTACCAAGAGCTGACGGCGGCGTTCGGCACACCGTATTACGCCCGCATCGACGCCCCTGCCACAGCCGAGCAGAAAAACCTCCTCAAGAACCTCTCGCCCAATGCCGTCACCGCCACCGAACTCGCCGGCGAACCTATCACAGCGAAGCTCACCCGCGCGCCTGGCAACGACGCCCCGATCGGCGGGTTGAAGGTGGTTGCCGCCAGCGGTTGGTTCGCCGCGCGCCCCTCTGGCACGGAAAACCTCTACAAGCTCTACGCCGAGAGCTTGAAAAGTGCCGACCATCTCAACGCCATCCTCGAGCAGGCGCGCGAGAT
>JAXIPG010000056.1:0-1832 GCA_045403045.1 Terrimicrobiaceae bacterium
TGATGAAGGACGGTGACCTTGCTTCCTAGCTGACGAACAAAAACCATGTCATGTTCAATGACGATGATCGTGTGTTCGCCCGCGAGGCTGAGAAGAAGCTCGCCTGTCTTCGCTGTTTCCTCATCGGTCATGCCGGCGGCAGGTTCATCAACGAGGAGGAGTTGGGCGTTCTGCGCAAGCAGCATTCCAATCTCAAGCCATTGCTTCTGGCCATGGGCAAGAGTGCCGGCCCTTACCTCAGCCCGCTCCTTGAGCCCGATAATCTCCAGCACCTGGAAAATGCGATCGCGCTGCGCGGAGGTGACGCGTCCGAAAATAGAGGTCCAAACCCCGCGGCTGCCTTCCAGACCCAGAAGAATGTTCTCGAAAACAGTGTGGTCGGTATACACGCTCGGTGTCTGAAACTTTCGTCCGATTCCCAATCTGTAGATTTCATACTCGCGCAGTTTAGTCACTGGCGTGCCGCAATATTCGATCGTGCCCGTATCCGGCCGGGTACGGCCCGTAATCAAATCCAGGAAGGTGCTCTTTCCGGCGCCATTCGGGCCGATGATCGTACGAAGCTCACCCTTATCCAGATAGAAATTGAGATCGTTAATCGCCTTGAAGCCGTCAAAGCTCTTGCTGACTCCCTCGGCGGTCAGAATAAAATCCCGCTTCATTTCGCACTCGGACTCGTTCGGTTGCCCGCTGGCACGGTGAGGACGGGTTCCCGCCGGTGGAAGCGTTTGCGCAGTTCCTTTATTTGTGCCGGAATGCCAACGATTCCTTTTGGCATAAAGAGGACAATCAATACGAAGAGTCCACCAAGAATGATCAGCCACAGGTCTGGATACGCTCGGGTCGCCCAGCTCTTGAGAGCGTTGACTCCCACCGAACCGATAATCGGACCGACCAACGTGCCGCGCCCGCCTACCGCCACCCACACGACGGCTTCAAGGGATTTCTCGGGCGACATTTCGCTCGGATTGATGATGCCCACTTGCGGGGTGTAAAGCGCCCCGGCTAAGCCAGAAATCACAGCGGCGTACACAAAGACGAAAAGCTTGAAATTGGGCGTGGCGTAACCGGAAAAGAGCACCCTGTTCTCGCTGTCCCGGATCGCCCGCTGCACCTTGCCAAACTTAGTCGTGGTTAGCCAGCGGCCGAAAAGGTACGCTCCGAAGAGGAGCAGTCCGCTTAGTATGTAGAGCACCCGCTGGGTTGCCGCGCTGTTGACATTGTACCCCAGAACGAACTTGAAGTCGGTCAAGCCATTGTTTCCGCCAAAGGTAAAGTCATTTCGAAAGAACATCAGGCAGGCGCCATAGGTGAAAGCCTGCGTGAGAATGGAAAAATAGACGCCGCGGATGCGCGAGCGAAAGGCCAAATAGCCGAAGATCAAGGCGACAATTCCAGGGACCAGAACGACCGCAGCCCCTGCAAACCAAAAATTGTCAAACGGCACCCAGTGCGCGGGAAGCTTGTTATACCCAAGAAAGACCATAAAGTCCGGAAGATCACTCTTGTACTGGCCAAGCTTTCCAATCTTAAGCATGAGATACATGCCAAACGCATAGCCTCCCAGCGCAAAGAAAAGACATTGACCGAGGCTAAGCAGCCCTGTGTAGCCCCACAGAACATCCACCCCAATCGCCAGGACCGCGTAAGTGAGATATTTGCCATAAAGATTAATTGTAAAATTAGAAACGTGCAGCGGATTTGTTTCTGGAACGAAGGCATTCAGCGCGGGAAGGACACCCAGAATCACGACGGCCGCAATAGCCATCCCCCAGCTCTCAAACTTGCGAACTTCAAATTCCGTCTTCATTCCAAGTCCGACAGTCTCCTAG
>JAXIPG010000077.1:0-4157 GCA_045403045.1 Terrimicrobiaceae bacterium
GTGGCTGAGGGCCTTTGCCGACAGGGCCCAGTGGATTGATGCAGCCTGACGCCAGCGTGCAGGCGATGGCAATGATCAAGGCACGGAGCGAAGTGGACTTCGAAAATGCGACAGTAGGCGATGTCATGAGCGGTGATGTACTTAGGGCCCGGTATTCAGGAGAGGGCGTTACCAATAAAGCGGGCGGTGATCAGGATTCGGCTTCTCACGAAGCGGACTCGGGAGAATCCCTTTGCAGTCCATTTCAATAGAGCCTCATCTCTATTCGAAACAAGTCCGCAAGCTAATGAGAATCTCTCGTTACCCGCGACCCTGACTTACCGACAAGAAAATCAAAGTCGGCTCCCTTGTCTGCCTGAAGCACGTGCTTCACGTACAGGTTGACGTAACCTCTTTGCGCCACATGCGGTGGCTGCTTCCGGTTCTTTCTTCTTTTTTCCAGTTCCTCATCGGAGACGTCCAGGTGAATGCGTTTCTTGGAAACGTCCAGTTCAATTGTATCACCGTTCTGCACCAGCACCAGGTTCCCGCCAATGGCGGATTCTGGTGACACGTGGAGCACGACGGTGCCGTATGCCGTGCCACTCATGCGACCATCGGAAATCCGGACCATATCCGTTACGCCCTGATCCAGCAGTTTTTTTGGAAGCGTCATGTTTCCTACTTCCGGCATGCCTGGATAGCCTACAGGCCCAACCATTTTCAAGACCATGACACAGGTCGCGTCGATGTCCAGGTTCGGGTCATCGACCCGCGCATGATAATCCTCAATATTTTCAAAGACCACTGCCCTGCCCTTGTGTTTCATCAACGCGGGTGTAGCAGCCGATGGCTTGATCACGGCTCCGTTGGTGGCCAGGTTACCCTTGAGCACGGTGATCCCGGCTTCCTTGATCAACGGCTTTTCATACCCCGAGATCACCTCCCTGTTGTAACATTTGTCCCTGCCTGCAACATTCTGAGCGTGGGTCTTGCCGCTCACCGTGATGGTGTCCATGTGCAGAATGGAGCGAAGCTCGTTCAAGATAACAGGTAAACCGCCTGCGTAGTAAAAGTCTTCCATGAGAAATTTTCCCGAGGGCATGAGGTTTAACAAGAGGGGCACCTTGCTTCCAAGCTTGTCAAAATCCGCGAGGTCCAGATCCACACCTATTCTTCCAGCAATAGCCGTCAGATGGATGATGAAATTTGAAGAACCTCCAACAGCGGCGTTGACTTTGATTGCATTTTCAAAAGCTTTCCTCGTCAGAATTTTGGATATGCGCAGATCCTCCTTCACCATTTCGACTATCCTCCGCCCGGAGAGATGGGCCAGCGCCTTTTTTCGTGAGTCCACCGCTGGTATGGCTGCGGCACCTGACAGGCACATGCCCAATGATTCGACCATGCAGGCCATTGTCGAGGCGGTCCCCATCGTCATGCAGTGCCCGGGACTTCTGGACATGCACCTTTCTGCAAACGTGTATTCGTCATAGGTCATCTTGCCTGTCTTGAGATCATCTGTAAACTTCCATACGTGTGTGCCGGAGCCAATATCCTGGCCTTGAATTGTAGATTAACATAATGACGAACCGGGAGGCGAAAGGCCCGACGGTGTGCGGGTAGTCGGGTATTGAATTTTTTGTACGGTCTCCATTTACCAGTCTCCATATGCCGAGCGGATTCTCATTCTTTAATTCGGCCGGCAGCAGCGCCCGGGGCATGCCCTGATAACAGATGGCTGGCAAGTTTTTTCCCGCTCGGCTAGCCACTTTGTGCGAGGCGGTTTTCCGGGTTCTCAAGGACCGGGCACCTTGGACGAGGCAGATATGAAGGGAGAATTTCCCCGGCGCAGTTCAGGAGCGTTCAGCTCGCCCGGGCTACTCTCCGGATTCGATCGCAGCCTTGATTGCTTCAAAATCAGCGAAAGCCGCTTCGAAGTCGTAGCCGGCAACTTTCCGGGTGAGCATCTCGAATTTCCCGGCGTGCCGGCTCCTGCGGAAATGGGGAAGCAATTCTTCAATGACGTGCCGGGCATCGAAATCGTCGTTCTTCAGCAGTGACTCTAGCTGGGCGAGCTTCGGGACTACGGCGTCAAGATCGAGCGGGGCAACGGCTTCGGACGCGCACGTTTCCGATTCGGTCCCCGCGAGGCCCGCAATGGAAGAAACGACCCTACGCAGCGCGGCCTCGAGAGCGGGGAGGGCGGTCTCGGCGCGCGCAGGGTCCGAGTCCTTGAACGCCGCCTCCACCGCCGCAGCGGCAGCCTGCAGTTCCTTGGCGCCGATGTTTCCCGCAAGACCTCTGACCGTGTGGGCAATGCGATGGGCGCGTTCGTAGTCGCCGGCGTCGAGTGCACCGCGGATGTCTTCTACGGCGCGGGCGTGGCTCTGCCGGAATTTGAGCAGGAGATTACAATACAAGTTGCGGTTCCCCGCGACACGTTTGAGGCCGTCCACTACGTCGATGCCATCGAGATGTTCGGGCAGCGCTTTTGCGTCGGGCCGCAACGTTGTTCCAGCAGGCGGCGCCGGGGTCAACGGTGGATTGAATACCTGCGCGCGCGGTTTGCACCAGCGCCGGATGGCGGCGTAGAGCTCGCCAGGATCGATTGGCTTTGGCACGTGTTCATTCATGCCGGCTGCAAGGGCCTTCGCGCGGTCCGCGGCCATGGCATTCGCAGTCATCGCGATAATGGGAAGCGCTGCGAGCTCGGGTCGGGCTCGGATGACTCTGGCGGCCTGGTAACCGTCCATCTCAGGCATTTGGACATCCATCAACACGCCGTCGAAAGATTCAGTGGTGACCTTCTCCACCGCTTCGCGCCCGTTCTCTGCGAGCGAGACGGTGATGCCGGCATCACGCAGCAACTGGCTGGCGAGTTCCCGGTTGATGTCGTTGTCTTCGACCAACAGCACGCGTAGGCCGGTGAAATCCGCGGCCGATTGAACTTCTTCGACGGACGGCTGCTTGGCAGCTTCCGGCGTACCTTCCATGAAGGCGTGCATGACGTTGTCGAAAAGCATCGAATTGCTAATCGGTTTGACAAGCACACCGAGGAGGCCGGCCTGCTTGGCCTGATCGCTCACCAAGTCGTAGCCATAGGCCGTAACGAGGATGATCCTAGGTGGGTGCTTGAGCCGAGTGGATTCCCGAATGATGCGCGCCGCCTTGAGCCCGTCCATCTCTGGCATTTGCCAGTCCATGAGGACCAGTTGAAACGGGTCGCTCGCATCGGCTGCTGTCAATTCTGCAATGCCTTCGCGCGCCGAGGCGGCCGCGGCAACCTCGAAGAACATCGTTTCGAGCATCTCCTTGAAGATTTCGCGGGAGCTGCTGTTGTCGTCCACGACAAGCACACGCATGCCGCGCAGATCGACCGAAGGCAAATGACGCAGGCGGGTGGTCCGTTCCTGACGACTGAAGCGTGCGGTGAATCGGAAGATGCTGCCTTTGCCGGGCTCGCTTTCGACGTGGATGTGACCGGCCATCATCTCCACAAGGCGCACAGAGATGGACAGGCCGAGGCCGGTGCCGCCGAATTTGCGCGTCGTGGAGGAATCGGCCTGGGTGAACGGGCGAAAGAGGCGGGCTTGCTCTTCGGGCGTCATGCCGATGCCTGTGTCGCTGACGGCGAACTCGAGTTCGACTTCGCGGTCATCGATCTGCACCGGCCGCACGGAAGCGACGACTTCGCCCCGCTCGGTGAATTTGACGGCGTTGGAGCAGAGATTCGCCAAGACCTGCTGCAAGCGCAAGGGATCGCCGACGAGGTGGATGGGCGTTGCCGGCGCGATGCGGAACAGCACTTCCAGTCCCTTCTCGTGAGCCCGCATGCCCACCATGCCCGAGAGGTTGTCGAAGACCTCCTCGAGATCGAATCCGATGTGCTCCATCGTAAGTTTGCCGGCTTCGATTTTGGAGAAGTCGAGGATGTCATTGATGATGCCGAGCAGGGAGTGGGCGGACCGGTCGATTTTCCTGAGATAGTCCCGCTGCTTGGGAGTGAGATCGGTCTTCAGGCAGAGATGGGACATGCCGAGGATGCCATTCATCGGCGTGCGGATTTCGTGGCTCATGTTCGCCAGGAAGTCGCTTTTGGCCTGTGTGGCCTCCTCGGCCTTCTGCCTCGCCGCGCGGACGGCTTCCTCGGCGCGTTTGCGCTCCGTAATGTCGCG
>JAXIPG010000222.1:0-3687 GCA_045403045.1 Terrimicrobiaceae bacterium
TGAAGACCACGATGATTTATCTGCAGACCGTTCCGAGCGTGACCTTGAAAGAGGCGAAGAGCCCGTTGGATCTCGATCCGGCTCCGGGCCGGGCGTGAAGCGGGTTAACCCACCCCGCATGGCGCGTCCTTTCAGGACGCAGTGCGTTTGTCGGAGAAGATGGGCGGCGAATGTTACGGAGTCCGAAGGGGACTGGTCGCATGGCGTCGCGAAAGGTCTGTTTTTAGCGCACCGAGGCCGAGAAACGGGAATGCGCAAGCTGAAACGGTGTCGTTCTAGTTGGGCCCCGGCTGTCAAAGAGATCGCTGCATTGTGGCACGGCGAGCCTCGTCCTGGCGTCGAGCAAGGCGTGAAGCCGAAGCGAGCACTGCATCTGCGGTTGCGCGAACAACATGAGTTCCGCGTTTCGATTATGGCATGTTTTTTGCTTTTGTCGGAAAGGGGTCCTTGTCGCCAGAAATCCAGGGACGTTGGCGAACAAAAAGCAACAACACGAAGAACAATCAGGATGAAAAAGAGCAACCTATGAATTTTATTCTCAAAACCCTCCGCTCCGCACTTTGTTGCAGTCTTCTCGCCGCTATCTTGCTGCCGGTTCACGCTGCTGATGACACTGTCAAGGTGGGCATCCTCCACTCTCTTAGCGGAACAATGGCTATTAGCGAGACCTCGCTGCGCGATGTCTTGCTTTTCGCAATCGATGAGATCAACGCCAAGGGTGGCGTGCTCGGCAAGAAGCTCGAGCCCATCGTTGTGGACGGCGCATCGAATTGGCCTCTCTTTGCGGAGAAGGCCAAGCAACTCCTCGAGCAGGACAAGGTCGCTGTCACTTTCGGATGCTGGACTTCTGTTAGCCGCAAGTCGGTCCTTCCTGTATTTGAAAAGTTCAAAGGCTTGCTTTTTTACGCAGTCCAGTATGAAGGCGAGGAGCTTTCCCCGAATATCTTCTATACGGCTGAGGCTGTAAATCAGCAGGCGATCCCTGCGGTTGATTACCTTCTCGCGGAGGGAAAGAAGAAGTTCTATTTGCTGGGGTCGGATTACGTTTATCCGCAGACGACCAATCTGGTGCTCTTGGAATATCTTCTCAGCAAGGGTGTTCCGATCGAAAACATCGGCGGCGGGCTCCGAAAGGATGAATCCGGCAACGTCATCAGCGCCGGCAAGTACACACCGTTCGGTCACACCGATTACCAGCAGATTGTTGGAGAGATCAAACAATTCGTAGCGAGCGGCGATGCATGTGTAATCAATACGCTCAATGGGGATACCAACGTTCCATTCTTCAAGGAATATGCCGCAGCGGGCCTCACCGCCGACGATTGTCCCGTGGTGTCTTTTTCAATTTCCGAGGATGAATTTCGTGGACTTCCCGCGAAGGAGCTTGTCGGCCAGCTCGGTTGCTGGACGTACTTCATGTCGCTGGACACACCCGAGAACAAGAAGTTCGTCGAGGGTTTTCAGAAGTGGCTCAAGAAGACAAACGTGCCCGGTATTGTGAAGGAAAATCGCGTGACCTGCAGTCCGATGGTGCTTTCCTACGATGGCGTGTATCTGTGGAAGAAGGCTGTCGAGAAGGCCGGCTCGTTCGATGTTGAAAAGGTTGTTGCGGCGCTCGAGTCGGGAATCACATTCGATGGGCCAGGGGGGACCGTTGAGACGCAAAAGAATCACCATCTGAGTAAGAATGTCTATATCGGTGAGACTCAGGCGAACGGTCAGTTCAAGGTTGTCGAGTCCTTCAAGGATATTTTCGGCGAGCCCTTCTTAAAAGGAACTTTCAAAGACAAGAAGATTTCGGGCAATTCTCAGCGTGCTTTGCCAACGGAATAGCCCCGGCCGGCGCTCGTCCGGAAGTACGGGAGATTCCAAGCGATTGTTGCGCCTTCTTTCCGCGGACGCGATGGGAAGTATTCGTCTTGCATTGGTAGTCATTACGATTCTCCTGACGGCGTCGGCTTGGGCGGATGATACGGCGGCACGGAACTTGTTGGCGAAGGCAATTGTCTCCTCGAATATCAACGAGCAGGTTGAATTGATTGGTAAGCTCGCCGAGACAGGCTCTGAGCTCGTTCCCGCTGTGCTCAACGCGTGGCGGGAAGGAGGAGTTTTTGTCCATGAAACACCGGATGGGCAAAAGATTCCGTTCCTGAGAAGGGATGGCAAGGCTACGCGTATCGATGATGGGAATCCGATCGAAGCTTCGGAGACAACTCCGGTCGATACTACGGCAAAGGTTCGCAGGGCAATGAAGAATGCGCTCGATGTCCTTACAATTGCCGGGGGCGATCCGCAAGGCCGACGCGCCGCCATTGTCAAGCTGGGGATGGCTCAGAACGCTGCTTATCTGCCGGTTTTTCAGGGGCGACTGGCGGCGGAAAAAGATCCCTCGGTGGTGAGTTCCCTTCGGGAGGCAATCGCGATCACTCAAATCGCCGGCTCTGACAATGCCGCCAAGATCGCCGCGATCGACTATCTGGCGAAGAACCGTGTGATCCGTAGTCTTGATCTCCTCAAGAAGCTTTCCGGCGATCCGGACCCTCAAGTTGCGGCCGCGGCAAGCAAGGCCGTGACGAACATCGAGGGATATCTTCGTTGGGTTGAGCTGTGGGGAACCCTTTTCCGTGGACTGAGTCTGGGCTCAATTCTCTTGATCGCAGCTCTTGGTTTGGCGATCACCTTCGGCCTGATGGGCGTTATCAACATGGCGCACGGCGAGATTATCGTCGTAGGCGCTTACACCACCTACATGGTTCAGAACATATTCGGCGCGGGAGTGTATCTTTCGTTTTTCGGACTCAATCTAAACATTCCAGGATTTCATTTTGGTGGCGCGCTTTACGAAAGCTATTTTCTCTTTGCGATTCCGATATCGTTTCTCGTGGCGGCCTTGGTGGGAATTGCGCTTGAGCGCGGTGTCATCCGATTTCTCTATAGCCGGCCGCTTGAGTCCTTGCTTGCGACGTGGGGAGTTTCCCTCGTACTCCAGCAGCTCTTCCGTCTAATGTTTGGGGCCAACAACGTTCAGGTCTATTCGCCGAGTTGGCTGAGCGGAAACTTCACGGTGAGCGATGTGTTGCTGGGATGGAACCGGCTTTTCGTGATCGGATTTGCTATTGCAATTGTTCTGCTCGTCTGGCTGCTGCTGACCAGGACGCCGCTCGGCCTGCTCATCCGCGCGGTCATGCAAAACCGGGACATGGCGGCATGCATGGGAGTCAGAACGGAACGCGTGAATATGCTTACGTTCGGTCTTGGAAGCGGTCTTGCGGGATTAGCGGGAGCGTTTCTCTCACAACTCGGCAACGTGGGACCGGGTCTTGGCCAGAGCTATATCGTGGATTGCTTCATGACCGTCGTTGTCGGAGGCGTCGGCAACCTCGTGGGCACGATTTACTCGGCATTGGGAATCGGTGTCGTGGACCAGGCGCTCCAGCCGTTCCTGGGGCCTGTCATGGGAAAGATCACGGTCCTCGCCGCGATCATCCTGTTTCTCCAGTGGAAGCCGGGCGGGTTGTTTCCGACGCGAAGCCGCAGTCTGGAGGGCTAGGAGACTGTCGGACTTGGAATGAAGACGGAATTTGAAGTTCGCAAGTTTGAGAGCTGGGGGATGGCTATTGCGGCCGTCGTGATTCTGGGTGTCCTTCCCGCGCTGAATGCCTTCGTTCCAGAAACAAATCCGCTGCA
>JAXIPG010000042.1:0-5263 GCA_045403045.1 Terrimicrobiaceae bacterium
TCCGCCAATGCTTCGCGGATTTCTTCTGTAACGGTTCTGCTTGAATCAATTAGCCCGGCCAATCGCGAGTCAGTCTGTGTAATGCGGGCGCACATCTGCTCGCACTTTGGCCCGTATTCCGCGTTCAATACGACTATCCGAGCAGACTGTTCTTCGTTGAGAGAAAACTCCTTTCGCAGCCAATCGGCAGGCGAAATGCGATCCCGAAAAAAGCAGTAGGAAAGAGCTCCCATCGCGGCGCCAACACCAAGGACGACCAACAAAATGACGGCTCCGCGTTTCATCGAACGTCGGAGAGCTGCGCGTAGGGATTCACAGAACGGAGATAAGCTGTCGCATTGTCTGAATGCGCAGCGCCACTTCCAACAGCAATTCCGGCGAATGCCGCCACCATGGCCGTTGCGACCGCTACTCGGGGCCGGCTGAGCAGGATAAGCACGTTTTCATACCATGATCGAAACGATGAACGCCGAGAGGGTTCCGCTAGTTGGATCCGGCGCCAGACGTTCCTGGGAAAATCAGCAGATTCGGGAACCTCGGGCTGCCAGCTTCCGAGCAATTTCGATAGATCGTCTTTCATGTTCTTTTCTCGTTGTTCAGCGAGTGGAGGCGAAAGTCCGGTTTCCGCCTCCGCTCACCTTTGCGGGTTATCAGCTTCTGACCATCTGCAGGCACGTGAGGTTGGAGCCCGGGCACGTCATCGTCTTCGCGCTCTTGCCAGTGCATCCCTTGTAACGATAGCCAGTGACTAAATCGATGGAAACTCCGCTCAAGAGCCTTCACGGCTTCCCCACTCCCTTCCCGACGACCTTACCAGTGAGCTAAACGAGCCACGAATGACATCCCATTACGCCCGCGGCTCCACGCCCCTACGGAGTTGAATGGTCCCGTGCGTGTCCTGGAAAGCCAGGAAACCGCATTGCAAGCAATGCTCGCCCGGTTGCCTGCGGGCTGGCTTTGATTCGGTGAAGGGTAAAGCGAATCCGGCTGGGGACACTCCAGAGCCGGTAGTCACCATCGGATTTCCAGCGGATCTTTAGCACATGCGCTTCTTGCGGTCCTGGAGAAAAGCTGTGACCACCCGGAAGTGGGTCGATCACTGAAATCGCGATACCTGTGATGACGTCGGATATCACCCAGCCTGCTCTCGGTGCGTAGGCGGCCGTTCAAAATATTGCGCAAGGCAGGTATAATCCGCGCCTGAAGTTTCGATTTTAAGGCGTAAGCCGAATCCAGCGTCCATCCGATGGCGCGAACGGCTGGGGCGCTACCGCGCCTTGGCAAATCGGAGCCAATCGAACAAAGAACAAACCGACCCTAAACAAAAAACTTCGGATATTTCAGTATAGTCCGAAAACGTATCCGCTTCGAAGGCCCGCGCAGGCGGTGATGGGCCCCCAATTGAGCTCCGTTTTGCCGAGACACCGCCGCTACTGGCGCGCCTTGGAAAGCGCCTCGAGAACGATACTTTCGGTAAGGATCTCGGGGAGGATGATCGGTTGATCGGATCTTCCACGGGGGTATATCACATAGAATGGGACGCCGACACGTCCAAACTTTTTCAAGGCGGCTGTGATCTCAGGGTTGGCGTTCGTCCAGTCGGCCTTCATGGGAACGATATGGTCCCTCGCAAAGGCTTCCCGCACTGCGGGAACGTCGATCGCTGTCCGTTCATTGAACTTGCAGGAAATGCACCAGTCCGCCGTAAAATCGACAAATACCGGCTCGCCCGCCCGCAGCAACGCGTCGAGTTCCTTTTGAGAAAAAGGTCTCCACGCAACGCCATCGCTCGGACGGCTCGTCGCCTCAGGTGCGGCCGAGTGCGTGAATTTCCCAACGAGAAAAAGCCTAGCGCCAAAGAAGACGATGAGCACGATCGCCGCGATCGACACGATACGCGTCTTCACAGAGGAGAGTGGCCCGCAGAATGCACCGTAGATCCAGCAGGCCAACGCAAGACAAAGGAGAAAAGCGGCGGCCCAGATCACGGCATCGTGCCCTCTTTGATTACCGAGGATGTAAAGAAGCCAAATCAGCGTTCCCAGCAGCGGGAATCCCATGAATTGCTTCACACGCTCCATCCATGCGCCCGGCTTCGGCAGCAGCTTCATCCAGCCGGGCTGGGCGGAGAGAAGAAAGTAAGGCGCACTCATACCAAGCGCCACGGAGGCGAACATCGCAAGAATCACCACGGGAGACTGGCTGAAGGCAACTCCGAGAGCCGTGCCCAAAAAGGGTGCGGTGCAGGGCGTGGCCAGCAACGTCGCAAAAATGCCCTGAAAGAAGGAACCCGTGTAGCCCTCCCGCGACGACGCCTCCGCCAACGCGGTGCTCGCGCGTCCTGGGAGAACGATTTCAAAGACACCGAAAAGATTGAGCGCAAAAACAAAAGCGATGCAGCCGATGATAAGGTTGAACCATGGATTCTGAAACTGAAATGCCCATGTCACTTCGCTTCCCGCCAACTTCAGCGCCACAATAACCAAGCCAAGCCCAAGGAACCAAGCGAAGATTCCCGCGATGAACGCCAGACCGTGCCGCAGGATTCTTTCGGGATGGTCGCCTGCCTGACGGATGAAACCGAAGATCTTCAGCGAAATCACCGGGAGCACACATGGCATGAGGTTCAGGATGAAACCACCCAGGAAACCGAAAAAGAAAGCTTGCCAGAGACTTGGCTTATTGGCGCCTTGAGTCGAGACTTTCGAAGAACCTGGCGTGCCGCCCGGGCTGGGCTGTTCGCTCGAAGAAACAAGCCAGCCTCGGCGGCCGCTTCCTGTCTCCACAACCAGCACGCCCCGCAAATCGCCGGAATTCTCAAGCGTCAGCGTCGCAGCACCGTTTTGAATCGACCCATTCTGCGGGTGCCCAACTTGCTGGCCCTTGCGGGGGAGCGGGAAAAGATCCACCGCTTTTGCATCCTTCAAGCCACTCACGCTCAACCCAAGCGAGTTGCCGTTCCTGGTCCAGGTGAGTTGATAAGGAGGCGGCGTGGCGGCGGGAAGTAATGCGCGAAAAGCGGAAAAGAGCTCTGCATTTGCTTCTGCGGATTGACGGGCGACGGGCAGAGAGAGTTCCAAGTTGGCTGAACCCGGAATGCAAATTTCCTCGCAAACGAGCCAGTCCACCTTGGCGCGGAGGGTTACCGTTTTTTCCGCAAGCTCCGCCGGTGGAACGATGGTGGTAATTAGAAGAACCTTCTCCTTGTAAGCATAGACCTCAATATCGCCCGGCTCCATGACGCGATCCGGCACAGGCCATTGAATGGGCCCCGCAACGAATCCTTCAGGAAGCGTCCAGGTGATCGATGTCGGAAGCCCGGCGTCGCCAGGGTATTCCCAATACGTGTGCCAGCGCGGCGCCAATTCCAGGAGAACGCCCACATCGACGGGCTTTCCGGGAACAATGGCCGTCGTGTCCGCCACCAGCGAAGCCGCAACAAGGGTCTTGCCTTGGTAGACCTGCGCATGTGCGGCAATGGCTAGCAGAGGAAGGAAAATCCAGCGGAGCATTCCTTCGCTTACCATAGCGGCTGGAAGGCTGCAAATGATGCCGGAATTCTCGGCGGACGCCTCTTAGTAAGCCACGCGCTCGCCGCGAACCAGCATGTTTGCCCATCCTACCGCACTGCCACACCTTCAACAATGGACAGCACGGATGGGGTCGGAACAACCTTCGTCAGCTTGATGCCGGCTCGCTGATAGAATTCACGGAACTCCTCTTCTGTGCGCTCCTGCCCTTCTAGCAACGCCATCATCAGCATGTCCAAAGCGGCGACCTGACCCTGCTCCTGTCGACGCGTGCGTTCCGCGAGATGACGGATGGCACCGTCTTCCGCTACAGGGGCGACGTGCGCGACACCGACGGCTCGCCAGCTGTGCTGCCGCAGCTACCCGCGATTGATTGGTGGCTTTTTTCCGGGCGGAATCTGCCGTCGCTTGCGAAGTGGAGGCGACGGGACACTCGGAGCGGGTCGCCTAGATTCGGTGCTAGCGCGTGTGAAAGGGAAGGGGAAAAGGTGCAGGGCGCAAGGATCGGTAAATCCACAGGCACTCTGCGCAGGCCATCAGCGTCCATCGCCTTAAGCGTTTCAATCGCTTCAAGGATTGGTTGCGCCGCGGGCGCTGCCTTAAATCGGAAGGCATCCAGAAAAGCGGGAGCGTAGCGTCGGATTTGCGTGTAGCCCTCGCTGATCCGCTGCAGATAGTCGAAGCCTTCTACTCGCGCGGGCCGTTGGGCCTCTGTCACGCTTTGCACGAACGCTTCCCACGGGATGATCGCTTCGATAGCGGGGAAAGGATCGGCCCCGCTTTCTCTGGCTTGTGGCAAAGCTTCACCAATGCGCCAATAGAGCCGAACTTTCTCGTGAATGGCCTCGCCCGATTGCTGGAATTCCTCGGCGTGGCGGCGTTTGGCACGGTTGAAAAGAGCTCCGATCATCCGATCATGGAGATCGAGGGCTTGGTCAATGAGGGTTGCCTTGTCCTCCGGTAGAACCGCGAGCAACGTCGCATAGCGCCGCGTAATTTTCGAGGTCGCGCAAATGTTGCACGGTCATCTGGCCGCCTTCGCGGGCTAGTTTCTCCATCGGTTCTGATGAATTTGAAGCTGCAAGCCCTCTGGTAAATCGAGCGTCTCAATTGTCTTCAGTCGTTGAAGGTGTTCCAATAGGTGCTTTGCGCTTGGCGCACCGGGCGTTTGTCGCAACCAAGCCAGCGTGCTGGAAGTCGATCCGGTAGGCTGTCGCAAAAGTCCCTCCAGCAGCACGCGATGGCCGTCGTTCAAGGTCTCGGCAAGGATCAAATAGATCCTGCGATTCGGTCGGCGTCGATATTCGCGGATTTGGCTGGTCCAGGGCGGCGGCGCCCGACATTTCGAAATGGGGATACGTCCTCACGGGAATCGAGACGCCGGAATCCTCGGTGCTGCGTGGCGCAGTTTGCGATTACGCACGGGCCGTTCAGTTCGCACAGCGGTTGTGCAAGGCCAGCATTACCGGGACCGTGCTCCACGGGATTAGTTTTTCTGGAGCGCTGGCACTGATGGCTGCGGCGCTCTTGGGTGCGGCCGATCTGCTGGCCATCGGTGTGCCGCTGGGCCGAAGGTCGCAACTTTTTCGTGAAGGCTCAGACATCCTGATCCACGGGAATTACGATGAGCCGACCAACTGAAAAATCAGGCGCAGGTCGGTGCCTGGAAAAACGGTTTCCGTCGCAGTGAGTTCTTCGCAGAGTTGGGCGATCACTTCGTCGTGAACCCGCGC
>JAXIPG010000146.1:0-15510 GCA_045403045.1 Terrimicrobiaceae bacterium
TAGGCGTCAGGGCTCCGTTTTCACCGATGCTATACGCCGAGACGTTGTTGCTGACCTGATTTGCCACGTAGACGAACTTGGCCTTGGGATTCGTTGCCACTTCGACGGGATCGCTTCCCGCTGCGAACGGCGAACCCGGGATAGGCACCAGGGTCCCATTCTCACTGATTTGGTAGGCCGAGACGTTGCCGTCACCCTCGTTTACCACGTAGGCAAACTTGGCGGTGGGGTCCACTGCCACTGAAAAGGGTCCGATCCCCGCTGGAAACGGCGAACCCGGGACAGGCGTCAGGGCTCCGTCCTAACCGATTCGGTACGCCGAGTTGTTTTTGCTAACTTGATATGCCGCGTAGAGAACCTGGCCCGTGGGGTCCACTGCCACTGAACGTGGAAAACTCCCCGCTGCGAAGGGGGAACCCGGTATGGGCGTCAGAGCCCCGTTTTCGCCAATGCGGTATGCCGAGATGTTGTTGCTGACCGCGTTTACTACATAGGCGAACTTGCCCGCAGGGGCCACTGCCACTTCATGGGGATCAGTCTCCGCTGCGAAGGGGGAACCTGGGATGGGCGTCAGGGCTCCGTCTTCGCCAATGCCATACGCCGAGACGTTGTTGCTGCCCTCGTTGACTACGTAGGCGAACTTGCCCGTCGGGTGCACTGTCACGCTAGATGGTAAATTCCCCGCGGCGAACGGCGAGCCCGGAATGGGCGTTAGCGCCCCATTTTCACCGATGCTATAGGCCGAGACGTTGTTGCTACCGCCACCGTTTGCGACGTAGGCGAACTGGGCCTGCGATGTCGCGGCCAGCAAGACGAAACCGACAGCGAGCGCTGATAAAACCCTAAAGCAACCTCCTCTCATGACGTTAACTCCGTTAGCCGCTTGCGAGTGGGGTAGATTTAGTTTGAATTTTCAAGCTGCGTAGCAGACGCTCTCCCCAAAAGACTGCTGAGTAGGTTTTCACTTTGGGAAGGCTGGCGAACTGACAGGAAATCGCTTTTCAGGTGTCGTGCGCCTACCGAATCGGTACTCAGCGAACGTTCTCATGTGGAGATGGTGTTGAACCGCGATCCGAAAGTCAAGTTGGATCAAATTGATTCTCGATGATAGTAATAAGCATTCTTACATGAAACTTATGAATATTTTAGAACGATTCAGTTTGAAGGATAAGGTTACGATTATGACGGGAGGGGCGAGGGGATTGGGAAAAGCAATGGCTCTGAGCCTCGCCCAAGCGGGTTCCAATATCGTCGTCGTTGATTTGGATCTGGAATCTGCTCAGCAAACTGCGAATGCACTTGCTGCTGAAGGGGTTCGTACTCTCGCCTTGAAAGCGGATGTAACCAATCAAACGGAGGTTGACCAAATGGTCGACGAGGTCGTGAGGCAATTCGGTCGAATCGACGTGTTATTCAATAACGCCGGCATTGCGCAGTGGGTGAACGCCGAAGAGATGAGCCTTGAGGACTGGAAACGCATCATGAGCGTAAACCTGGACAGCGTTTTTATAGTGTCCAAAGCGGTGGGGAAGATCATGATAAGACAACAGAGGGGCTCGATAGTAAATACATCTTCAATGTCGGGCCTCATCGTGAATACTCCGCAATCTCAAGCGGCTTACAATGTATCGAAGGCGGGGGTGATCATGCTGACGAAGAGTCTCGCGTTTGAGTGGGCCAAGCACAATATTAGAGTAAATACAATTGCCCCAGGCTATATGGAGACCGAGATGATCGAGCAGTTCCGGGCGGAGCATAAGGATAAGATCGACCTTTGGACAGGACTGACACCAATGAAGAGGATGGGAAAGCCGCACGAACTTGGCGGCTTAGCGGTATATTTGGCTTCCGAGGCTTCTTCTTATGTGACCGGTGCCGTCTGCTTGATTGACGGCGGATATTCGATCTTGTGAATTGTTTGGCGATGTGTTTCCAGGTTGCACGGGATTTGCTCTAAACTAATGGAACAAAGTTAGGTGTTCCCCTGCGACATTTGCGTGCTAGATTTCAACTACACCGTCAAAGGAGTCATCTATGGTCAAAGTAGCCCTGTTCGTTCAATTGGAAGCAAAACCGGGAAAAGAGGCAGACGTGGAGAACTTTCTTCTAGGGGGATTGCCCATCGTTGAAGAGGAACCCGCGACCACAGCATGGTTCGCAATTCGCATGGGACCAAGCACGTTCAGGAAAGTAAGCCGATCGAGGTCGAATTGGACAGTGAGTTTCTCACCTAATTCAATCCACCATTTCGGAAATCTATTTCGGCATTTGCTCTAAAGCTCGACAGCTGAAGCCATCGCTCCGAGGATCGGTTTTGCGGCCCGCGAGGTTCGACTACGTTTCTTTGGGCCAGACAGTGGGGAAGTCGGTTGGCTTTGTCCTCCTATTTTCGCTCCGCAAGATTCTCGGATGATCAACTCGAGCGGGAGGACATCTTGTTGGCTTCCGATCCTTTCTTTGTCCATCAGCCCAATTGCAGCCTCTGCAAGAAGTTTCCCCTGTTCGAAGGCATGCGTGCGGACCGTAGTGAGCGGCGGGCACGCATAGGTTGCGATGGGAAGGTCATCGTATCCCACGACGGCGAAATCTTCTGGAATGGAAAGTCCGGCTTCGTGAATGGCGAGCATGGCGCCGAAGGCAATGGTGTCATTGCCGGCGAAAAGCGCTGTAGGATGCGCATTCGAAGCCAGGATCTGTTTCATTGCGCGGTAGCCGCTCTCAAAGGTGAAATCTCCCTCGACGAAAAGAGCTTCATCGAACGGAAGCTTTGCCGCCCTTAGTGCGGCGCAATATCCTCCGAGCCGTCGATGTACGGCTACGTATTCAAGCGAGGCATGACCAATGTGGGCAATCCGTTGGTGCCCAAGCGATATCAAGTGGCTCGTAACTTGGCAGCTGGCTTGATTTTCCTGTGTTGCAATTGCGCTTTCCTGCGGGCGTTCGGAAGACCCCCAAACCAAGACAGGGAACTTCGATTCCATTACCTTTCGCAAGGCGGAATCCCCTTTGCGTGGGTTGATGACGATCATGCTGTCAATGCGTTTGCTTTTTGCCAGATCCAAATAGTCGTCGGCGCCAGGTGGATCGTGAACCGCCTCCATCGATAAGCGATATCCGCGTTCCCTACACACCTCGTTCAGGCCATAAATCATGATCGGTATAAAGCCATCCACGGAAATCAGCTCAGGACGTGACAGGACCAAGCCTATGCTTCGGCTGCGGCCGGTGACGAGCATCTCAGCGGCCGAGTTCGGAACATAGCCAAGTTTTCGAGCGGTTACCAGGACGCGCTTCCGGGTCTTAGGACTCACGCTGATTCCGGGTCGATTGCTCAACACGTAAGAGACGGTCGTGCGCGACACCCCGGCTTCTCGGGCAATATCGTGAGTGGTAATCGGTCGAATCACAATGTTCTAGAGCAAATTTCTTTCGGCATTTGCTCTAATGCAAGTCTTGGAAAATTGGCCCGCTCCGCATACGGATCTTGAGAACTCTCTCCCCGATTAGCTAATCACATTTTCAGTTGAGGGGTCAAAGAGGGTTACCTTGTCGAGATCCAACTGAACAGCCACCTTCTCACCGAGATGGAAGATATGATCGCCTTGGATACGAGCGATCAAGCTGCCTGAACCTGCTTTAAAGTAGACAAGCGACTCCGACCCCATGGGTTCAGAGGTCTCGACGGCCAAAGTTGCCGCTGCGCTCAAGCCATCGATAGACTCATTGCTTATGTGTTCAGGGCGAATGCCGAAGACGAGCTCTTTGTCGATGTATTTTTCCGCAAGAGCTTCGAGGCGACCTTTCAGAGGCAAGTCGAGGCCGTTGGTTTCCGAGCTCTGCACGAAGAAGAGCCCTCCATCGCGTCTTTGGACGGTGCCCTCGAGCAGGTTCATCGGCGGGCTGCCGATGAAGCCTGCGGCAAACATGTTTTGCGGCTGGCGATAAAGCGTGAGCGGATCGGCGATCTGCATGATGAGGCCATCGCGCATAACACAGATGCGATCACCCATGGTCATCGCTTCGACTTGATCATGGGTCACGTAGATCATGGTGGAGCCGAGTTCGGCGTGAAGCCGGGAGATCTCCGAGCGCATCTGAACGCGCATTTTGGCATCCAGATTGGATAAGGGTTCGTCGAAGAGGAAGACCTTGGGGTTTCGGACAATGGCGCGACCTAGCGCAACGCGCTGGCGCTGGCCGCCTGAAAGCGCCTGAGGATTTCGCTCGAGCATCTTTTCGAGACCCAGTGCCTTGGCTGTACGGCCGATGGTTTCCGCGATGAAATCGTTGTTCTTCTTCGCAATCCTCAAGCCGAAGGCCATGTTCTCGAAGATGGTCATGTGCGGATAGAGCGCTTTCGATTCTTGTTTAGGCAGCTTTAGACTTTTGCGAACCGGGTCGAAGCGTTTCGGGAATCCACTCGCCATGGGCGGCGAGAAGATCATCGACGAGGGAGCTGATCTGATCGAGATCGAGCTCAGCGGCGGTGTGCGGGTCCAGCATGGCTGCGTGATGGAGGAGCTCGGGATCGCCCTTGAGGACTGCTTCGACCGTCAAGGCTTGCACGTTGATGTTGGTTTGCATGAGCGCGGCGAGGTGGGACGGAATGCGCCCAACACGAACCGGCTGAACGCCATTCTTGTCGACCACGCAAGGAACCTCAACGCAGCAGCCGGAGGGGAGGTTCTCAATGAGGTCACTGTTGGCCACATTGCCGTAGACCACCCGGGGAGTGCCCGTCTCCAGACTATGGATGATCAAGGATCCGTACTCGACGCTGCGCCGGATCTCGAGGGGCTTGTCCGAGCTTTCCAACTCGACTCGAAGCCTTTCCCACTCTGCCATCTGAGATTCGCAACGGCGCGGATATTCATCAAGCGGAATATTGAATCTCTTGATGAGGTCTTCCCGGTCTCGTTTGATATACCAGGGAGTGTACTCCGCGAAGTGTTCGCTGGACTCCGTGACGAAATAGCCGAGCCGCTTGAACATGTCGTAGCGGACGCGGTTGCCATCGGGAACCCGTCCCTCCGAGACTACGCGCTGGATTTCCGGATAAAGATCCTGACCGTTTCGCTCAAAGCGCAGGAAAAAGGCGACGTGATTGATTCCGGCAGCGACGTAATTGATCTCCTCGAGCGGCACGCCGATGTCGTGGGAGAGTTCTCCTGCGGTGTGCTGCACGCTGTGGCAGAGTCCGATCGTTTGAACCTTTGTGGCCTCACCCAAGGCCCAGCAATTCATCGCCATCGGGTTGACATAATTGAGATGAAGAACCTCGGGGCAGAGCCGTTCCATGTCCTGGCACATGTCGATCAGCACGGGGATCGTACGCACCGCTCGCATGATTCCGCCAATGCCAAGGGTGTCTGCGATGGTCTGGCGCAGACCGTAGCGCTTGGGGATCTCAAAATCGGTGACCGTGCACGGGCGATAGCCGCCGACCTGGCTCATGTTGATCGCGTAGGAAGCGCCCTCGAGCGCGCGAGAGCGATCGGTGGTCACTTCGATGGTGCTCGGAGCCCCAAGAGTTTGGGCGATGCGCCGCGCAACGACTTCGGATGTCTTGAGACGGTTCTCATTGATGTCATACAAGCAGATCTTCGAGTCGGCGAGCTCGGGCAAGGAAAGGATGTCCCCAATAAGATTCTTTGCGAAAACGGTGCTTCCAGCCCCGATGAATGTGATTTTCTTTGGTGAGTTACTCATTAGTTGTGCTCTTAGTTGATTTTGAATTCGGCTTAGGGACCGTGCCGCGGCTGATTGCATCCGCGGCACAGTCCGAGTTAGGTTTTATCTTGATGTGCTAAGGATACTGTTACTCGAAAAGCGCGTTCACTTCTTCGTTTACCTCCTTCATTGTGGAGGCGGGATCGGCTCCGTTGAGCAGAATCGCATCCAGCGCGACCTTTGTGGTTCGCAAGACGTCGGCACTGTGGTCGGCGATCGGGAAAAGAAAGGTTCCCTGTGGATCCGTTGCCTCCTTAAGGAAGGGCGATACGTCCGCGCCCTTCTTGCTCATAACCTGCTGAGCCTTCTCTGCGGCACTCTTGATTGCTGGAAAGACTACGCCGGATTCGGCAACAATGTTCTGCCCCTCTTCGGAACCCAGGAACTTGACCCATTTCCAGGCCTCTTCCTTGTGCTTGCTGCCAAGCCAAATCGAGTCCGCGAGACCGTTAAACATCGATTTGCGGCCGTTCGGACCGACCGGCAAGGGAGCGAAGCCCTTCTCAAATTTCGCGTTGTCGAGATACCAGTTGATCGTCCAGGAGCCCGTCAACGCCATCGCTCCCTTGCCGGCTGCGAAGAAGCCGTTTGCGCCGAGTTGCCGCGAGTCGCGAGCCGGAACGATGAAACCCTTCTTCATTCCATCAACGATCCATTGCAGTGTTTCGGCCAGCTTCGGGTCATCGTAGTGGAATCCCTTCGCCCAGGGCCCGTCATGGAACTTGAAGCCATTGGACACAGCAAAGTGGCTCCACTCAACCTGACCGAAGCCATCCATCGTACCGTCAACCAACAAACCATACTGCTTGACCTTCTGTGGATTGAAGTTCGGCGACAATCCATTGTTGCCGGCTTCGTCAATGGAAAGCTTCGCGATCAGCTGGCCAAAGGATCCGCCATCCTTCGGGTTCCAAGTTAGGTTTTCCAGTTCCTTAGGATCCACGCCCGCCTTAACCAACATCTCTTTGTTGTAAATGAGCGCAATCGTGTCCCAATCTTTTGGCAGGCCATATTGCTTGCCTTCCTTACCCCAGAGTTCGTAAAGACCGCCAAGGTAGATGTCGGTGGGGACATTTTCCTTTTTGATCATCGGAGCAATGTCGACCAGCAAGTCATTTGCGATGAATTCCGGATATCTGGCGAGATGGTTCGTAAAGACGTCCGGCGCGGTGCCCGAAACCAAGCCCGTGCTCAGCGACGTCCAATAGTCTCCCCAGGCAGTCTGGGTGACCTTTACCTTAATATCCGGGTTTGCCTTTTGAAATGCCGCAGCGGCGGCTTGATAGGCGGGCAGCTGCAGGGCGTCCCAGAGCCAATAAGTAATTTCGGTGGCGCCGTGCGCGGAGGCGGCAGCCAGCGAAAAGGTTGCGAGGAGGAGTTTTCTGAAGCGATACATAACTTTAGTTTTCTATTTTTTGGGGTTGTTTTTATTTGGCGCCACTGAATTGGAACGACTCGACCACCTTCCGGCCGAAGAAGACCAACAGAGCGATCATGGGGATCATTCCGAGAATCGTGCACGCCATGAGGCCCGTCCAATCGGGAGATCCGGCCTGCTGCTGCGTGCGAAACGCATTGATTGCGACCGCTATCACGCGAACGCCTTCTTCGCGCCCAATGAGGAAGGGCCAGAAGAACTCGTTCCAGGTCGATACCGTCGTCAGGATGGCCAACGTGGCTAGCGACGCCTTGTGCATCGGCAGAATCATGCGAAAGAAAATGGAAAAGTAAGATGCCCCATCGATGCGTGCCGCTTCCTCGACATCCTTAGGTGTGGACAAGAACATCTGCCGCAGAAAGAAGACGGCAAACGGCGTCATGAGTGCATAGGGCGCTGCCATGCCTTGGAAAGTGTTTAGCCAGCCCAAGTCGCGAATAAGGATAAAGTTCGGAATAAACAGGACGGCGCCAGGGATCATGGTCGCTGCGATGAACAGGAAGAAGAGCACATCGCGCCCGGGGAACTTCAACCGGGCAAAGGCGTAAGCGGCCGTCGCGCTAAAGAAGATCTGCGGGATGACCGCCAGAGCAGTGAAGATCGCACTGTTGAGCAACGCTCGGAAGAAATCGATCTTCGCCATTCCGGTTTGCGTCAGGCGCGGATCACTCGCATCCACAAAACCGAGCACCCTTTGAAAATTGAAGAGCGTTGTGTCCTGCGGAAGGACCGATCCCGCGCTTGTGAGCCAGGCGGTCGGGCCGCTTAAAGCCGTCTTAAGCGCGATCCAGAGCGGACCAAGCGAGATAATGGCCACGATAACTAGGGCCGCATAACCAAGCCATCGGCCAAGAGGGAGTCTTTTGGATGATCTTTTCATTAGAATTATCCCAGGTCGGATTCTCCGGAACGCAACACACGCATTTGAACGAGCGTGACGAGCACCAAACCCAGAAAGAGCACTGTCGACATCGCCGAGGCGTAACCCATTCGCATGCTGACAAAGGCCTCCTGGTAAATGTACCAAAGAACTGTTCGAGTCGCTGTTCCCGGACCGCCTTGGGTCGTCACAGCGATGGTGTCGAAGATTTGAAACGAACCGATCACGCTTGTTACCAACACAAATACCAGCGTGGGTCGCAAAAGAGGCAGGGTGACTGACCAAAACATCCGCCATTCCGAGGCGCCATCAATCCGAGCCGCCTCATAGAGGTGTTCGGGAATCGACTGCAGCCCCGTGTAGAAGAGCAGGGCGGTGTACCCCATGTGACGCCAAACGTTGATGAAAGCGATCGTAGGCAGCGCCAGATTGGGATCGCTGAAGAAGGCGTGGCCTTCCAAACCTAAGGCTTTCAAGACCACGTTCACAAACCCGAGGACCGGATCGAACATGTAGAACCAGATCATCGCGGCGATGACATTGGAGACCAAAAACGGCATCAGCATGACCGAGCGGACAAAGACCGAACCGGTCAACCGCTTCAAGAGGACGGCGATCAATAGCCCGAGCACCGTCTGGAAGGGAATGTTGTAAAGAACGTATAGGAACGTGATCCAAATCGACTTCCAGAACTTGTCGTCCTGGAAGAGCCGGATGTAATTATCCAAACCTATCCACTTCGGCGCACGCAAAAGGCTCCAGTTCGTCAGGCCGATGTAAAAAGCGCGAATCGTCGGTAGAAGATAAAAGAACGTAAAACCGATGAGAGCCGGCGCGATAAACAACAAGCCGCAGAACGCTTCGCTGCGCAAGAACCGTGGACGCGTGCGCGCCGCGGGACGTGGCGCCGCCGACGAGCCTGATAAGGTGGGAGTTGTGGTGGGCATATGGTGAGGGTGACAGGTGCTAGGTGGAACTTTCGAAGAGAATGACACGTGCTAGTAATCTGTCAAAATGTTTTTTAAGAATTTTTTATCAGACTGCGTGAATCGCTAAGATTCTTTGAACTGGGGCGAGAAGAGATGGAATTGATTTTTCCTGCCTTTGCTCCGCAGGACTCTCGGATAATCAACTCAAGTGGGAGGGCATCTTGTTGGCTTCCGATCTCTTCTTTGTCCATCAGCCTGATCGCGGCCTCTGCGAAAAGTTTCCCGTGTTCGTAGGCATGAGTGCGGACGGTAGTGAGCGGAGGGCACGCGTATGCTGCGCTGGGAATATCGTCGTATCCTACGACGGCGAAATCTCTTGGAATGGAGAGTCCTGCTTCGCGAATTGCCAGCATCGCTCCAATGGCAATGGTATCATTGCCGGCGAAAAGCGCTGTGGGACGAGCATTCGAGGCCAATATCTGCTTCATCGCGATGTAGCCGCTTTCCAAGGTGAAATCCCCTTGGGCGACGAGCGCTTGATCGAACAGGAGGTTTGCCGTTTCAAGAGCGGTGCGGTAGCCTTCGAGACGCCGGCATACTGCCACGTAGTCCAGCGAAGCATGGCCGATATGGGCAATTCGTTGGTGTCCGAGTGATATCAAGTGGCCGGTAATTTGGCAGCTAGCCTGATCCTCTTGTGTTGCGATCGCATTCTCGCCCGGCCCTTCAGCAGTCCCTGCGATCAGCACGGGGAACTTTGATTTAATTGTCTTTTGCAGTGCAATATCACCCTTGCGAGGGTTGATGATGATCAAACTGTCAACGCGTTTGCTTTTCGCCAGGTCCGAATAGGCATCGTCGCCAGGCGGCTCCTTAGTGGCCTCGATGACCAAGCGATAGCCGCGTTCACGACACACTTCGTTCATGCCATATATCATGCTGGGTATGAAGGCATCCACTGCAAGCAAATCGGGGCGTGGAAAGACGAGGCCTATGCATCGGCTTCGCCCGGTAACGAGCATCTGGGCCGCCGAGTTTGGAACGTAGCCAAGTTTTCGAGCGGTCGCCAGGACGCGTTCCTTGGTCTTGGGACTGAGGTTGATTCCCGGCTGATCGTTCAGGACGTGCGAGACAGTCGTTCGCGACACTCCCGCTTCTCGAGCAATATCGTGAGTAGTAACACGTCGCATCATGATTTCCTGTTGTCAGCCTATTGAAGAAACACAAGTTTTGGAAGATGGGTCTGCCTTCAGCCGTAGCCCCTCCTCGCCGATTCCGAAGATTATCTGATCCATAATGTCCCCTTGACTCCACCCTGCAGGTCGCAACCTTACGACAGAATGACTGTCACGTGCTAGTGGCATGTCAAATTTTTCTTCGTTTGAAATCTGACACACAGTGGCCCGCGGTTTCAGGCTCCGCCACGCGCCCACGCAGCAGGTTGGCGGAGTTGATAGAGCATCTCGCCGGCTTTTCGGACGAGCAGCACACCTTCGCCCTCGCGGTTGGCGAAATCTTCGACTTCGATCGAATCCGGGTCACGGTAGCCGAGATTGATCTTTTCACAGGTCTCGCGCGGGATACGAGTGGCGAGCGTCACCTTTGCGCGGCAATGCTCGACGCCGTTTTCGAATTTCCCGATTCCGCGCACGTGCGTCGAATGCGCCAGCGTGCCCCACGGGTAATCTTTGAACTTGTCCCACTGTTTCAAAAAGTAGTCACGGCAGTGATAGCCGATCTTTTCGATCACGTGGCCGTGCGAGACCGAAACCCTGGATATATGCGGCGCGTAGATGATGAGTTCGCCACCGTCCGCCAGCACTGGCTCCAGCTTGTACATGCACTTTCCCCCGGTCCATAGCTCGTCATACATCCTCGGTGCGCACGAGAGGATGGTGGAGAATGGTTTGTCTTTATAGAGGATGTGCAACTGCCGCGACAATTCACTCGCCTCGGTCCAAGCCGCTTCCGGGCTGCCGACAAATACCCCGGCCAGGTCCGTGCCTTTGACAACAAGGCAGAAGCAGAGCTTTGGCACGCTGACCATCGAACCGGCGCGGTCCACAACCTTGCGCACCGGCGTCCATTTGTTGCCGATGATCATCGGATTGGTCACCACAGCGCCGAGCCAATGGAAAAAATTCAAGACTTCAGGACCGCTGACGCCTGGAAATAGATACTTGTTGCCGCCGGAAAACCCGACGACTTCATGTGGGAAGACCGGCCCGATGATGATGAGCTGGTCGTAGTCGAAGAGCCGGCGGTTCACCCGCACTTCCACGTCCATTGCGAACAGTCCCCTGGACAGCTCGCTGATTTCTTTTGCCGGAATGATGCCGAGCGAGATTAGGGCATCAGGGTTCTGCCAATCGTGATTGATCAATTGCACGCTGCGGTAGCGTCCTCTGCGCTGGGCGAGCGAGATGCCAAGGCGGTCGCAGATGGCTTTCTCGGTCATCGGTTGATGCGTGCCGAGCGCTACCATCACGTCAAAAGCCGCTGTCCTCCCAGCGAGTTCCTCGTGCAGGGCTTTAAAGCAAAGGTCCACCGGCGCGGTGCGCGTGGTGTCGGGCACGATGAGCAGGACCCTCTTGTTCAAGTAGTCTCTGGCCGGGCAAGCCCGGATAACGATTTTCCGCACGTCCGCAGCGTCGAGCGCAGCGTGATTTGCATCGACTATCGAGAGGACTGTTGAAGGCATTGAAGATGCTGGAACGTTCAGTAGATATCACGAGGGACGTCGGGTCGTCGCAGAAGCCTCGAACAAAAAACCCATGGAAACAATCAATTGGTTAAGCGGATGAAGAGCGACGTTATTGGAAGTCAACGCACGATGAAAACATTCGAATATCGAAAATTTGGGCTCGAGAATCTGGTCCTCACTGATCGCAACGAGCCACGAGCTTCCGCGCACGAAGTCGTGGTCAAATTCCATGCGGCGTCATTGAACTATCGAGACGTGATGTTCTTCAAGGGCATCTACAGACCCGATGCCAAGTTCCCGGCTGTGCCTCTATCCGACGGGGCAGGGGAGGTGATCGCGGTCGGCGAAAACGTAACGCGCTGGAAGGTTGGAGAGCGCGTTTGTCCGATTTTCATGCAAGGCTGGCTCGAAGGTGCGGTCACGCCGCAGAAAGCGCGGACCGCACTTGGCGGCGGAGATTTGGATGGGGTGCTGCGCGAATACGGTGCGTTTGACGAAAACGGTCTGGTCCGAGTTCCCGATCATCTTTCTTACGAGGAAGCAGCCGCACTTCCTTGCGCCGGGGTGACGGCTTGGCATGCACTCGTCGAATTTGGGAATCTCAAAGCCGGCGAGACAGTTTTGACGCTCGGCACTGGCGGAGTTTCGACTTTCGCCGTCCAACTGGCAAAACTGCACGGGGCTCGAGTGATCGCGACATCAAGCAGCGACGAGAAGATTGCACGAGTTCGCGAATTGGGTGCCGACGAGACGATCAACTACAAGAAAACTCCTGATTGGGATAAGGAGGTTTTTCGCCTTACTGAGAGGGTTGGGGTCGATCATGTGGTCGAAGTGGGGGGAGCCGGGACGTTGCCGAAGTCATTGAACGCTGTGCGCATGGGCGGCGGCATTTCAATGATTGGCGTCCTTGCGGGCGGCAGCGGGCTGGACCCGGCCCGCGTCCTGATGAAATCCGTTCGCCTGCAGGGGATCTTCGTTGGTTCGCGCCAAATGTTCGAGGATATGAATCGTGCGATCGCTCTGAACGGCCTGAAGCCAGTCATCGACAGGATCTTCTCCTTTGAAAAAGCGCGGGAAGCGTTGGAGTACATGGAGAGCGGCTCGCACGTTGGGAAAATCGTTCTCAAGTTCTAGCAGGCTGTCGGACTTGGAAGTCCGAGTGGAATTTCTCATCGAAAACCCACCGTGCAAAGAGGGCCAACCGCCCGACATCCTGCTAAAACCGGCACTTCGTGCCGAAAAAAGACCCAGGCTCGGCTATTCGCTCAACGATTTCCTGATTCAGCGAAAGCAATCAATTGGTAAAATGGATAAATGGGAGCGACTTATTCTGAACTATGACGAATGATACAAAAAAGGTGGTCGTTACCGGAGGAAGCGGCAAGGCCGGGCGGGTATGATCGCACACGGATATCAAGTATTCAACGTGGATAATGTGGTCCCGGCGGAACCGGCGTGTCCGTTCATCGTGGCGGATCTGGCCGATTTCGGACAAACACTGGATGCGTTGTCCTCAGTTGACACCGGTGTTTACGGCAAATCCGGCTTTAACGCGATCGTTCACCTCGCTGCCATTCCAGCGCCTCGGCGATTCAGCGATGCCGTGACCTTCAGCAACAATATATTAAGCACCTACAACGTTTTCGAGGCGGCGCGGCGCCTTGGAATCAAGAATATCGTCTGGGCTTCGAGCGAGACAGTTCTTGGATTGCCGTTCGAGACGCCGCCACCCTACGTTCCGGTGGATGAGGAATATCCTGGCCGCCCCGAGAGCGCCTATTCTCTTTCGAAGCTTCTTGGCGAAGAGATGGCGAAGTAGTTCTGTCGCTGGGACCCAGAGATGAAAATAATTGGCCTGCGGTTTTCGAATGTGATGGAGCCGCACGACTATGCAGGTTTTCCGGACTTCGAGCGCGACCCGAATGGCCGCAAGTGGAACCTATGGAGTTACATCGACGCGCGCGATGCTGCCCAAGCGATCCGAAGGGCGCTCGAAGTGCCCCTCAAGGGCGCGGAAGTGTTTATCATCGCCAACTCCGACACTGTCATGACGCGTCCGACGTCGGAGTTGCTAGCTGAAGTCTTCCCAAACGTCCCGTTGAAAAAGCAACTCGATCCAAACGAGACGCTCCTATCAATTATGAAGGCAAGACGCCTGCTCGGTTACGAACCAGAGCATAGCTGGCGCGGTCCTGCGAGTCAGTCCAAATGATCGAGGCAGAAGAACCGCATCAGAAACACAGGAAGTAGAGATATGGAATACGCAAGACTCGGAACAACAGGTCTGAAAGTGTCTCGCCTCTGCTTGGGGTGCATGACCTACGGGGTGCCTGGGAGGGGGACTCATATGTGGTCGCTGGATGAGGAAAAAAGCCGCCCGTTCATCCAGCGGGCTATCGAGTTCGGAATCAATTTTTTCGACACCGCCAACACCTATTCCGATGGAACGAGCGAAGAGATTGTCGGCCGGACGCTTCGCGAGTTCGCGAAGCGCGACGAGGTAGTGATCGCTACAAAGGTGTTTTTTCCTTGGCGCGATGGACCAAACGCGGGCGGTTTGTCTCGAAAGGCAATCTTTACGGCCATCGACGCAAGCTTGCAGCGTCTTGGCACCGATTTTGTCGATCTCTATCAAATTCACCGCTGGGACTACGACACTCCAATTGAAGAAACGCTCGAAGCGCTTCATGACGTGATAAAGGCGGGCAAGGTGCGCTACATCGGAGCGTCGTCCATGTATGCCTGGCAGTTCGCCAAGGCGCTGTACCTGGCAGATCAGAATGGCTGGACGCGCTTTGTCTCCATGCAACCGCACTACAACCTCCTCTATCGCGAAGAGGAGCGGGAGATGTTCGGTTTGTGCCGGGCGGAGGGAATCGGGGTCATTCCATGGAGTCCGCTTGCTCGGGGGAAGCTCGCTCGTCCTTGGGAGGAGGAAGCCACGACGGCTCGATCCAGCTCCGACGAAGTCGGCAAGCGACTCTATGCGATGACGAAGGAAACGGATCGCGCGGTGGTTGAGCGGGTGGCTAAGGTCGCCAGTGACAAGGGCTTGCCCATGTCCCAAATGGCGCTGGCCTGGGTGCTGCATCAGGACGTCATCACCGCGCCGATCATCGGTGCGTCGAAGCCGCATCACCTTGAAGACGCCGTGGCGGCGTTGTCTCTGAAGCTAACTCCGGAAGAAATCGCCTCCTTAGAGGAACCCTACGTGCCCCATCCGGTGCTCGGTTTTTCGTGAACCGGTGAGACCCGAATACGTCAGCAAATCGCTATTTTCCTTGTATCGGTGATCATGTAGAAAGCCAAGATCACCAGCCTTCGGAGATGAAAATTTTTGTTTATGAGTGACCAGTCTTCCCCCGATCATTTTCCCTCGGATGAGCAGACGCTCGCCTACTTGCGGGCACTCAGTGTCCAGTATCCCAATACGGACGCCACGCTCGCCGCCATTGCAAATCTTCGTGCCGCTCTCACCCTTCCGAAGGGGACCGTTCACGTGATCAGTGATATTCACGGCGAATTTAAGAAGCTGATTCACGTGATCAAGAATGCTTCCGGCTGCTTGCGTCCGCTGGTTGAACACACGTTTGGCAAACGCCTTACCGCCGGCGAAAAGCTCGATCTGCTGAATATCATCTATTATCCGCGCGAGACCTATGAGCACGTTCAGGATCGATTGTCCGACACCGCGGCGCGGCGCCACTTTCTAAGGCGCCAAATCCGGCTGGAAATCGAGCTGCTGCGCCAGCTCTCGCGCCATTACAGCATGGAGGCCATCGAGCGTGCCTTCCCGCCCTACTACGAGACGCTCTTCCGCGAGCTC
>JAXIPG010000224.1:0-4642 GCA_045403045.1 Terrimicrobiaceae bacterium
CGGCGCCGCCGCCGCCTCCGCCAAGTGAAATGACGGTAGGCCTGCCGCCGTTTGGATTTGGAATTTCGACAGTGCTGACGCTGCGCCCGCTCCCGTTAATTATTTCGATAGCGCTGCCTCCGCGCCCGCTCCCGTTAGTTACCAGGTCCTCCTGCTGCTGATTGTAGCTCGAGTTGATTTGCAGTTGAGGCATCGCCTGTGCGGCCACCTGGATGAGCTGGCCTCGCGTCAAGCGAATTTGCTGGATGGCATTGAGGATGTCGGGGTTTTGCTTGAGTGCGATCTGAACGGCGTCATTGAGCGTCATGTTCGGCACCTTCGGATTGCGCTGCTTTGCGATGAGAGTGGCGAGCGATTTTTCGAAATCGGCCATGACCATCTTTTGCTGCATGGCCAGTCTCTCGCTGTCCTTGAGGTCCGTGGTTTCCCCCGTTTTCTGGAGCGGCTCCGGAAACTGGGTGGGGCTGGGCAAAGGCAGATTGAGCTGGTCAGAGAGCGTGCTGGCGTCCGGAAGAACGGGGGTGGGCATCGGCGGTGGCGTCAGAGGCATCGTGCCATCCGGAAGCGGCGTCGCGATGGGCGCTGGCGTAGACATCGGCGGAGGGGCCAGAGGCATGCTTCCGTCCGGAAGCGGCGTCGGATAGGGAGAAAGCGCAGGCAGTGGCGGCGGTGTGGGCAGGACCGTTTGCGGCGTGAGAAGTGGGCTCGTTTTGGGAGTCGGCGTCGGTTCAGGAGCATTCGTCGAAGCCGGATATTGGCTGTTTGTCTGGGCGAGCGCGGAAAAGACAGCCACAACGCCGCCAAATGAGACCAGACAGGCTTTGAGAGTGTTCACTCGGAGCATGAGCTTTGTTTACTGAGGCAGTAGGAATGCACCTTTTCGTAGATGCTCAGCCAAGCTTTTTGTTCTTCCAAGGGCAGCAGATCCATGATTTGCGACAGATTGTTCACGATGTCCTGCCGGATTTTGTTCACGAGTGCACTTCCTTTTTCGGTGATTTTCACGAGGACTTTGCGCCGGTCATTCGCGGCATGGGAACGCTCGACGTAGCCCAGATTCTCCAGACGATCCACCAAACCCGTAGCCGCTGCGGTGGAGTGGTTCATCTTCTCTGCGATTTCGCTCATCGACAGGAATTCATGCGTCGCGATATGCCCAAGCAAGAAAAACTGCGGAAAGGAAACCTGCCCGCGTGAGAGCTCCTCGGAAAGACGCAGCATCAAACAACGCTGAAGCGTCATCATGATGTCCGCGAGCCGTTCGACGTCAGCACGCACTTCAGGTTTCTTCAGCTCAATCACAATATTTTATTAAGCATATTAGAATTAAGAGAAACTTAACAGTATTTGTCAACGGGGATTGAAGGATCGGCTCAGGGTTTAAAGACGCGATCGCCCGGGGATGGGATTCCGCTGGCTATATCAGCGATGAGAAAGGGGGGATTTTTCAACGTGCTCATCCGGAGATTGGCGGTTTCCTTTTGATCCCTGATGCAGATCAGGAGGTCGCCGGCTTCGGCACCCCGGAAGGTCGTGGCATCGATTAGGACGAAGCGATCTTCGGTATTGACAGTTTTGACGACTCCGATGAGGCGGGGGACTTGAGCTTGCGGAGGCTTGGCTTTGCGAGGAAGGAGGTTCGGGATGGATCCGAACAAGGAGAAGACGCTCGTCATAAAGGGCGGCTTCGGCTTTGGCTGGGCGGACTGGGAATGCGCGATACCGGCCTGGCTGGTCGGAGGCTTCGGAGTCTTTAAGGCGCAGCCCGCGACCAGGAGGCTACAGAGAAGGACGCAGGCCGGGAAGCTCACCGGTTTCTGCGATTCCTTTCGGAAATTTCTTTCGGCATTTACTCTAGCCTCTGCATCCGCCTACACCGCATCCGCAGGAAGGTGTGTGAGTGTGACCACCTGGGGACGAGGTCAACACGCCCACGCCTCCCGCGATGATGCGCTTGATGGGCTCCCCGGTTTGAGGGTGCTTGACAAGGGCCGCATCTTTGATGCTTTGCGTGATCTCATAGCATTTGGGTTTCGCACCTTTTTTCTCGGGAATGGTTTCGTAAACGTAGGTGGGCATGCGGAAGTGATGAGCGACAGATGAGCGGTGACAAGAAAATTTCTCGTTGATTGCTGCAACTCAAGCGGAGTTCACTTGCAAGGCGTCAATTGTCGCTTCACAAGGTTTTTGTGCGATCCGTCTGCTATCTTGGCCCCGAAGGAACGTTTTCCCATATCCTTGCCCGCAAGAGGTTCGGAAGACGCGCTATCCTGGCGGCTTGTCCTACGATTGAAGCCGTCTTCGACCGGGTATTGGCTTCTGCGGAAGATCTCGGGATCGTGCCGATTGAGAATTCGAGCGGGGGGACGGTGTACGACTCGGTGGACTTGCTGATCCGTCATTCGGGACATGTCTTTATTCACGAGGAGCTCGCCTTGGACGTGCGCATCGCCCTTCTGGGTCGCCCGGGGAAAACGATCACTACGGTCTTTTCGCACTTTGTGCAAATCAAGCATCATGCGGAGTGGTTGAAAGCGCGGCATCCGCGTGCGCGCCTGCACGCCGTGGCCAGCACAGCCGTGGCTGCGCAGAAAGCGGCTGCAAGCAGCCAAGCGGCGGCGCTGGCCTCTCCTGGCGCAGCTGAGGTTTATGGGTTGGAAGTTCTTGAATTGCCCTCCCTCAGCCAGACCGTGAATGTGACGCACTTTTTCGTCATTGGAGCAGATGCGCAGGATTCTCGGGACGGATCACAAAAAACTGCCCTTGTAGTGGCTCTTCCGAATGTCTGCGGCAGCCTCCATCGATTCTTGGGACCTTTTGCGCGGCAGAAAGTCAATCTTTCCCGGATCGTTTCGCGTCCCGTGCCGGGCAAGCCTCAGACGTATGTGTTCTTTTTGGAGGTTGACGGCAGCCCTCAGTCTCCGGGAGTCGGCCGGACGCTGCTGCGGGCGGGAGCGCTGGCGGAGTCGATGACAAGCCTCGGCACATATCCGGCGCGCAGACGTTACAAATCGTAGGTTGCAAAGGCTTCGTGCTTTTGCCAATCACAGCGTGTGCCTATGAAGCGTGCCGCGATTTTTTTTGTTATTCTCGCCTCGGGACTGCACGGGCAGGAGGCGACGACCATCACCATCCGCAAAGGTGACACGACCAGCGTGGCGCTCAAAAGCCTTGGCGGAGGCGAGGGAGCCGCCGCCACGAAGGTTCTCCAAAACGATCTGGATCTCTCCGGTTGGTTCATCCTGACGCCGCCCGAGCGCGCTACATACATCATTGGCGGATCAGCCTCTGGAGGCTCACTGCAAGGCGAGGTGACGGATCAGCGTGGAGGCGTCGTGCTACAAAAAACCTATTCAGGCGGCGCGCGGATGGCGGCGCATCGATTTGCCGATGACATTGTGGAGACCGTCACCGGCCACAAGGGAATCGCCAGCTCACGGATCGCGTTTGTATCCAGTCACACTGGCCGCAAGGAGATCTATACTGCCGATTACGATGGCGCCAACGTGCGCCAGTTGACAAAGGATGGCTCGATCAGCGTGGCGCCCGCGCTCGCGCCCGATGGCAGCAAGCTCGCCTACACCGGTTATCAGAGTGGTTACGCAGATATTTATTTGATTGATCTTGCGTCCGGGTCGCGCAACCGCGTCGCCAAGTTTCCCGGCACCAACTCCGGCGCCGCCTTTTCGCCCGACACCGCCCGAATCGCCTGCACGCTGAGCAAGGACGGAAATCCGGAACTCTATGTCATCGGTACTAGCGGCGGCGGCGCCCGCCGATTGACCAGGACGCGCGGCGTGGAATCCTCGCCAACATGGTCGCCGGATGGATCGCAGATCATCTATTCCTCGGATGAGCGTGGCGGGCCCCAACTTTTCAGGATCGGAGCAGGGGGCGGGAGCGGACAGTTGATTTCGACCGGCTATAACTATTGCACCGAGCCGAGTTGGTCGCCTGACGGGCGCAAAGTTGCATTCACGGCGCGGACAGGAGGGTTTTCCATTGCGGTGAAGGATTTGCAAGGCGGCGCGACGAACCTTGTGGCCAGTGGAGAGGATCCGGCTTGGGGTGCAGACTCCCGGCATTTGATATTCAGTTCGGGATCGAGCATTGTCCTTTTCGACGCACAGACCGGCCGGTCCGTTCCGATCGTCACCGGTCTTGGTAAGGTGAGCGAACCGACGTGGTCGCGCTAGCAGCCCGTCGGACTTAGCCCCGAGCGGTAAATTGGGATGGAAGATTTCCGAAAAAATCGAGCGGCCGTTTCGACGGGCTGCTAGAACTCCGCTGCGCGGAGGGAGAAAGCACTCTGAGAGTGCTTAAGACGGAGGAGGACGGTTTCTGCTCCGGCGTTTGGATAACGGCAGGATGCACGAACTAACCGCTCTCCCTTATACAGGCGGCGACTTGAGGTTTCTGGGGTTGCCGAATTATCAGAGCACCGTCTCAAACAGACCATGAACGCGGCAGCAGCCGCAGCAGCCACGGCGCGAAGACTGAAGTACTTCATCGCGATCATCCTCGCCGCGGTCTTCGTCGCTGCCATTGCGGTCTGGTTTGCCTTCCGGTACCAACGCCAGTCGGCAAGCCGGGCGGAGCAGCTTGCGGCCAGCTCCAAACAAGCTCTTTCCCGCAACCATTT